>JBGSPK010000237.1:0-32466 GCA_041738665.1 Sphingorhabdus sp. | reverse complement strand
GCAAATTGCCGCAACAGAGGGCTGGACCTTTGGTATCATTTGACGCTAAGGGCGCGAATAATGTGCCGGCTTAGCTCAGTTGGTAGAGCACCTGATTTGTAATCAGGGGGTCACGAGTTCGAACCTTGTAGCCGGCACCATATAATTCAAATACTTAGCATGTATATTTGTGTGCCGCAGATAGCTGAAACGTTTCGGGGCAACATCTGGGGCAACAGAAGCACATCTGGTTGCTGTTAATCGAAGAGCCGATTCTATTGCTCCAACCTGTTGCTGATCCGAACAAATTTTCACTGAAAGTGTGAGAAAGCAGTTCCAGCTTCGGTCGAGCAGCCCAAATCTTTCATGCTTACAGGGCAAGATTCGTGTATCGATTAGCCAGAAATCCACTGTCCTTGATGTATCGATTTCCAGGCGTCAAAATCCGGCGCCTGGTTGAAATTGTAATTGAGCTGAATCCACGATCGAGTTAATTTCGAGCCCTCCCCTTCCCAGCTTTTACGCTGGAAGCGGACAAAAGTTGCGGTAGTGTTCCCAAAACTTACCGCGCAACGGCCTAAATGGCAGCCATACAGACATTTTTTACGCCAGCAGCCTTATACAGTTGCAATATTCGTGCTTCGGAAAACTTTGCGGAGTAAAAATGATATGTTGAGCAAGAGTTCGGAGCGACTACCGCCATGGGCTCTGCACTTGCCGACAAAAAAACGAAATAAGCCTTCATTGCACCGTCGTTTCGCAATTTATGGCACGGCTAATTGAGACATTGTTATGGACGTAACGCATTTACTAACCTGCGCCGAGGTCATGAATATGACCGGCATCAGGAGCCGAACGACTGTTTGGCGTCGCATCCGACAAAATACATTTCCAGCGCCATTGGATATAGGCGCTGGCAGAATACGCTGGCGCGCGACAGACATTTCCAACTGGATTGGATCGCTGCCAGTTCGTCGGTATTGAATTTTAGTAAAAAGCTGGAAATCCATAACGCGCGTTCCCGAAATCAGTTCAACAGAAGCGGGGGCAATCGGACCGTGATGGGAATTTCCGAGCTATATCTTTCGTTTTTCCGCTCGCAATGCGCGCGCGGCACGTCAAACGATCGATTGCAGTTAAGACAACCGTTTGCCAATTGCAGATTGAGTTGATTTATCACTCAATGCTTTCAGGTACCTCGAGCTCGCTTCCCTGAAGCTCATACATTTGAACGGCAACAGACCCGCCTTGGTCGTGCTGCTTCGCGGAACACATTAAGGGCACCATAATGTTGGTCCGATGAAAAAATCAAACAACGTGTAACCAAATGAGCTGCCAGCGCGAACTGTGCAGAGTGAAGACAATGTTTGATGGCTAAATTGTAAAGGGACAACCATGAAAACGACCACCCAAGTTGCAGCCGCTATTGCCGCACTTGCAACCACTGCCCTGCTAGCAACATCGCCCGTGTCCGCCGCCGGACAGGCAGCGGGAGCCAAGGAAAAATGCTTCGGCGTCGCGCTAAAAGCGAAAAATGACTGCGCCGCTGGTCCGGGCACGAGCTGTGCCGGCACATCAACTGTCGATTATCAGGGTAATGCCTGGAAATATGTAGCCAAGGGCAGCTGTGTAAAAGCGGGCGGTTCGCTCACTGCAAAGGCCGGAAACGCCAAGCCTGTTCCGCAAAAAAGCTGATCAAGGAAACCAAGAATGTTTGACCGAACCAACAGCATGCTCTGCGGAGCAGCAACAGCGTTAGCTGCCCTCGCATTGGCATCCTGCTCGTCTGGAACACCCTCGGGTGATTCCGGTAAAAGCGGTAACACTGATGCCAAACAAGTTGCGGCCAAGGAAAAATGCTTTGGAATTGCTCTCAAGGGCAAAAATGATTGCAAAGCAGGGCCAGGCACGAGTTGTGCCGGAACCTCGACCGTCGATTATCAAGGCAATGCCTGGAAATACACGCAAACTGGCGAATGCGAAAAGTCGGGCGGCTCGCTCGCCGAACTTTCCGGAAACCTTAAACCAGTTCCCCCCGCGGGATAACCCGCCGGGTCGCGGAGATATTGCCTGTCGTGTCCATTGTCTCGGCTCTCCCCCCAGCCGTTGGCATCGGCCTCAAGCCGCAGCATTATGCGCAGCTGCTTGAGGCAGCGACAGGCAATATCCCACACCGCCCGGCGTGGCTTGAGATACATCCGCAGAATTATTTTGTGGCGGGCGGTCCTCCGCATCGGTGGCTGTCGGCATTAGCCGAACAATATCCGCTAAGCTTTCATTCGGTCGGCCTGTCGCTTGGCAGCGCTGAAGGAGTCGATCGCGATGAGCTCAATCAACTTGTTGCCTTGTGCCAACGGTACGAACCGGCATTGGTTTCGGATCATCTCAGTTGGAGTGGCAACCAGAGCAACCGCTTTCCCGATCTTCTGCCGGTTCCCTACACCCAAGACGCACTCGATCACTTTTGCATTCAGGTGGATTTTGCACAGGACCTGCTCAAGCGGCAGATTTTGATCGAGAACCCGTCAAGATACCTCGCCTTTGCCCATGACGCGATGGATGAGGCAGAGTTCCTTCATCTATTGTGCAAACGCACCGGCTGCGCGATTTTGCTCGATATCAACAATATCGAAGTTTCGGCAACCAACTTGGGACTGGATCCGTTCTTGATGATCGACGCAATAGAACCGCATTTGGTGGGCGAAATCCATCTTGCCGGACATGCGCGCGAAGAGCATGAAACAGGCATTCTGCTGATCGACGATCATGGCTCGCCCGTCTCTGATATAACTTGGGCACTTTTCACCCGCTTCACGCAGCGCGCCGGCAGACGGCCGGTATTAATCGAATGGGACACCGATGTGCCAGATTACCCGATCCTGATGGCCGAGGCAGCAAAAGCCGAGGCTGCCATGGACGATGCGGTATTTTGCGCCAAGCAGGGTCAGCGTCTTGTCGAAGCTTGAGGATATTCAAATCGAGATAATGCAATCGCTGGACCATGGTCCGGATTTTCTTTCGGACCAGCTGTTTGCAGGATCCCGCGCACGGGTTCTGACGGGCATGAATGTGCATGCAAACACCATTTCTCACGCCAGACTTGTTGCCCTTGAAGACAGCTTTCCCCGGACACGGATATCGATGGGGCATGCCCGGTTTAACGAATATTCGCGCATGTATCTTGAAGAGCCTGGCCCAGCCGCCCGCCCCCTGATGCAGATCGGCGCTGATTTTGCCGATTTTCTCGGAAGAAGAGGCCAGACTTCGACATGGTCGGATCTGGCAAGGTTCGAATATTGCTGGCTCGAATCCTATCACGCAGCCGAGGCGTCCGCATTGCGCCTCTCCGATTTGTGGGGAATTGCGCCCGATATGCTGATGGAGATCACGGTGCAGACGCATCCTGCGGCCTCGATAGGCCAATTTAACGAAAAGGTCCGTCAACTGCTCGGACAGGAAGTCGCTGGATTGGCCGACGCGCATGCCGTGCTTCTGACCCGGCCCGATGCCGAAGTTCTGGTGTCGCCGGCAAGTGCGGACATCGCCGCCATTTTTCCTAAAAATCGCACGCACGTCACGCTCGGTAACCTTTTGGCCGGAATCAACGAACCTGAAGGTAACGAAAAATGCGTGCCTCCCGACGGATTGACTGCATTGGTCGTACTTTTGGAAGCAGGCGCGCTCACACGCGTACAAATTTAGCGGGAGTATCAGATGGGCAAATTAGTTGAATTGTACGACCGCTCAGTCTCCCTGCTCAGCAATGACAAACTATGGAACCTGACACTTTTGTTCACGCGCATCGTCCTTGCGGGCATATTCTGGCGATCCGGGCGTACCAAAGTGGATGAAGGTACGCTGTTTTCCATCAGCGAAAATACGTATTTCCTGTTTCAGGAAGAGTATCATTCTGTGCCACTGCCCAGCGACATTGCGGCGGTCATGGCCACGGTATCAGAGCATGTTTTTCCAATATTGCTCGTTCTAGGGCTTTTTACACGCCTGTCGGCTACTGCGTTGCTTGGTATGACCATCGTCATCCAGCTATTCGTCTACCCCGATGCTTGGTGGCAAGTGCACTCCCTTTGGGTCGCCCTTGCACTTGTGCTTATCGTTCGGGGAGGCGGGTTCCTTTCGCTTGATACGATTTTGGTGAAAAGAACCCGCCAATGATTGCCGATGACATCACGATGGCACGTCTAATGGTCATGTCGCAGCGCGGTGACCGCAAGGCTTATTCTACGCTGCTGCTGGAATGCCAGAAATGGTTGCGGCGCTATTATAGCCGCCGGATTGTGCCGCACCATCTTGATGATCTAGTCCAGGACACATTGTTGTCCCTCCACAAAAAGCTTGCAAGTTATGATCCTGCGAGACCTTTTTTACCCTGGCTGGCAGCAATCGCGCGTTACCGTTGGGTTGACCATTTGCGAATGGTCTACAAGGCAGACGAAGTTGAATTTGACGAAGGCTTTGCTGCCGACAATCCGGAGCCCGCAATCGCTGCCCGGATTAGTATCGAGCGCATGTTTGCCTATTTACCGCCAGCCCAAGCCAAAGCGATTGAACTGGTAAAAATTGAAGGATTGTCGGTCACCGAGGCGGCAGTCGCCTGCGGCCAGAGCGAATCGCTCATTAAAGTCAATATTCACCGGGGGCTGAGAAAGCTTACCGCCATGATCGAGAAAGCGTAGTAAAATGTCCAAACCCACAGAATTTCTAATCGCCGAACTCGTGGACGACCTTCAACCCGTCGGCGCGCTCAAAATGTCACGAGGACTGCTGGTATCAGCGGGAGCCGCGGTATTAACGATGCTGGTTGTTGCTCTTTTGTTTGGCATTCGTCCGGACATCATTGCGGGTAATCTCCATCCTGTGTTTCTGCTCGCTACCGGCTTGTTTGCAATGCTGGGGATTGCTGCATCGGTTACAGTGATTGTGATGAGCCGGCCTCAAGTCGGTAACGACCATGGAGGCTGGGTCTGGGCCGCTGCCATGGCGGGACTTTTACCGTTTACCGCTTTGATCATGGGTTTGGTCAAAGGACCGGTCGCATTGGAACAATCGTCTATTTCGCATGGATTAGATTGCTTGGTCGTCGGTGCTGGTCTTGGGCTGATTGTGGGTACGGCGCTAACATTATGGTTGCGGCGCGGTGCACCTACCTCGGCGGCGAATGCCGGATTGCTGACAGGCATTGCCGCTGGCAGCTTCGGCATCTTCGCCTTTTCCTTCCACTGCCAATATAATGATATCTATCATATAGGCCTCTGGCACAGCCTTGTTGTGATAATCGCGGCAACCGTCGGGCGCCTTATAGTGCCGAGCTTAATTCGGTGGTGACAGCCTCGTGGTAATCGGAAGAATCACGCTGGCTGCTATGCTTCTTGTAATCAACGCTGCACCGGGCGTTTCAGTATCAGGCGGCAAATGTTCTACGCCAAATGCCATGCAAATATTGGGATCTGGCGGACCTGTTGCTGAAGGGCACCGTGCCGGTTCAAGCGCGGTTATCTGGCAGAATAGTAAGGCCGTTTTGCTAATCGACGCCGGAAGCGGTGCTTTCGTGCGTTATGGTCAGGCAGGGGTCAAGTTTGCCGACCATAAGGCAATCTTGATCACGCATTTCCATGGCGACCATGTCGCTGATATTGCCGCGATCCTTAACAATGGCGGCTTTGCAAACCGCAGAGAACCGCTGCCTATAATAGGCCCGGCAGGAAATGCCGAGTTTCCAGGTGTCGCAGAACATCTCGACGCATTATTGAATGAGAAGTCGGGCGCGTTCCGTTATCTTTCGGGCTATCTGGACGGGCGATTTGAGCTCCCGCAACTGCAACCGCAGGAAATTGACGTTGGCCGTAAGGGCCTCCAGACCATAATAGTCGGACCCGATATGCGGATCAGTGCCATCTCCGTTCACCACGGAGAGGTTCCGGCGCTCGGCTTTTTGATCGAAGCCAACGGCAAAAAGATAGTATTTTCTGGCGACCAAAGTTTTTTAAGCGATGATTTTGTCGGTGTACTGAAGGGACTCAAACCCGATATTCTGGTCATGCATAATGTTATTCCCGAAGGCGAAGGGCAGCCGCGCGGCCTGCATCGCTGGCCGGCATCAATCGGCGAGGCGGCGTCAGCTATATCGCCCAGTTTGTTGGTTTTATCGCACAACATGCAACGCGCCCTCTCGCGGCAGGATGAGGGCGAGGCCGCCATCCGTCAGCACTACAAAGGTGAAATGCGTGTGGCCGACGATCTCGATTGCTTCGTCCTTTGAAAGGGCATTGGTTACCGACCATGACCAAAATCGCCAACGTCTGTAAGATTTTGCCTGCAATGGCGACGGATCCTCAAGACAAGACAACGAGAGTTTTACCTGACATGAACCGCATATCAAAGCCGCACATCCCCACATGCCGGTAAAGACCCTTCTGGTTTTGGCCGGCGGCGGACACGCGCATTTGGCGGTGCTGGCAAGCTGGATCGAAAAGCCACCGGAGAATTTCGACACTTGGCTGGTCACCTCCGAACCGTTCACCGCCTATTCGGGGATGGTGCCCGGATGGATGGCGGGGTATTATGCCGATGGGCAACATCGTATTGACTTGCGCCCTTTGGCCATTCGGGCAGGTGTTCGGCTTATTATTGCCGATCTCCAATCTTTGGATGCGAAGAAAAATATTCTCTCTCTTTCATCTGGCGAGGTCGTTAGATTTGACATGTTGTCGCTTGCGACCGGCGGGGTTGCCGACACATCAATGCTGGCAACTCTCGGCGAGCGTCTCTTGGCAGTAAAACCGATCAATGAGTTTGTTGCCCGCTGGCAGAGCATCGTCGAACTGGCCAGCAAGCAGAAGGAATTTCATTTGGTCGTCATTGGCGGCGGTGCAGCGGGTGTTGAGATTGCTTTTGCTTCACATTCGGCGCTCCGCAGCATTTGCCCGAATGCCCGAATATCTGTGGTCAGTTCACCTGACGGCTTTTTGTCCGGTCACTCGCGCGGCGTCATCGGCCGTGTTCGGCGCGCGTTTACCGTTCGGGGGATCGACATCCACGACGCAGACGCTGTGGGCCGCGATGGAAAAATCATGCTCTCAACGGGCCAGACCCTATTTGCCGATTATGTGATTGCTGCAACCGGCAGCAAGGCACCGGCCTGGCTTAAAATGTCCGGGCTTGCTGTCGATGAAGCGGGATTTGTAAAAGTCGGCGCCGATCTGCGCAGCGTTTCGCACCCCGCCATTTTTGCGGCAGGAGATATAATAGAGCGCACCGACATGTCGATCGCCCGATCGGGTGTACATGCCGTCAATGCAGGACCGATATTGGCCGATAATTTGCGCGCTGCACAAGGTCATGCCGCGCTTAAGCCTTACATCCCCCGCAGTCGAACGCTATATTTGCTCGCCACTGGGGACAGACGCGCTATTTTATCATGGGGAAGCATTACCGCCAGTGGAAATCTGGTATGGCGACTGAAGGATTGGATCGACAGGGCGTTTGTCGAACATTATGCGGAAATGGGCAGCCAGTGACATCTGGAAAGCCCAAAGATATGACTTTGATTTCCGCGATGCTTTCGCGACCGGTTGTAGCAAATGCTGTGCGCGTTTCGATGGTCGTAGGTACCTGTCTCAACGCCATTAACCAGGGGCCAGACATCTGGCGGGGCGAGGCATTGATTTGGGACAGGCTGGTTATGAATTATGCAGTGCCGTTCCTCGTTGCCAGTTACAGCGCTGCCAAGGCACAACAAATGATGCGACGCTGAATGAGTGAAATGGCCAGCCTTGCGGTCTTTCAGGCTCTGGACGGAGTCGGTTTTAGCGATGTATTTCTTGAACGAACGCGCGCCGAAATGCTCCGTTTCGCCCGGCTTCAGCTCGGTTATGATGAGGTCGAAGATGCTGTTCAAGAAGCGATGGCAGGGGCGCTCAAGAACGCGCAAAACTTTCGCGGAGAGGCTGCGTTTAAAACCTGGATGATTGCCATCCTCAAAAACAAGATTGCCGACATATTGCGCCAGCGGCAGCGGCGGCCGATACCCGCAAGCCAGTTGATGATGGATGACGACACCGGAGCATTACCCGACCTATTTGATCGCCGGGGGATGTGGCACGATTCATCAAAGCCGTCGCGCTGGGCGGATCCCGAAGCAGCAATAAATAGCAACCAGTTTCTAGCGATATTTGATGCCTGTCTCAACCGTCTACCAATGCAGCAAGGCCGCGTGTTTATGATGCGTGAAGTGGTTGAAATGGAAACAGAAGAGATTTCCAGCGAATTGGGCCTTTCGGTGTCCAATATCCACGTCATCCTTCACCGAGCCCGGCTCGGTCTGCGTGCCTGCCTTGAAGCCAAATGGTATCAGAAAGATATGGAGCGATGCTGAATTGTCACGACGCAACTTACCTGCTGTCGCAAAGTCAGGACCGCCAGCTTTCTCGTGCCGAAAGATTTACGGTTCGCATCCATGTAACGATATGCCGGAGCTGCGCGAATTTTGAACGTCAATTGCCTGAACTGGGCAAGGCAGCCCGAGCCTTCGCGTCTGCCACAAATAGCGATGAAAACGGCCCAATCGACCGGCGAACCAACGAGCCGTAAGAATTAATGCTGTAAACCGACGAATGACGCTGAAAAGCGATACCAAAGGAATGTCTGCGTGAAAAAAATCGCAATCATCATCATTGCTGTGCTGGCGATCATCGCTTTTGCATATTTTGACCTCGGCCACCAGCTGACCCTGGAAAATCTTAAGGCGCAGCAAGGCGCAATTGACGCGCAATATAAGGCCTCGCCGGTGCTCGTGGTCGCAACTTTCTTTGCAATCTACGTTGCGGCGACGGCTGCGTCATTTCCCGGTGCAGTGATAATGACTTTGGCGGCCGGGGCCATTTTTGGCGTTTTTGTCGGCACCTTCATCGTTTCATTCGCATCCACCATTGGCGCGACTTTGGCGTTTCTGGCGTCGCGCTACCTGCTGCAAGACTGGGTTCAATCGCGCTTTGGCGAGCGGCTGAAGGCCTTGAACGATGGCATGCGCCGCGACGGTGCGTTCTATCTGTTTTCGCTACGGCTTGTACCTGTATTTCCGTTTTTTCTGGTCAACCTGCTGATGGGCCTGACACCAATCAAGACGAGGACATATTTCTGGGTCAGTCAGCTCGGAATGCTGTTCGGCACCATCGTTTACGTCAACGCCGGCACGCAGATTGCACGGATCGACAGCCCAGGCGATATTGCTTCGCCCGGCCTGTTGCTGTCTTTCGCGGCATTGGGCCTCACGCCTTGGGCCGGGAAATGGATTATGAACTGGACGAAAAAACGTCGCGTCTATGCGCGCTGGACAAAGCCAAAGTCCTTCGAACGCAATCTTGTGGTCATCGGCGCGGGCGCGGCGGGCCTTGTCTCATCCTATATTGCCGCAACCGTGAAAGCCAAGGTCACGCTCGTTGAGGCCGATAAGATGGGTGGTGATTGCCTGAATTATGGCTGCGTTCCCAGCAAGGCATTAATCAAAACCGCCAAACTTGCCGAGCAGATGCGTCATGGCGACGTCTATGGTTTGACGGCGCACGACCCTGAATTTCAGTTCAAGTCGGTGATGCAGCGGGTTCATGATATCATTGCTGCCATCGAACCGCATGACAGCGTAGAACGCTTCACCGGCCTCGGCGTGGATGTTGTCCAAGGCTATGCGCGCATCATTGATCCATGGACCGTCGAAATCAAGCAAAACGATGGCGAAACACAGCGGCTAACCACACGGAGCATCATCATTGCTGCCGGTGCCGAACCATTTGTTCCGCCGCTTCCTGGACTGGACGACACCGGTTATTTCACCAGTGAGAATCTGTGGGATCAATTTGCCCAAATGGAGAGGATCCCTGAACGCATGGTCGTGCTTGGCGGCGGTCCGATCGGTTGCGAGTTGTCACAAGCCTTTGCCAGGCTCGGGTCGAATGTATCGCAAGTGGAAATGCTGCCCCGATTATTGATCCGCGAAGATCCCGATGTAGCCGATATCGCCAAGGCAGCGCAGGAGGCTTCTGGCGTGAAGGTTTTGACGAGCCACAAAGCTTTGCGCTGCGAGCTTGTGGGCGGAGAAAAGCAAATCGTCGTCGAACATGAGGGCAAGGAACGTGCGATAGCTTTCGACGCCTTGATTGTCGCGGTCGGCCGCAAGGCCCGGCTATCTGGCTATGGACTCGAAGATTTGAACGTCGATACCGATAAGACCGTTGTGACCGACGACTATCTGGCGACGATCTATCCCAATATTTTTGCCGCTGGCGATGTGGCCGGACCGTATCAGTTCACGCACACGGCGGCACACCAGGCTTGGTTTGCTAGTGTCAATGCGCTGTTTGGCCAATTCAAGAAGTTCAAATCAGATTACCGGGTGATCCCTTGGGTCACCTTTACCGACCCAGAGATTGCCCGCGTCGGGCTGAACGAAACAGAGGCAAAGGAAAAGGGCATCGCGTGTGAAGTCACCTTGTTTCCGATGGACGAACTTGATCGGGCGATCACCGACAGCGAGACTAGGGGATTTGTTAAAGTGCTAACACCGCCGGGCAAAGACCGGATATTGGGTGTCACCATTGTCGGCAACAATGCCGGCGAATTGCTCGCCGAATATGTGCTGGCGATGAAGCATGGGCTGGGCCTCAACAAGATACTGGCAACGATCCACAGCTATCCTACGATGGTCGAAGCCAACAGATATGTCGCTGGCGAATGGAAACGCAAGCATGCACCGGAATCTTTGCTGAAATGGGCGGAGCGTTATCATCGATGGCGTCGCGGATGAATCGCCGGACAATCCTCCTTGGATCGGTGATCATCGCATCGCTTTGCACCGGCTTCGTCCACGCTCGCCCGGTCAACATCATGTCCGCCCGGACGGCCGCAGTATTGTCCGCAAAGGGCGACATTATGCTCTTGGATATACGGACTCCCGCGGAATAGCGGACGACCGGAATAGCGTCGCATGCCCACACATTATCTGCGCTCGACCCGCAATTCGTCCGACAGCTGCTGTCGCTTGTCAACAATGATCGCGCCCATCCAATCGGGCTCATCTGTGCCCGTGGTGGCCGGTCAGCACGCTTGCGCGCCAAGCTCGAACAGGCTGGCTTCACCCGCGTTGTCGATATCGCCGAGGGGATGTCGGGTTCCGGATGGGGTCCGGGCTGGTTTGCCCAGAATCTGCCCGTAAAAAGGGTGCGAAGGCAATAACGTCGTCATAAAAATGCGCGGTGTGTAACCTAATGAAAGGAGGGACCGAACAAAGGCCGATGCATATTTTAAAATATTTGCTGATGGCACTGCTAATCGGTGCAAGTGCTTCGCTGTTTGCAACGCCTTCTTTTCATTGCGAGCATATGGCGGATGAAGACGCAAATGACTGCTGCGATCATGCACCGTCAGCCTGCCCCACCACTGCCGGGGATTGTGCGCGCATTTGCGCGGCTGCGATCATTCCGCATGCGGTCCTGATTTCGGAGCTAATTGACAATTCTTCCGCACCCGAAGCGGCCACGCTAGCCATGCGTTCCATCTCCAGCAAGCCCGAGGCGCCACCACCGCGAACCGTGTAAGAAATTTGAATTTCAATTTTTTGGAGAATTATGATGAAATATGTAACACGATTGATCGCTTTTGCCGCATCGCTGACCGCTGGGTCGGCATATGCCGCAAGCCCAACAGCATTTGCCGCCGCATGCTGCGCCATCGGCGCGTGCTGCGGGCTGCCCTGCTGCGGCTGAGTACCTAAAATGAAGTCCGGGCGCCGGCCATCTGGTCGGCGCTCGTATCGAACCGGAACTTCCTTCTGTCTGGAATGTTCGACCAGCACAACCAACGCCAGAACGGCACCGATATACAGGCTTTCGGTTATTCGGCTGTTATAATCGCGACGCTTGCCCGCAATTTTCTCCATTGCCAGTCCATGCCGATTGAAGGATATTTTATATGAGCCAAATGACGGGCCTAAAGGCAGTTTTCCTCAACACTTCGTTGAAACGATCGAGCGAAGCTTCGCACACGCAATTGCTGATGGATGCGGCGGTTGCGATTATGGAAAAACAAGGCGTAACATGCACGACAATCAGGGTGGCGGACCATGACATACCGCCCGGCGTGCAAATGGATATGCGCGAGCATGGCTGGAGCCATGATGATTGGCCAAATATCCAGCAACAGGTCATGAATGCCGACATATTGGTGGTGGGGACGCCCATCTGGTTGGGTGATAAGTCTTCGATCTGCTCGCGAGTGATTGAACGGCTTTATGGTTATTCCGGGGAACTGAACAGTAAAGGCCAGTCCTCATATTATGGCCGTGTTGCTGGCTGCATCGTGACCGGCAATGAGGACGGCATCAAGCATTGTGCCATGAATATTCTCTACTCGCTGCAGCATTTGGGGTACACGATACCACCCCAAAGCGACGCGGGCTGGATAGGTGAAGCAGGGCCAGGCCCATCTTATGGAGATGACGGTGTCGTAGGGCTCGCCAATGACTTTACGCAGCGCAACACAACTTTCATGGCATGGAATTTGATGCATATGGCGATGCTGCTGAAACAGAATGACGGCATTTCATCTCAGGGAAATGACAGAAAGGCGTGGTCATCCGGCGAGCGATTCGACCACCCCAATCCCGAATATCGCAGCTGACCATAGCCCGCTACTTCTTCGAGCGCTGTCCACAGATCACGTTGGACGATCCATGCCCATCCAACGCGCCAATTTGGGGACATAAGGAAGGATAAGCTTATCAAGCAGCGTTATTGCGATCAGGGATGCGGCAAAAAGCGGAAGGAACGCGGCGAGCAGCAAAATGAAGGGTAAAAGCTTTGCCCATTTTTGTGCTTTTGGCGCGGTTAGTGCTCCCAGCCTGTTTGCGGGCTTGCGTTTACGCCACATAAGAAAACCGGTTATCGCTAACGTGATGAGCATCATTGCAGTCAGCAATCCGATGAGCTGATTGACCCAGCCAAGCAATGCGCCTTCATGCCAGGCGATGCCATAGCCAACGGCTTTGTCGATCAGATGCTTTTCGTCAAATATCTCGCGCGACAGCAGCTTGCCGGTCGCAATGTCAAATTTTAGTGTGGCACGCAGCGATCGGTTCGGCGCGTCGGAAAGCACCGTCCATGCCGTATCTGGCTTAGGCCCGACCTGCCGCGCGGCCATAGGAGGTTTGACCAATACCGGGAATGCCAGATTCTCGGCCTCAGCCTTCGAGACGATATTTGTGAGTGAAATCTTTGGCATGGCTGACACATTGACAGTTGTATCGCCATGCCCTGCATGTTCGCCGTTCGCTTCCGGCGACAAACCGCCAAGAGTCCAATCCTGCTGGCCCTTTACCCAACCCATTTGGGATCGCACTTCCTTGAAGCCGCTGCCCCAGACGTCAGTCCAGGGCAGCCCAGTAAGCAGTAGCAACAGAGCAAGGCCGGCGACCCAGAAGCCGGTAACAGCATGGATATCTCGTAAAAATATGCGAGGCCCGTGCCGCACGCGTGGCCAAACTACGCCAGCCAAGCCTCGCCCGTCCGGCCACCAGAGATAAATACCGGTTATGAGCATTACTATCGCCCAACTCGCGGCCAATTCCACAATCCAGCTGCCGCGTGGGCCAAGTAGCAGCTGGCCATGGATATGTTTCACAACCGACTCGACCCGCGTTTGCGGATCAAGGCTTCCCAACACTTCGCCCGAGGGCGCGACAAACACCTGGCGCTTTGCCTTTTCAACGGGCAGCGTCAGTTCGACCATGGCGGCATCGCCCTCAAGTTGCGGCAATCGGTAACTGCGGAATTGTGCGCCCGGAAAGGCGGCGAGCGCCGATTGCAGCTGCACATCCGGCGAAACTGCGCCGTCTGCCGCCAATCCCTGCCAGGCCCGCTCTTCCCACCTCTCAATCTGCGGTTTGAACAGATAAATGCTGCCTGTCACAGCCAAGATAAGGATGAGCGGCATTACGACCAGGCCGGCATAGAAATGCCAGCGCCAGATCGAGCGATAGAGACCTAGGCCGTCCATCTTCAATATTTCAACGTGATTTCAGCGGTAAAGGACCGCTGAGGAAATGGGTGGAACAGAAAATATTTGTCATTGTTGAGATTGTCGACGCCGACAGCGAACTCCATCCGGTCATTGACCTTGAATTGCGCCCGGGCATCAATGACGAAATATTTGTAGAAGCCCTGATAGGTTTGGCCGACAATGTCGCTATTGTCTAATGTCGCATAATTGCGGCTTGCATAGCGCGCAGCCACCGTCAATGCCAAGGGCTCGGCAGGATGCCATGTGACAACCATAGCCGCCTTCCAATGCGGAACACTTGGCAATAGCTTTCCGACTGAAGCCGGGAAGCCGGCATTCCGTCTGGTTTGGGCATCGGCATAGGTCACGCTTCCTTGAAGATCGATGCCCGGCAATATTTCGCGCTGAACCGCCGCAATCTCCAATCCGCGCGCCCGTGTGCGGTCGACATTCTGTACAAAAGTTGCCGTCGCTGCCGTGCCTGCCACGGTGCCTGTCTGCGATATCAAGGCATCCTTTATCAACTCATTGAACACCGAAAATCGCAGGAAGCCGGCATCGTTCTTGCGTTCGACAGCCAGCTCGGCCGAGCGCGCCCGTTCGGGCCGCAGATCGGGGTTGGGATTAGTCAGAAGTGTGCCGACGGTTGTTGCCTGATAGAGCTCCCCAACCGTCGGAAATCGCCACGCCTGAGCCATGGAAAATCTTGCACTCCAGGACTCTGAAGCGTGCCACTCCAGCGAAGCTTTCGGCGACAATGTGCTCTGGCGGCGCACAGGTTGCATGATCGACAATCCCGAAGCAGTCAGGTTGAAGCCATTGGAAGCACGCCACCATTCCTGCCGCGCACCGATGGTCAACAACAGCGATTCGCTGATCTCGATTGCGTCCTGGATCCATAACGCGCTGGTCCGGGTCTGGCCCCGCGACGTTGCGCTCAGCGCGCGCTGCGTTGCGAGGTTTTGCCAATCGTTTATCAGAAACGTATTGGTATCCAGTCTGTACCGATCGAAATGCGCGCCTGCGCTCAATATATGGCTCGAACCGATATGCAGCGCGGCTTTGGCATCCAGCGTTATCCAGCCGGTACCATCTTGCCGCTGGACCGAACCAGGCCCGCCCGCAAAGGCTGCTGGAAGGCGGTTGACGGTAAGCCCGGTTGTTGCTGTCGAAGGCGTGCTCTGGAGATCGCGATCATAGTCATAAGCCGTGCCAATAATCTGCCACTCCAGTTTGGGAGCCGAACCCTGCAGCGAGACGGCATGCGAGAAATGACGGGCAACTCGATAATAGACCGCCGAATTGAAACCGGCGGTCGTGCCGTTATTGGCGGTTGCATAAGACTGTCCGCCCGCTGCGCTGTTCAGATAGGTGTCTACTGTGCTCGTCGTGTCATCCGTCCACAGTCCGAAGACATAGCTTGCCCGAATATCATCGCTGAGGTCGAGCGCCGCTTTAAGCTTGAGCGTGTCCTGGACATGGTGTTCGATACCACCTGAGCCGAGCACCCGGATAGGCGCGCCCAAACGATTCACCTCGTCAAATCCGCCCGATGTACCTGTAGGATCGGTCCTGCCCGCGATGCTGGTGATGCTGACTGGCTGACTGCGCGCATTGGTTCGGGTGAAGCTGGCGAACAGAGCGAGCGGGCCGAAACGGTTCCCCAGCGATGCGGAAAATTGCCGGGTCGGCAATGTCTGATCGGTACCATAAAGCCTGAATTCCTGGATGTTGACGAGCGCCGAAACACGCGCTTCCAGTTTTTCCGGCAGCCGTGTCGTGATGTTGACAACGGTTCCGATACTGTTGCCCGAATATGCCGCCGAAAACGGGCCGTAAAGTACGTCGATACGTTCTATTTCCTCCGGCGTAACCAAGGTCCAGCGCGGGCTGCCGTTACCGTTGTTGTTGGCAATAAGGGCCGACAAAATCGCACCGTCAGCATAGATCAGACTGCGCGCGCTCGACCCCAGTCCAGATGTCCGGGTTGCAATCGGCGCGAAGTTATCGCCGATATGGCGTTTGCGCACGACCAGGCTGGGCAGATATTTGATCGTATCTTCGACGCTTGCTGCGTTGATGCTTGCGTTGATCGTGCTCGCATCGACCGATGCAGTGGTTGATGCGACATTCTCGATCGTCTCGGACTGGCGCCGGGCGATCACGAGTATGTCCGATTTTCCTGCTTCGCTCGCCGCATCGTCGGTGGCAATTGCGATGGCAGGGCAGGACGCCAAGAAAGCGGCCGCGATGGACCGTTGTGCAATTTTATACATTTTAAAAACTCCAGCTGCGCCGGAGAGCATCTCAAACAGACGCGTTCCGGCAGTGTCAGACAAATAAGGCTATTTTGTCAGACGGCAGCCGGTGGTCCGCGCAGCGGCGGGCGGAGATGGGAAACAGGGGCGAGACGGGCGGGAGTTGCTTTCTCGAACCACAATGCGAGTATGAAAATCAGGGCTATCGCCAACAAAGGAGCGTCGGCACCCGATAGCGATGCCATCGCGAGTGCTGAATACGCGCAAGCGCTCTCGCCGTTGCTGTGCTGCTTACCGGTATTTTGAGACTTGCCGTCCATCGGAATGACGATTTGTTTTGTTGCCAGGCCGCCCAGTCCGTCATGACAGATCTGAATGGTTAGTACTTTCGACGAGCCGCCAATCATATATCCTGTTGGCACGAGCACCTTCACGCAAAGTACCGCCGCCAGCAATATTATCGCAACGATGCGGTCGTTTACAAAAAAGCTGCGAAAATGATTCATGCGAATTCTTCGCTAGGTTCGAGGACAGCTGGGTTAGCTAAAGCAAACAGTACAGCCTGAATCCGGTTTTCCAAGCTCATCTTGCCCAAAATAGCTGACACATGGTGTTCGACAGTCCGTAGCGAGCGACCCACCTTATCGGCAATATCTCGATTGCTGGCACCGTCGACGATCATACGCAGAATTTCGACTTCACGGCGAGTCAGGCCGAGCGGATGGGCGCGCGCAGCACGGTACGGACCACGCTCGCGCTTGATCCGCTTTAATGCAATGCCACGCGCCTCGGCCATACGATACGTGCAGCTCAGTCCCGCTTTCGCGCCGATTGCCGAAAATTCGGCAACCGCTTCACCAAACAGCCTCGAGGATTCGGGGCCTTCCACAAACAGCTTCGCTAATGCCGCTTTGAAAGCATAACCCAGCTGCGCGAGTTCGGCTGCTACTTCGACCGGATTGCCATTGAAGCCGGTTGTTAGTCCGGCGGCGTCATATGCATCATCGAGTTTACCGTGCATGATCGTTAGCAGGCGTATGCGCCACTGGCGCATCAGCAGGTCAGTATCTAGCAAGTTGCGGTCGGAATCTTCTGCACCATCCGTCCTGCAAAATGCTAGCGCGTCTCCGACCCGGCCTTCCAGGAAGGCATGCTCTATCAGGCCAAGCCGAGCAAGAGTCACATTGCGCGGGTCACCTATAGCTTTTGCCAGAAGCTCGGCTTCAACAAGCGATGCCGCCGCATCAGCGGCCTCCCGGTGCGAACGACCGAGCGCCAATGCCAGCGTCGCTGAAAATCGCATCGATGCCGTAGTCCTGTTGCCATTGAGAACGCGAGACGCCAGCGTTTCACCTTCGTCCAGTTTACCACACAGAACTAGGACGAGCGCTTCGCGGCCGTCGAGAGCTGCCTTCCAGCATTCGGGTGCGGTCTGCCTGACTGCTCCCCATTCCGCGACGCATCGCTCAGCACCGGGCAAGTTCATCGCCGCAAGTGCTTCGTCGCAGTTAGTGGCACAGATTCGGGCCCGCAATTCGTGAAGGTTCCAGCGATCAGCGAGGATGCTGCAGACCGCCATCATCACCTCAGCCCGGCGCTTCTGCCGCCGATGCAATACAACCGCCAATGTCACCCATGCATCGATTCGCGATGCTCGATCATAGCCTGCCCGCGCTTTTCTGGCGGCCTCTAATGCGACCGCAAACGCTTTGTCGTTGCGGCGCTCCTCAAGGTGCATCCGGGCTTGAATCGCCAATGCCAAAGCCAAGCCGCCCTTTTGATCATCTTGGTCCTCGAAAAGGTCAATGGCTATACGAAGATGTTTTTGAGCGATCTCGCGGTCAGCCTTGTACCGGTAGAGACGGCACAGCAGCAGATGGTTTCGGGCGAGCGGACCGGGCTTGTCGTGCCGCCGCCAAAGTGCGTTCGCCTGTGCTATTTCTGATAACATCGCCTCTGTAATGGGTTCGGACACCGACGTTCGGCAAACCAAAAGCTCTACGATTTCCGTATATGCTTCGGGACCAATCCGTTTGGCAAAGGGCAGCGCCCTCTGCAAATATTGTGCAGCCTCGGTATAGGCTCCTCGTGCCTCAGCCTGACACACGGCATAAGGGGTATATTTGACAACCTTGTCCGCCGCGTTTGCTGCCTGGGCCACACAGACTGCCAACTCGCCGCGCGATTGTGCAAACTCATCGTCTGCGCATAACACTTCGAGTAATCGGGCTTCACCATCTTCGCGGTCAATGTCGCACAGACCCGCAACCAGGGCCTCGCGCACGATCTCATGCCGGAAAACGATAGCGCCATCGGCGGAGGATGTCAGGAAACCGTTCCAGCCCGGAAGTATTTCCCGCCTGAAACTGCACTTATTGGCCAGTCGTTCTTGCAACTCGCGGTCAACCGGCGTGGGACAGTAGGCGAGCAACTTTACCCAGCTTTTCTGCTCCGGTTCGGTCATTGCAAGTCTGGCAATCGACCATTGGATGATGGCTTGCGGGATGAAATCGTACTGAACCGATCCCTCGCGCAACAATTTCAAAGTCAGGAAAGGATTGCCGAGGGCGCGAGGGAAATAGTGTCGCACGAGATGCAAAATATCTGCGCCAGCTCCCCAGTAGCTGCCTGGCTAATGGGTCCCAGGGTCACACGGGACGTGAACCGCGAAGGGCATCGTCCCAGAAGCATAGCCAACGGGTGATCAGACGAAATTTCATCGGTGCGATAGGTAATTATTATCAGCGCCTTTATCGAGGCGATCCTTTGACACAGGAAATCGATAACATCGAGTGAGGCCGGATCTGCATATTGGGCGTCCTCGAAGACCAGCACCACGCCGGGTCCGATTGCGCCTATTGCCCGCGCCAGCTCAGTAAAGGGATCGGTGTCATAGACCGCCGCTTTCACGATTTCCTTGAAGCTTGGGCCGAGCGAAAGGCTCATGTCAAAAAGAGGCCCGAGGGGGCGCGGTGTATCGAATGGCTGGCAATTTCCGGTGGCGGCTATCGTGCCTTCGGGCAATTGGTCCAAAAACTGCGCAATCAGGCGTGATTTGCCAATACCTGCCTCGCCAGCTAGAAGCACCACCTGCCCTCGGCCTTTCGCAGCGTCTTCGGCGGCCTTTTGAAGGCCGAACAGCTCTTGCCCACGCTCTAGCAATGGCGTCATTGCAGTCTTCCCCACGGCAAAGGCGCGCGGTGCCCGAGCACCCCGTCCCTAACTTTAAAAACTGCGACCCCGATTATGCCGGTCGTAAAAACGAGCTGTAAAGTTACACTCCAAACGATCGGAGGCAAATTTTTTTCATAATGTACGAAATTGTCTCATTATTGCAACTCGCCGCAACATCCGATTATGAAAAATAGGTGTAACCACCGATGTTTCATTCCACCTCCCGATTACTCTCGACCCCACAAAGTAAGTAATTTTGTAACTCGCTGCGAACCCTTTTGACCGTTTGTTTCGGCAAAAATTGATTAGAATCGACGAATTGGAATTGGTTTTTTTCGATTTTAAAAACATAAGCATTCCATCACAGGATAATAATAGTCACCGAGAAATATATTACAACTTACACTAATTATACAAGCATTACCGGGTCGCAATAAACTGGTAGCGAGACGCCTGTGAGCTCTCGGAGGACTTAAATAGTGTTAAAAAAAGAGGCGAAAGAACTTGTTGGTGCGGTACGGCTTTTTGCGCGGGCAGTTCTGGCATCGGCAATCTATTTTTTGAGCGCGCCCGCGCACGCGCAGCAATATGGCTATGATCCATCGGGTTCCGGTCCGATCGTCAATGCTGTGCGTTGGCTTCAAGGAACATTGCTTGGAACCGTGGCGACCGTTGTTGCCGTCATCGCCATAGCTTCTGTGGGCTTTTTGATGCTCACCGGCCGAATGAATTGGCGTTATGGCGGCACCGTTATCTTGGGATGCTTCATTCTGTTTGGCGCGGCAAGCATTGTTGCGGGGATTCAATCAAGCGCAGCTGGCGGATTTTAGAGGCATTGTGATGGAAGGTACGCTGACCAGTGACCCGATCTTCGTCGCATTGACCCGGCCGCAGACCTTCGCTGGAGTCACCTACACATTCTTCATTCTTAACGCGATCGTTTCTACCGAATTCTTCCTTATTTTCAAGTCGCCATGGGTTGTTGCCCTTGCCCTTACGCTGCATGTCGCGGGCATGCTTGCTTGTCTTGGCGAACCGCGCATTTTTGAACTATGGATGGTCCGAGTTTCAAGCTGTCCGCGGATTCGAAACTACCGGTTCTGGCGATGCAATTCCTACCGCGCCTGACAGCTCCTGGGCCGGAATTTGAGCGCGAGGAGAGAGCCGGACTAAGGCTGCCTTACCGATGTCATGTCGACGACCGCACGATCGAACTGCGCGACGGTTCGATTATGCAAATCCTTAAAATCGAAGGGCTGTTGTTTGAAACCGCAGATAGCCTTGAGCTGGATTATCGCAAGGAGATGCGAGATGCAGTGTTGCGGACATTTGGTGACAGTCGCTTTGCGATTTATCATCATGTGATCCGCCGCCGTGTCGAGCCCGATCTCGTCGCCGATTTCCCTGACAGCTTCACGTCAGAACTTGATAAGGCTTGGCAACGGCGGCAAGCATCCAGAAAATTATATGCAAACGAATTGTTCATCACGATTATACGTCGCCCTGCTACCGGCAAGCTCGGTACAGCCAGCCGAGTAGCTCGCTGGTTTGGCCGAACGGGCAGCAGTGGGCAGAAGGAAGCAATCTTTGCTGCCGATTGTCGCGCTCTCGATGCCGCAATGGAGCAGATGCAAGCAGCCATGTCGAGCTACGGACCACGCGTCCTAAGTGCTTATCATGCATCATCGGGGGAATGTTCCGAACAACTGGAATTCCTCTCAGCTCTTTATAACGCCGAATCTCGCCCGGTACGGTTGCCGGAAGGCGATCTCGGCGAGTATTTGCCCTATCGCAGGATAAGTTTTGGGCGTGATACCGTGGAACTCGGCGCTTCGCCGACAGGCGAGCGCAGCTTTGGCGCAATGGTTTCCATCAAAGATTATCCTGCGCGCTCGACGCCTGGAATGCTTGATGACCTGCTGCGTCTCCCCGTTGAATGCGTTATTTCACAGAGCTTTGCGCTGGTCGACCGGCAGCAGGGGCTGTCTCGGATGAATCTCGCAATGCGGCGAATGCGCGCATCGGATGACGAAGCAGTGAGTCTGCGCGGAGAACTTGGGCAGGCCAAAGACGATCTGGCGGCAGGACGCGCCGCATTTGGCGAGCACCACTTGACAGTGATGGTGCGCGGAGACACCGTCAAAGAGGTCAATGCAGCTACCGCCGAGGTTCAGGCAGCGATGACTGATCTTGGTATCGTGTCTGTGCGGGAGGACCTGGGACTTGAACCCGCTTTCTGGGCACAGTTTCCTGGCAACTTCCGCTTCATTGCACGTCGCGCACTGATCGGTTCAGCCAATTTTGCGAGTTTTGCCAGTGGCCACAATTTTCCGCTGGGCAAAGCGACCGGAAACCACTGGGGCGATGCTGTCACCTTGTTCGAGACCACTGCCGCTGGGCCATATTTTTTCAACTTCCATCATGGCGACCTCGGCAACTTTACCGTGATCGGTCCATCGGGGTCGGGCAAAACCGTGATTGTCAATTTTCTGCTTGCTCAGGCAAGACGTTTCAGGCCGCGAATAGTATTTTTCGACAAGGACCGCGGCGCAGAGCTTTTTATTCGCGCGATCGGCGGCGGGTATGATGTTCTGCGACCAGGGACGCCCAGCAGGTTTAATCCACTCCTTCTGGATGACACGCCGGAAAACAAGCGGTTTCTGATCGACTGGATTGCCCGTATTGCGAGCGTCGATGGACAAACCGTCAGCGTGGCCGAACAACAGCAAATCAAGGATGCGGTCGACGCAAATTTCATCGCTCGCAAGCCCTACCGTCGTTTGCGGACCTTTGTGCAGTTGTTTCGCGGAGGAGACAGGCCGCACGCTCAAGACCTGTTCGCGCGGCTCCGACCCTGGTGGGGCGACGGTGAACATGCTTGGCTGTTTGACAACGCCAGCGATGGCGTAGATCTGTCGAACGAAACCGTCGGCTTTGATATGACCCGGATATTGGACGATCCAATTCTTCGGACGCCTGCCATGATGTATCTTTTCCACCGGGTTGATGAACGGCTCGACGGGACGCCTGCAATCATCGTCATCGAT
Source organism: Sphingorhabdus sp. (assembly GCA_041738665.1). GTDB lineage: Bacteria > Pseudomonadota > Alphaproteobacteria > Sphingomonadales > Sphingomonadaceae > Sphingorhabdus_B. Next base: position 9,944 of record JBGSPK010000237.1, on the reverse strand, counting down.
GAAGGCTGGAAAGCGCTCGATGACGATATATTTGTCCAGCGCATTCGCGATTGGGAGAAAACCATTCGAAAGCGCAACGGAATTGTCGGGTTTGTGACACAAAGTGCGGCAGACGCCCTGCGTAGCCGGATTGCCTCGGCAATCATCGAGCAGGCTGCAACACAGATTTTCACGGCAAATCCCAAAGCGCAGGCTGAAGATTACATGCAGGGCTTCGGACTGACTCCGCAGGAATATGAGCTTGTTCGAAAGCTGCCCGACACGTCACGATGCTTTTTGGTAAAGCATGGACTTGAAAGCGTGGTTGTCAGATTAAACCTGACTGGCGAGGCTGATATGCTAACGATATTGTCGGGACGCGAGCGTTCGGTTCGACTACTCGACGAAATTCGCCTGCAAACCGGTGATGATCCCGTTGTCTGGCTGCCAGAGCTGTTGAGGGCGGTGTAATGGCAATATGCACGCCTTTTGATCCGTCCGGGCCTTATGTAAGCGGCATATTGTCCTACATCGACTGCCAGAGCGTTGCGGTTGCGCAAGAGGGCTACCGGGCGCTTGGAGCCGGCTCGAATTTCGCTGTAGCGCTGGACGGCTTAATCATTATCGCGGTAGCCATCGCCGGGTATCGCATGGTGATGGGTGGTCCGTTCGTTATTCGTGATGCCGTGCAACTGGTGCTGCGAATAGGCTTCGTGCTCGCACTGACGATGCATTGGTCGGCCTTTCAACCGCTCGTTTATGATGTCGCGACCCGAGGCCCGCAGGATTTGCTCGGCAAGATGTTCGCTGGGTCTGATATCGGAGCCGATGACCAGTCCGGCATGATCGGTCGCATCCAAGCCGTGGATACCGTGATCGGTGGCGTTCTTCATCCCGAGCGCGAATTTGCTGCCGTGACCAATGCTGCGACGGCTACCGATACGGAATCACCGGCACCAATTGCGGGGCAAACGCCTTTCGGACAAACGCCCGAACTCGCACCGGAAGTGCGTGAGACACTGGGTTCGGCTGACAATATTCTGGTCATCAGCATGGTCGCGGGATTTGCCGGGCTGAGAATCGTGATCGCGCTCATGCTGGCTCTTGCGCCGATTTTTATCGCCGCAGCGCTGTTCGACGCTGCACGAGGGTTTCTGGCTGGATGGCTGCGCGTGCTACTGGGAACGCTTGTGGCCTCTGTAGCATTTCCGGCGGTGGTGGCGCTGGAATTGGCTGTCATCGAGCCGCAGGTTGCTGAACTTCGCAAACTGTTCGAATCCGGTCAGGCGTTAGGGGCGTTACCCGAACGGCTTTGGGTGACAACTGGCCTGTTCGCACTCGTGATGATTGCTGCGATTCTCGCTGCGATGCGCGCGGCCTCGGCGATCCGCTTTCCAGATGCCCTGCGCGGCGAGTTTATTTGGGCGAACGAAATGCGGCAAATGATGCCAAATGGCCACAATGTCGCCGCGCCAGTAAGGCTGCTGCCCCCGCCTGAGCGCGTCCACGCCCAGAAAACTGCCGATGCGGCACTTGCGGCGGAGCGGCGCGATCAGCGCGAGGAGCGGCAGATGCAAGTATTTCGTATTGCCGGTCCACGCGACGTCGCAGCTCTCCAAAGGCCAGAAAATACGCGTCCTGTCTCGGTAGGCTTTAGCAGTCGGGATGCAGGCCGACGCCGATCTGCCGCAGCGGGGCGAAGGGATTTGGAATGATGGATGATATTACGCAAGACGTCGCTGCTGAGTCACGCAAAGGCTATTATGTCAACGCGCGGAGCTGGTCGACCGACAAGGTGGACGAACTTCTGCGCTCCCGCCGAACTGCTTGGCTGATCACGAGCGCCGTAATCTGCATTGCGGTGGCCGAAGCTATGGCACTGATTGCGATGCTGCCATTAAAAACCGTTATACCCTATACAATCATGGTCGATAAGAATACCGGCTTCGCGCAAGTTCTAGAAGGCGAAGCGATCCCCTCGGTCAAGCCGCAGTCAGCACTGACGCAGTCGCTGCTTGCGCAATATGTCGTCGCTCGTGAAACATATGACATTAGCTCGATCCAAGGCCAGTATCGCAAAGTTGCATTGTGGTCGGCCGAAAATGCCAAACGCGCCTATCTTGCCCTGATGCCTGCCGGCAATCCAGCGAGCCCCGTCAGTCGCTATGGCAATGCGACTGTTGTTGAAACCCATATCGAAAGCATTACTCCAACAGCAAAAGATACCGCCTTGGTAAGATTTTATACGCAGAGGCGCGACCAGGGACAGCCGGCAGCCCAGCGCGCTTATTGGGTCTCGCATCTTCGATTTCGCTTTGCAGGTGAACCGATGGCAATTGAGGACCGGCTAATCAATCCGCTTGGCTTTCAGGTCGTCCACTATCGCCGCGATCAGGAAGCAGCGCCGGTTCAAGAAGTCGCTGTCGGACTGACTTCGCTAGACAATAGCGCCGCGGCGCAGGCTTTAGCGGCCTCTGGCCGTGGTCCATCTGTGGCAGCCAGCGACCAAGACAGAGCGCCGCTTCGATGATGATACGGGCATTTCTTACTGCCATGCTCTGCATTTGCGCCGGCGCATTGACCTTGCGGGCTGAGGTGCTGCCAGTCCCGCTTGGCGGCGATCCGCATATACAAACGGTGCTGTTTGATCCCCAAGAGGTCGTAGCGCTGAACGTGGCTAACGGCTTTGCGGTAACAGTGGTGTTTTCTCCGGACGAACGTATCGAAACTGTAACAGTAGGCGACAGCTCGGGTTGGCAGGTCCAGGTCAATCGCCGCGCAGACGCGATGGTGGTCAAGCCTACAGGTTACGCGCCTGCGACAAATTTGACTGTTATGACCGACCAGCGTGCGTATAATTTCTCATTGTCGACATCGTCCTCGATCGGTTCGGTCAATCCTTACCTTTTAAGATTTACCTACGTAGCTCCCGAAACGACGGAAGCCCCGCAAACAGAAGGAGCGCCGACGCAATATCAAATCAAAGGTGCATTCGAACTTCAACCGGAGACAATGTCGGACGACGGTGAATTTACGTCGATCGTTTGGCCGCCCGATGCCGCAATACCGGCTGTCTACAGTGTGGACAAATCCGGACAGATGGCGCTGGTCAACGGAGCGGTGCGTGACGGAGCTTTTGTGATTGAAGGCGTCTTTCCCAAACTGATTTTCATTCGCGGCAAGCAGCGCGCGACAACCACTCGCCTGGTTGTACGGGAACGGCCATGACCACGACTTCAAACCAGGATCCCCGCGCCGCGATTGTACCTGACATGCTAACGCCAAAAATCGAGCTTCCCGCAGGAGGTGTGCCACTTTGGCTTATTGGCGTGATTGTAGCGGTTATAGCCGTTTCCCTGTTTCTCTTGCTCGAAGGTCGCCGAGTGTCGCGCGGAAATGAGAGTACAATGCGTGCCGAGCAGATTGTGCTAGGCGATCCGCCACCGCCGTTGAGTCTTCCAATAACAGTGCCCGCCACCTCCATTCCGGACGATACGCCGAGAATTGCGGTGGTCGAACAACCAGCCAGAACCAAGGCTTTGGCTGCTGAAACATTTAATCCACCAGCGCCAGTTTATCGTCCCGTCCAGCGCCCGCCGGCTGATGATCTTTACGCGCTTCCGCGTCCTCGATCTGATACGTCCCCGGCATCAGCGCCGAGCTCGGGGGGCAATGCTATGGTCGTCGACCTTACCAGCGGCAAGGGAGCGACGGTTAATGGTGCCGCAGGCGCTGCTCCTGATAGCGACGACACCGTTAGAGCGACGGTCATCCGGAACCGGGCTGCAGTCGTGCAGCAAGGCGTGATTATCGCCGCTGTGCTTGAAACGCCGCTGAATTCGGACCGCGCAGGTCTGGCGCGCGCTATCGTTTCCAACGACGTGCGCAGTTTTGACGGCACGCGCATATTGATCCCTCGCGGGAGCCGATTGATTGGTGATTTCAAAGCAGACACTAATCCCGGCATGCGGCGTATTTTGGTAACCTGGAGCCGGCTGATCCGCCCAGATGGAGTCGCGATCCGGATCGACTCACCGTCATCGGATGCCCTTGGCGGTTCCGGCGTCCCCGGCAGCGTGAATACCCATTTCTTCGAACGTTTTGCAGGAGCAGTGTTGCAATCGGCTTTGACGATCGGGGTCAATGTAGCGTCGCAGATCCCAAATAACGGCAGCAATATTTATGTCGGCCTGCCCGCACAAGCGTCTCAGCTAGGTCAGGAGCTACTGCCTGATACGAAGCGTGCGCCAACGATTAAAGTCAAAGCCGGGGCACAGATAGCAATTTTTGTGGCGCACGATCTGGATTTCGGCGGAACATTGGCTGTTCGCTAATGGATGAAGCCGCAAACGATCAGCCACTTCAATATCTCGATGCATATCTGGTGCCACTACTGCCAGTGCTGGCGCGACCGGAAGTTACCGATGTGTTTGTCAACCGGCCTGGGGAAATATGGACCGAAACGCTTACCGGGGAGCTAGAGCGGCATGACGCACCCGAACTCGACGAAGCCGGCTTGTGGCACCTAGCAAGACAAATCGCCAATCTCAGTCATCAGGGTATCAGCCGCGAACATCCATTGCTCGCAGCCACTCTTCCCGATGGAGCGCGGGTCCAGATAGTGGCACCAACCGCAACACGCGGTTCGATGGCCATCGCCATCCGCAAGCATGTTGTGCCCGAAATGTCGCTTGCCGAATATTTTGCCTCGGGTAGCCTTACCGGAACTGTTTTCAGCACGGGGGTTACCGAACACTGCGCTGCTGAACTGCCAGCTGGCGAAACGCCCGAGGAACTTGCAACGTACCTCGGCGAAATAGTTCGCAAGCGCCGGAATATTCTGATTTCCGGCGGGACGTCCACAGGCAAGACGACGCTGCTCAGTGCTTTAATGAAAGAAATTGGCAAAGATGAGCGATTGGTACTCATTGAAGACACAGCCGAGCTTCATGTGACTCATCCCAACATGGTTGGACTGCTTGCGGTTCGTGGCGAGCTCGGCGAAGCACGGGTCACGACGGACGACCTTCTTCAGGCTGCGTTGCGGATGCGTCCTGACCGGATCATTCTTGGTGAATTGCGTGGGTCGGAAGCTTACACCTTCTTGCGCGCGGTCAACAGCGGGCACCCGGGCTCTTTAACAACGATCCACGCCGACAGTCCCGAACGCGCGATCGAACAGCTTGCCTTGATAGTCTTGCAGACGGGTACGCAACTGACCCGTGAAGATATCGTACATTATGTCCGCACTGTGGTCGATGTCGTGATCCAGCTTGATCGGCGTGACGGCCGGCGCTCCATTTCGCGAATCATGGGGACCCGAAATATCGCTTAGAATATAGGCAACGTTCCCGAAGCGGGACGATAAAAATGAGGTGTCTTTGCGAAAAATAGGTGAAACCTCCGTTGTTTCCCAAAGTACAAGGCATATACCAAAACGCATAAGAGGAAGGGCAAACAGGCAGGGGAAAATGCGAGCTGGTACAGGTTGAAATCCTGACTGCTTGGCGAATGAACCGCTTGAAAATTCGTACCTTTCTAACATTACGCCGAAATGCGCCATGGACGATAATTTCGGTAACTGGGTCGCAAACCAGTTGTGAGTAAGGCGTATTTTCGCCGGACGCAAAGACGTCATTTTATGCGGTCCGGGGACATCCCACCATCTCACTTGTAACCGCCGGAGGCAAATTGCTGCGCCTGCAGCAATAACGCGCCGCGCGGAAGGCGGATGCACGCCAGTGTGTTCGAGTGCTCGTTGCCAAGCGTGTGGGATTCATGTCCCCGACGCCATCGCGACTGTTTATTTTTTGGAGGAAGCCGAGCATGGTTGATAGACGGGACACATTGAAATTGGGGCTGGCCGCAGCTGCTGGCGGTGTTGTAGCGGGTGTTGCGCGAGCGCAAACGGTGCCGCAATCGGGGCTGTTATTTCCCGACACGCATCGGCAGGGTATTGTCCACAATCCCAGTCCTCCAGCGACGCCATTCGTTGCGCCGCTTCGGATTATTCCGCGGGCACAGCCCATCCCCAGAAGCTCGCTTGTCCCGGGACCTGACCCGCGGTCGCACCAGCGCTATAATGAGTTTAAGCCGCAGAAATTCTATAAACAGACTTTGACCGAGTTCAAATGGCAGTACCACCCAGAAGGCGTTTATGCTGGAGGATCATGGGCATGGGGTTTGAACGGTATGATCCCGGGCGAGACGATTGTTGCGCGCTACGGCGAGCCGATTTTGGTGCGCCGCCAAAACAATCTCCCGCCTATTGGCACCGGCAACATAACCTTTGCGCTGCCGTCGTCGACCATTCACCATCATAACGGCCATCAGGCATCCGAAAGCGACGGTATCCCGCAAGATTTCACCTATCCAGGCGAGTTCTGGGACCATCATTTTCCGGTTTTTCCCGCTGGGTTCGACAAGCGCGAAATCATGGGCACGCTTTGGTACCATGATCACCGGCTCGATTTTACCGCGACCAATGTTTACGCCGGTTTAAGCGGATTTTATCTGCTGTTCGACGAACTCGATTCCGACAATGAGCGCGACAAAAATCCTAAAGCATTCCGTTTGCCGAGTGGCAAATATGATGTGCCGTTGATTCTTCACGACGTCCGCTTCGATCAGGACGGCCAGCCTGCCTGGGATTTCACCGATCCGCACACGGTACCTGTCCCCGTGAACGAGACCTATGAATCAGTCCCATCGCCTCTGGGCGTCGGGGCACGTCCAGGGTCGACCTATACCAATCACGGCATGCTCGGTGACAAGTTCACGGTGAACCGCATCATCCAGCCTTATTTTAAAGTCGAGCGCCGCAAATACCGGTTCCGCATTCTCAACGGCGGCCCTTCGCGACTGTACAAGCTATTCTTGACGACGGCGACTTCGGATGCGGAAAAATCGTCGTTATTTCCAACGATGGCAACCTGCTGGAGCGCCCGATTGAAACCGACAATATCAATGTCTGGGTGGCTAACCGCCATGACATCATCGTCGATTTCTCAAAATATCGCGCCGGCGAGAAAATCTATCTGACCAACCGGTTGGAAATGCGCGAAGATGGCGCCGGACCGCAGGGACGCATGCTCGATCAAGGCGACCTGATCATGCGGTTCGATGTTGAAGGTCCCAAGGTAGCCGATCCAAGCCGGATTCCCGACTTCATGCGCGAACTGCCGCCGATCAACATGAGCGAAGTGCGGCGGCGGCGAACCTTCAAGTTCGACTATGACAATGGCCTGTGGACCGTGAACGGCAGGCTTATGGATCCCGACCGTGTCGACGCGAAAATCGAGCAGGGCTCGGCAGAAATTTGGACGTTCCAGAATAACGGACAACAATGGGCTCACCCGATTCACACGCACTTTGAGGAATTCCAGATTTTGTCGATCAACGGCAAACCGGTACCGCGTGACAGCGTGCTGCGTTCTCGCAAAGACGTTGTCGAGCTGGAACCGATGTCCGAAGTGACATTCTTCGGTCGCTGGCGCGACTTCCTCGGCAAGCACGTCATGCACTGCCACAATGTGGTGCACGAGGATCACGCGATGATGATCCGGTGGGATATCGTACCGCCCGGCCAAGGCGACTGATTCCGCAGAGATAACATTCATGCAGATGAGGTATTTATGACTAATCCAAAAAAACTTTTAAACGAAAGACCGGCCACGCCAGCTGAAACCAATAGGGATTCCGCAATGGCAGATGCGGGTATGATGATGGCCACCAACAGCGGCAATATCCCTGACGTTATGGTGATAACCCACGAAGGTCAGATGGCCAAATTCTATTCGGAACTGATCAGCGATCAGATTGTCATGATAAATTTCATGTCGATCAAGCGCGAAGCCGAATTTCCGATCTCCAAGAAGATGGCTGCGATTGCTAGCGAGCTTGGCGACAAGCTTGGCCGGGATGTGCAAATAATCTCGATAACGTCGGACCCCGACAACGATACGCCGGAAAAACTGGCTGCGTTCCATCGGAAAATGGGTGGGTTCAAGGGTTGGACATTTGTCCGCACGTCGACCGGTTCGGCTGATCTACTGGCCCATCGCTTCTACCGGCACGGCCGAAATGTTGCGCTCGGCGGGCGGATGGATATCGTTCAATACGGCAATGCCAAGGCAGGACTATGGGCAGCATTCCCATGGGATATCCACGTGAAGGATGCCGCAGAACGTCTATCCTGGGTCACGCCACGCGAGGTCGCTCAAGGGGAAATGCGTCGTGCAGGCCCCCGTCCCCTGCAAGCTGAAGGGCAACGCTGGAATAACCGGCTAGCCTGATCGTGCATCGTTCAAACTTCGACTGCGGAAGATTTAGCAGTTGCCATTGAATATCGGAGTGCTGGAATGCAAAAGAAATTGAATCACACTTTGCGCGCGGCGGCATCAATTGCCGTCCTTATGTCGACCTGCAGCGCTGCATGGGCTCAGTCCCCGCCGCCCTGCCTCAGCGGCCCTCCAGGACAAGCCTGGCAAGCCGGCGACCCATATAACGCTTACCCCATGCCCAGGCCGGGCACCCCCGGTTCGCCGGCTATGCCAAGCCAGGTAACTTCTGCCGACGGCAAGACCACGACTGTCCACACCGGACAGAGTCTCTTCCCTGAATCCGACCCATGGGATAACCCAACCAACCTATTGCCGACAGTCTACCACGATGTGTATGATTCCCTGTGCAACCTGGTGCCAAATACGACCCCGTCAACGCCAGAAAAGCCTTATAACCTTCATGATGGTCCGGTAATTACCACAAATATCAACAAGGCGTCACCATATACTGATCTTGAAGAAATCATTACTGGTTTTCGCAGAACAGGAAATAATGATCGCGTGAGAATTGATCGCGCGTCGGTCCTTCGTGCGATCGACATTTTGGAAGGAAACCCGATTCCCAATCGTGTTTACAGCGGTTTTCCCATCCTTCATTACAAAGGACCGGAAAAACGTCAGGATGTCGATCCGGTTACCAAAAACGTCAATATTCATCTGATCTATTATCGCTCGCATATCGAGGGTGACACCGCTCTTATCAACACCATGCCGGTTATGGATGATACTTGGACGGTTACTTATACTGTCGATATGCTCGACAAGGGCGCGGATGATTTTTCGCCTTCGACGATGTATTTTGACGATCCAAACGCTTTCGGCGGGTTGGCTTCAGGCGTTAATTCCATGAAGCCACTCATAATGGAAGATCTGACATTCTTCCCACAAGGCGAAGGCACACGAAACGTTTATAAAATCAAAATGGCACCGGGTCGCTACTTTAACGGAACTTACACATGGGGTTGGCGCGTCCATCCTGGTCGCGTGCAATTCATGGAAAACCAGAACAAGGCCGCGTTCGGCAAAAACTTGCTTCAATGGGAGCAAGTCGCGTTTGGCGAGAACCCTACATCGAACCGTGAAGCTCAATTGGCGGCGATTGGCAAAATCGGCAACCTTGCGCCAGAAAAACGGATGTGGAATGCGTTCAATGCGTTGCGGGACAATAACATCGTCAGGGGCCCGGCAGCTGAAGCACTGGTGAAAGAAATCGAAGAATCATTCGATGATTGGGATCACCGTGGACGACTGCCCCGCGGAGTAAAAGCCGATCCCAATGCGGACATTACATTATTCTATGCCAACAATACGATTTACGCGGATGTGAAAGGGTATACAGATCCGAATGCGCATATGGAATATACCCAATGGACCACGCGTAGCAAAGGCTCCAACGTCAAAGTCAAAATCATTAACGCTGATTATTTTGATCGTGGATACATGAGCGTCGACTTTGGCGGCATGCGTGGGTGGGAAAACACTTTCCATCTGTGGACGCCCCTAAAGATGCAAGCGGTTTTTGAGAGGGGTGCATGTAGTCGGATGCTGCCATCTGTCCGGCCTCTTGATGCAGCATAGCTGCGGGCCCGTATGGGAGTTCGCGGACCGGAACCACATCACAAC
>JBGSPK010000234.1:0-7612 GCA_041738665.1 Sphingorhabdus sp. | reverse complement strand
ACAAGATGGTCAGCGGATAGCCGACGTCGTGCATGTGCAGCCGCGCAAAGGTGCGCCACGAACCACCGATCATGTAAAATGGCAGGCCGCTCTCGATAGGAAAGCCGTCTTCGCCTTTCAGGACCTTGATGTCGTCGCGGAGCATCTGGGTGATTTGTTTGGTCGATTTGCTTTTCAGCACGGCGTGCCGCAACGTCCCCAAGGGCAGTGAAACGCGTTCGCCAAGCTTGCCATCGGCAATACGGATCAACTCGAGGCTACCTCCGCCGAGATCGCCGACATAACCATTGGCGTGCGGATTATCGCTGAGCACTCCGAGGCCCGCAGCGGTTGCTTCGGTTTCGCCATCTAGCACGTCGACGCGGATACCCAGAGCAGCAGCGCCCTCAACCAGTTTATGACCATTTTTTGCTTCGCGCGTCGCGGCTGTGGCAACCACGCGCAGGGTGTCGACCTTCATCGAGCGTGCCAGCGTTTCAAACCGTGCCAGTGCGGCCAGTGCCTTTTTCATCGTTGCAGGACTGATGACACCGTCGCCGGCGAGGCAAGCACCCAGCGCGACCCGGCTTTTCTCGTTATAAATCGGCATCGGCGCACGCGGCAGACCTGCGTAAACGACGAGGCGAACGGTATTGGAGCCGATATCAATAACGGCCTGACGGATCGATTTCATCTCCGCCGGACTAAATTCAGCGTTGGCACCTTCTTGTCATCGGCCAAAGCGCCGCCGCGTCCCGAAAGCGAGGCGTTGGTCATGAAATAATGATGCAAGTTGAACGGCATATCGCCAGCTTTAACCCTCTCGTAACGGCCATCGGACCGGAGCATCCAGCTTTGCTGATTGTCGAGCAGGTTTGCAACCATAACCTGATCGAGAATCTGGTCGTGCACCGTAGGGTTCTCGATGGGCAGCATATATTCGACGCGGCGGTCAAAATTGCGTGACATCCAGTCAGCGGACGAGATGAAAACGCGTGCATTTGGGTTGGGTAAATCTGCACCATTGCCCATCGCCCAGATACGGCTATGTTCCAGGAAGCGCCCGACGACGGATTTGACGCGGATACGCGACGACATGCCCTTGACGCCAGGGCGCAGGCAGCAAATTCCGCGCACCACGAGGTCGATTTCGACCCCGGCCTCGCTCGCCTCATAAAGCTTGTCGATGACGGGCTTATCGACCAGCGAATTGAGCTTGGCCCACACTGCGCCGGGTTTGCCCGCAGCGACATTGGCGATTTCCTGATCGATCAGCGACAGGATTTTCTCGCGCAAACCCAGCGGACTCATTGTCAGCAATTGCAGGTCGCTCGGCGGAATGTACCCGGTGATATAGTTGAAAATCTGACCCGCATCGTGGCCGACGCGAGGGTCGGCGGTGAAAAAGCTGATGTCGGTATAAACCTTTGCAGTAATCGGATGATAATTGCCGGTGCCGAGGTGGCAATATGTCCGGAATCCATCGGCCTCGCGGCGGACCACCAACGATATTTTGGCATGGGTCTTCATGTCGACAAAGCCGTAAACGACCTGAACGCCGGAATTTTCCAGCTGCGAAGCCCAGTGCAGATTCTGCTCTTCGTCAAACCGCGCCTTCAGTTCGACAATCGCGGTGACCGATTTGCCCATCTCAGCTGCTTCGCACAAAGCGCGGATGACGGCGGACTGTTTGCCTGCGCGATACAGCGTCTGCTTTATGGCCACGACATCGGGATCGAGCGCCGCCTGTTGCAAGAAAGCGAGCACCACGTCGAAGCTTTCATAAGGGTGGTGAATGACAATATCTTTTTGCCGGATCGCGGCAAAGCAATCGCCGTCGTGCTCCAAAATTCGTTCGGGAAAGCGGGGCGAGTAGGGTGGAAATTTGAGCGCGGGCCGGTCTTCCTCGACCAGTTGCGCCAAATCGCCGATACCAAGAAAGCCCACCGTTTCCGCAACTAGCGATGATCCTGCGCCTAGCTCGGTTCGGATGAGCGTCGATAGCTCGAACGGCAGGCCTTTTTCCAGCTTCAGCCGGATAATCTTGCCACGCCGCCGCCGTTTGATTGCGCTGCGGAAATAGCGGACAAGGTCTTCGGCTTCTTCCTCGACCTCGATATCGCTGTCGCGGATCACACGAAAAGCACCCGCCGCGATCAGCAGATAGTCCGGAAACATCTGTCCGACAAAATGCTTGATCAGGTCTTCGATCGTGATGAAGCGGGTGCCGTTGCCGGGCAGGCGGACGAACCGGCGCAGCGACGACGGAATCATCACCAGCTGGCGCACGACTTCTCCATCATCCTTGCGGCGCATGTCGAAAATCAGGCTTATGCCCTGGTTCGGAATGAACGGAAATGGGTGGGCAGGGTCAAGCGCCTGCGGTGTCAGGACGGGCAACACTTGTTCGCGGAAATAGCGTTCAACCTCGGCCTCGTGGGTTTTGCCGATGGCGGCAGGTTCGACGACCTTGATTCCCTCGGTTGCGAGTTCTTTCAATAGCTTTTTCCACAGCTTTTGCTGCTGCGCCATCAATGCATCGGCGGCGGCGACGGTTGCGGCGAGCTGCTCGGACGGGGTGCGTCCATCAATCGACAGTTCCTCAATCTTGCGCTGCTGCTGCCCGCGCAGGCCCGCCACGCGGACCATGAAAAACTCGTCGAGATTAGTGCCAGAAATTGAGAGGAAGCGAAGCCGTTCAAGCAAAGGATGTGCCGGATTTGCCGCCTCTTCGAGCACGCGCTCGTTGAATTTGAGCCAGGACAGTTCGCGGTTGAAATAACGTGCGTCGGCGGGCGTTTTTCTGGCTTGCAACCTGTTGGTACCGGGCACGGGCTTCACGAAAATCTTCCTTCCTCAACGATTGATGCGCGGTGCCATGAAAACATTGCGCTTTTACGGCAAACAGATGCGTGAACTGTAACATCAATGTCGCCAATTTGTCATCGACGATAAGCGGGCGAGTCACAACCCCTGCCTAATGGGCGCGCAGACATCGTTTGCACACCAGGGGGGTATTCACATGCAAAATCGTTTCAACGGCTCGTCACCTGTTTTTAAAGCATCTATGCTGGCAGGGTCAGCTATGCTTGCGTTTTTGCCGCATATGGCCCTCGCGCAGACGACGCCAGCCGATGACGCAGCAACCGAAGAAGACGCTATCGTCGTCACCGGATCGCGCCCGATTGCCGAATCGGAAGCGGCAGCGCTGCAAATCCAGAAAAATTCGGACTCGTTGGTATCGGTGGTTTCTTCGGACGCCGCTGGACGCTTGCCCGACCAGAATGTCGCGCAAGCCGCCGGTCGTTTGCCGGGCCTCGCCATTGAGCGCGACCAGGGTCAGGCGCGCTATATCAGTATTCGCGGCGCGCCCAATTACTGGACGACATTGTCGTTCGACGGCATCAACGTGGTCAGCCCGGAAGGCCGCGATGCGCGTTTCGATTCGATTCCCTCAGCGATTGCGTCGCAGATTGTGGTGTCGAAGGCGGTTACCCCTGACATGCCGGGCGAAACGGTCTCGGGTAATGTCAACGTCATCACCCGTTCGGCGTTCGATTATGACGGGTTCCATTTTGCCGGCAAGGCTGGTTACGGCATCGCCGAGCTTGGCAACCGTCCGCAATATGAAGGCTCGGCCGTTGTTTCGACGCGCATCCCGGCTGGCGCAGGCGAAATCGGCATATTGGTATCGGGCAGCTATTATCAGCGCGACATGATCACCGATAACTTCGAAACCGATTATGAGCGCGTTGGCAGTGCGCCAGGAGTAACTCCGTTAACCGGCGATAAGCGTCCCGGCTGGGAATCGCGCTTCTGGGCAATGGAGACCGAAAACAAACTCTATCGTTTGACCCGCCGCAATTGGTCGCTGTCGGGACGGCTCGACTGGAAGCCTGATGCGGATAACACCATCTCGCTGCGCTCAATCTACACCACATTTACCGATGACGAGAAGCGCGACAATTACCGCTTCGACCTCGACGACCGTCAAGGCGATCTGGTCGCCAATACGGCGGCTTGCTCGACGGCGGTAAACCCGACGCCAACGACCAGCGGATATGCCGATGTCTGCGTTGGCAATACACCGTTTCAAGGTACCATCTATGGTATCGATATCCGCCAGCGTTCAACCTTGCGTGCGTTCGAACAGTCGATTTTCACTAACACCATCGAAGGCACGCACGAATTTGGCGAGGGCTGGAAAATCAACTGGCTCGGCAATTACACCGAATCAAAAGATGACCGTTCGGTCACCGGCGAAACCACATGGGACAGCCCCGGTACACGGAACCTGCGCCCGACGGTGGCCTATGATTTCACCAATCCGCAATTCGGCAATTTGCAGCTTTTCAACACCATTCAACTCGCCGGCCCGACGCGGTTTCAGGCAGGTGCCCGGGTCACTGACATCGACAGTTTCACCAAGCCTTTGTCATCCTTGAACGTTCTCGATGCAGTCGACACCACCGAGGCTTACACCGCAAAATTCGCTATATCGAAGGAAGCCGAATTTTTTGGCGGCGAGGCCACGATCAGGGCAGGGTTCCAGTTCGATCAGCGCACCAAAACGGTCGATGAAAGTTCGATTACTTTGAATACTGCGGCGCAATTCGCAACGATTGGTATTCCGACCAACTACAATGCCTTCAGCCTCGATACGCCGTTCAAGGGCGAGATTCCGCTCGGCTATACATTCCGCTACTTCGACCCTACCAAGATGAAAGCAGCGAGCGAGGCGGCGCGGGCCAACTTCCCGTTCGTCCCTGCTGTCGGCAATATCTACGACGTGCGCGAGCAAGTCTTTGCCGGATATCTGATGGCGAATGTCAAATATGACTGGGGTTCGCTTGTCGGCGGCGCGCGCGTCGAACATGTCAAAAACCGCGGCATTGCAGTGGCAACGATTGGTGCCGTTACCGCGCCGGTGAAGGCTGAATCGTCGGGAACGTTGGTGTTCCCCAGCCTGCATATGAATTTCGATGTCGAAGACGACAAGAAACTCCGCATCGGTTTCACCAGCGGTGCTGCCCGCGCCGATTATGACCAGTTGCGTCCTAATGTCGTTATAAACGATACCGATGACCAGATTTCGGGCGGTAACCCGGCGGTCAAGCCCGAACGGTCATATGGCATAGATGCCTATTACGAATGGTATGTTCAGCCGCAGGGTTATTTCATGCTTGGTGCGTTTTACAAGCGCGTACAGGATGTATTGTACACCTCACGCCGGGTTTTTGGTTCGAACGCGCTCGACTCCGGTGGTGTTGATCGGTCGGTATATCGCTTCAGCGGCATTACCAATGGCGGCGACGGCAGGGTCTTTGGTTTCGAGGCCGCGGCTCAGTTCCAGCTCGAACCTTATATTGCCGATCTCGGCCTGCCCGATTGGATGGGTGGTTTCGGCATTACCGCTAACGCCACATATAATGACAGTGAAGTCACCAAACCCGAAATTCGCGATGCGGCTGGGTTGGTGGTCATCACTCCCGAACGCAAAGTACCGCTGCCTGGCACGTCGCAGGTGGTCTATAATGTCGGCGCTTATTATGAGAAATACGGGCTGTCGCTCCGCCTGCAATATCAGAACCGCACAACGTGGGCCGACGGCTTTGCCGATACGGTCGATGGCAACGGCGGCGATACATATTGGGCAGACGATGACGAACTCGATTTCTCGGCGCGGTATGAAATTGCCGACGGCTTCGAAATCTACTTCGACGCATCGAACCTGCTCAATAATCCCGGGCGCCGTTATTCCGACCCGTCGAATATCCTCAATGCGCAAGGCATTCCGACAACGCGCAACGGCCAGTATACCATCGAATGGGAGCGCTTCGGGCGTCGGTACTCGGGCGGCATCCGCGTCAATTTCTGATGCGTAACTGCGTCTGGCTTTTGCCATTACTCATCACCGGTTGCGCGCCGCCGCAGCCGTTGATGAGCCCGCTTCCCACTGCAAACGTCACCGCAAAAGTCGAAACAGCGCCCGTTGGAACGCTGGATGACGCGGCTGACGATCCCGCTATCTGGCGGAACGCGGCCAATCCGGCGGCAAGCCTGATCGTCGCGACTGACAAGAAATCGTCGATCCATGTCTATGATCTGGCAGGCAACAAGCTGCATTCGGAGCCGTCGCCGCGCCTGAACAATGTCGATTTGCGCGCCGTCGGTGGTAGCGTTGGTGTAATCGTCGCTGCCAGTGATAGGCAGGATTTGCTTAACGCCAAGATGGCGATGTTCCGGCTCGACACCGATGCCAAGCGGTTGCTCCCGCTGGGTTTAATTCCCGTCGGCCCCGGCGAGGCATACGGAATGTGCCTGTGGCAGCGCGCATCGGACAAGGCGCTATTCGGTTTTGTCGTGATGAAAGACGGGCGGATCGATCAGGTTGCAATCGACACCACCGGTGCCACCCCAACGGGCCAAGTCGTCCGCAGCATGAAGCTTGGCACACAATCCGAAGGCTGCGTCGTCGATGACCGTACCGGCACATTATACGTCGCCGAAGAAGATGTCGGCCTGTGGAAATTTGACGCTGCGCCCGATGGCCCCGTAACGGCTACCGCGCTCGCCAAAGCCGATGGCAAAGAAATCGTCATGGACGCCGAAGGCGTGGCGCTGGCACCTTTAGGCGCTGACGGCGGATATGTCATCGTGTCGAGCCAGGGGGACAATGCCTATGCGGTCTACAAACTGCCTGAGGCAAGCTATGTTGTGCGGTTCCGTATCGGCGACGATATAGTTGATGGTGTGCAGGAAACGGATGGTATCGAACTGATGCTTGGCGATTTCGGTCCGCAATTTCCGGGTGGGCTGTTCGTGGTGCAGGACGGCGACAACTTGCCTTCGACCCAGAACTTCAAGCTTGTGAGCTGGGCCGACATCAAGGCAGCGCTTGGCCTAACCCCGAACTGACTCTGGACAGACATGCCCGCTTCGCGCAAGAGAATGGGCATGTCTATCTGGTTCCACGAAAACATCGATCTCACGTCCATCACCGCAAATGGTGCGAATTGCATGCCCGGCAATCTCGGTATTGAGTTCATAGAATTTGGCGACAATTGGCTGAAGGCACGCATGCCTGTCACCGAACGTAGCAAACAGCCTTATGGCCGCTTGCACGGTGGCGCTTCGGTGGCGCTCGCGGAGACCGTTGGCTCGGTGGCCGCCGCGATGACGATTGACCATAGCAAGTTTGCTACTATCGGCATGGAGATTAACGCCAACCATGTGCGGCCGGTGATGGGCGGCTTTGTCTACGCTACGGCGACGTCTGAATCGATTGGTCGGACGACGCAGATCTGGTCGATCCGGATTGAAGATGAAGCGGGCAAGCTGGTTTGCATTTCCCGGATTACGATGGCGGTCATATCGATGGACCGTGCTTCTTGAGCATTGACAGTATCAGCGGTTACGTCGAATATGACACCGCTGGACAGATTATGGGTGAAGCCGTATTGTGATGAGATATGTACGCCAATTCAAGGGTTTTGCTGGCGTCAGGCTGGAAGCGGACGATATCGGCAGTGCCGACGATCCCTCGATCATACTGCTCCACGGTTTTGGCCAGACGCGCAAGGTCTGGGAAAATGTGGCGCTTGGATTGGAACAGGCTGGGCGGCATGTCATC
>JBGSPK010000205.1:0-1910 GCA_041738665.1 Sphingorhabdus sp. | reverse complement strand
AGCGTGCCCAGCTCATCCAGAAACAGCGTGCCGCCATCGGCCTCTTCGAAACGCCCTTCGCGCGCGCGGGTCGCACCTGTAAACGCGCCAGCTTCATGACCGAACAGTTCAGCCTCAATCAGAGTCTCGGGCAAGGCAGCGCAGTTCATCGTAACTAAAGGCCCGTCCCAGCGCGAACTGAGGCGATGCAGACGCTCGGCAATCAGTTCTTTGCCTGTACCGCGCTCTCCCACGACCAATACGGTACGATTGAGTGGCGCAGCTCGGCTGGCGCGTTCAACGGCATCAAGAAATGCCGATGACTGACCGATAAATTGGTGGCTTTCACGCTCCATATTCAAACATTGGCATATTTCACCATAGTATGGCAATAATTACTATCGTCTCGAAGCGTTTTTGCAAAGAAACTATCGGAAAACAGCCAAAAATCGAAATTGGCACGGTCCCTGCTATATTGAATTCAAACCGGCAAACACCGGTAAGTCAAACAAAGGGAAGACCAAAATGAGCACCGAAACCAAAGCAAAAGAAAACGCCAAAGAGAATGAGAGCCGCCTCTGGGTCGCTGTCGCATTGTCAATGTCGATGATTTTCACCAGCTATGCCGTCTCGGTGTTCAACCACAAGGAAGAATATCAGGTCAATGCACACACCAACTCCCAACAGCCCATCGTTGTCAGCTACCTTGCCTGACTTCGTAAGCCCGCGACCGGGGCGCCCCAGCTCCCCCCTACCCGCCCCGGTCGCCCCCATTTCTGATACCGCGCGCACAACAAGTTCTAACTGGAGTTACCCGATGGGCATTTTTTCACGGACCCGCGACATCATCGCCGCCAACGTCACCGACTTGCTCGACAAGTCGCAAGACCCAGCCAAGATGATCCGCATGATCATCCTCGAAATGGAGGAAACCCTTGTAGAGGTTCGCGCCTCTGCCGCGCGCACCATCGCCGACCAGAAAGAATTGCGCCGTCATATCGACAAGCTAAACACGCTTGAAGCAGACTGGACTGACAAGGCGCATTTGGCATTGTCGAAGGACCGTGAAGATCTGGCCAAGGCCGCTTTGCTCGAAAAGCGCAAAGCCACAGATATGAAAGATCAGCTGACGGCCGAAGTCGCTGTACTGAACGATGCCCTGAAAGCATCGGAACAAGACATCCACAAGCTGCAGAAAAAGCTGGCTGACGCACGCAGCCGCCAGAACGCGCTGATGACTCGCCTCGAAAGCGCGGAAAACCAAGTCAAGCTGCGCACGATGTACAATGGCGACAAGGTTCGCGAAGCATTTTCCCGCTTCGATGTTCTCGAACGCCGCGTCGACGAAGCGCAGGGCTATGCTGACTCGCTCGCCATCGGCAGCGACGCACCGCGGACCTTAGGCGATGAAATCGCAGCACTCGAATCCTTCGACGTTGTCGATGCCGAGCTGGAGGCGATGAAAAAGGCCATGAAACAAGACACGAAGAAGGAGGGCTGAGATTATGGACGGTGAACTCATTGTAGTGCCAATTGTCGTTGGTTTTATATTCCTCGGCCTCCCCTGGATCATTCTCCATCATGTGACGAAGTGGAAAACCGCCGCGACGCTCACCAACGATGATGAACGGCTGCTGGGCGAAATGTACGAACTTGCCCGTCGCCTCGAAGACCGCATGGACACCGTGGAGCGATTGGTCGGACAGGAAAACCCGAATTTCACGCCGCGCCGCATCGACCATGAAGCAGAAGATTACACGTCCGAAAATATCCGCCGGCTGGAAAGGAACCGTTGAGATGAGCAGCAAACATACGCAATTTTATCTCGATAAGCAGAACGCCAAATGGAAAGGTGTTTGCGCAGGCATAGCCGACTACACCGGTGTCGATGTTCTGTGGGTCCGCCTCGGGGCTGTTATCCTAACGCTGGC
>JBGSPK010000196.1:0-2831 GCA_041738665.1 Sphingorhabdus sp. | reverse complement strand
CGTGAAATGGTTCACAACCAATAGGTGCAAACGATAACGAAGCACTTGCTCTCGCAGCGTAATTTTGGGCCTCACGGTCTGAACTTACACTAAAAGAACGCGGCTGGACTGGCCGGGCAACAGAATAGTTACGGCGGCCCCCGGGAGCCGAGCAACAGAATCCCGGGACTAATCCACCCCGAAAGCGTGTTGAAATTCGACGGCTTCGAGCATTTTGGCTGAGGCCATGAACACGGCGCCAGTGCACAAAACGAAAAACACTTTACCGATTGTTCCGGGATATTGGATCATATATTCCTGCCCCCGCATCACCGCGCCCAAACCAAGCGCGTAGGTAATCAGGAAGACCTCTAATTTGGTCTTGATTGTGAACAGGCGTGCGATCTTTTTCATAGTTAAGAAAACAATCAGCAAAGCCCGTGCCAGTTCAGCAAATGCTTATCTCACAATGGTTAACGCAAGCGGCATTTGTAAAGGAAATCGACGGTCAGGCCAGTTCAGCTAAACCGCAGCATTCGAGCAACGCAAGTCTTGCCTGTCGGACTTGCTCCACCAGCGCAGGGTCGGCCAGCTGATCAGGCGCGATTTCTTTGGGCCAATGCGCCGCAATCACCTCTGATATCTTGTCCAGTTTCCCCTCATCAGCTAGGAATCGAGCGTCAACCGTTGCGGGGTCAGCAACAACGCGAAGCCGAAGGCAGGCAGGACCACCGCCATTCGCCATTGATTGGCGCACATCAACAGGCACCAGCTCGCGGATCGGGCCATTGCCCTCGACCATTTCGCTTAGCCATTCCCATACGCGGCTATTGGACTGCGCTTCGCTCGGGAGAATGAGCGCCATTCCTCCGGTCGGCAGCGTCACCAACTGCGCGTTGAATAGGTAGCTTTGGATGGCATCGGCCAAACTCACCCGGTCGGCAGGAACAATGACAATCTCCGCCTCGGGCATCAGCCGCTTGATATCGGCGTAGGTTTGTTCGGGATATTCAAATGCCTGCTCATGCGTAAACAGCACCCGCTCATTGGCCACGGCGACGACATCATTGTGGAACGCGCCAGCGGCAATTGCGACTTCGGATTGCTGTACAAACATGGTTTTCGTCGAATCCAGTCGATGCGCGCGTGCAATGGCTTTGGAAGACTCGATATGTTGGCGCGCGGGGAAGCGCCCGCCCGCCTTGCCGTAAACGAATATCTCGATACCGGCCTCGCCGTGCGATGGACACAGCCGCATGAAGTTGGCCGCACCTTCGTCACCAAATGGCGGCGGCACGGGGCCATGTACCGCAAAATGTCGGCTATCGGCAAAGGCTAGGTTGAGTTGTGCCAGCGTACCGTGCCATTCATGGCTACGATGTGGCATCGTGAGCAGGTTGGCTGCCGATAAATGGCATTTTCCATCGCCAGTATCGGGCGCAGGTGAAACAGTTGCCGCATTCGCCGCCCACATCGCCGACGCTGAGAAAGCTGCTGCACGAATATGAGGCTCGGCGCTGGCCATGTCAGTCGCAAGTGCAGTTAGCCAGTTCTTGTTTGGTCGGTCCAACGGCATGAAAAAGCCCTGAGCCAACCCCAGCCGCAGGTTGGCGCGCATCTTTTCGACGCCTTGCAGCGCGGCAGCACGCGGTTGCGACGCTGCACCCGCGTTGGTTGCAGACGCAATGTTACCTAGGCTCAGCCCCGCATAATTGTGGCTTGGGCCGATAATCCCGTCGAAATTGATTTCCCGTAGCAATGTCTACCACCTTGCCAGTTGCGTAAGAGTGTCACCGACCGTCAGCCCGAGTATCGCGGCGGTAACTTCATCGAGAGCTACGCCGCCACCGCGCGGCTCGGTCCAGCCATAGGCTGCTTTGAAACTGTGCATCCGGCCGATGGTGACAAGCATTTTTTCCCCGCCAATATGTTCGCCAAGCTTTTCGCTGATTTCCGTAACAATGATATCCTGCGCGTCCCGCACACTTCGGATCTGGTCGGTCCGCGCTGTCATGGTCGGTCCGCCGTCAAAAATGTCGACATAGCTTTCCCATGCAAAACCCTCATTCTCAAGCATTCGCATCGCCGCCCGGCCTGAAGGATGCGGTATGCCGATGACGGCTTTTGCGCTTTCGGGCAGCATGGCGATGTATACCGGATGTTTGGGCATCAGGTCGGCAATGAACTGGTTGCCGAACTTGGCATTGAATTCATCGGCTTCTTGGAAGTTCATGCCAAAAAAGCGTCCGGCAACGCCGTCCCAAAATGGCGACCCGCCTGCTTCATCGATAACGCCGCGCAGTTCGGCGATCGTCCTGTCGGCAAAGCGCTGCCGGTGATTGCGGATAAAAAGATACCGTGTTCGCGCAAGCAGCAACCCCAAACCGCCAGCCCGTTCTCCGGGATGAAGAAAGAGCCCGCCGACTTCGGTCGTGCCTTCCAGATCGGTCGACAGGTTTAGAATATCGGCGCGAAATGTCCGGCCGAGCTCTTCGCTGTGCTGCGTCAGAGCGCCGATGCGGTAGCTGTAAAACGGCCATTTCTGACCTACATTGCCGAATATCTGACATGTGCCGCGTACTTCGCCGGTCTTGGTATTCTGCAGGACGAATACATATAGGTCGTCGGCCACATCGTCGCCAATGCGGTCGAATCCTGCTGCCGATCGTTCCAGCTTTGCGGAAAGCGCGTTGCGGTCGGGCGGCAGGTTGGTGAACCCGCCGCCGGTGCGTTTTGCCATTTCGTAGATTGGTTGGAGATCGTCCGGATTTGCCGGACGGATGATAAAACTCATAATGCCCCTTTTGCCGCGATGCGCATGATGGTGAGCGCTGAGAGCTGCGCGCGCTCGA
>JBGSPK010000163.1:0-3937 GCA_041738665.1 Sphingorhabdus sp. | reverse complement strand
ACAACCAGAAACGCCTGCCCTCCTTGTCCTCCACACGGTAATAATCCCGCGTTAGTCCACCAGCACCCGGTTCATGGCCACCCTTACGCCGCCACCATTCCGGCGCAATGCGTTCAGGGCCTTCGTAGCTGACGATCTGGTGCAGATTACGTCGCCAGCGGAACTGGCGCGGAGGGCCGTCGGGGATCGAGGCCATCACCTCTATGGCCTGCGGAGTTTCAAACAGGCGGAAAGGCCGCATCGCTGGTTCGCCGGGTTCCGTATTGCACCAAGCTCCATTTGAAGGCCCGGATTGCGCGGCTCGTTCCAGCGCCGCGCGTTCGGGTATGTGGCTGTCTCGCGCGTGAAAATGCCGCACGCGGTCTCCCCCAAGCCTTACGCTCAGCCGGTCGATCAACGCGGCGGCTTCGGCATCGGTATCGACTTTTTGCTCAAGCCCCGCCTGTACACTCGCCAGCGTTTCAGCGAGCGGTATGGCAAGCCTTATCATGTCATAACCAAAGCCGGGATCGAGCGGGTCTGCGAGCGCATCGATACGTTCGCGGATGAGGCGCATCAGCAGGCCTGCATCCCGCGTCGGCCCGCCGGTGTCGATGCCCAGCCGCGCGACATGACCGTCGCTTCGGAACAGGCTGACCTCGAACCGCCGCCCGCCCTGCCCGCGTTCGCGCAACTGCACCGCCGCTGCGCCGGCAAGTTGCTCAATCGTTACAAGCACATCATTGGTACGAGAGATGGGTTCAGCGAAATTCTGCGCGACATGGATCACCGGCAGACTGCGACGCGGGATGATGCGTGGGTCTTCTTTCTCCAGCAACCGTGCGAGTTTGACGACCACCGCTTTGCCGAACCTTGCGGCCAAGGGCGTGCGCGGACGCTTCGCCAGATCACCGATGCTTTTAAGTCCAGCCCTGCGGAGCGCCTGATGCACCTTGTCGCCGCCATCCAGCGCTTCCACCGGCAGGTCGCTGATGGCCGCCTTTGCATATTTCGCCTTGGCCCGCGCACTGTCCGGCGTTGCCCCCAAGGCCAGACGGCAACTGAGGCCATGACGCCGAAACCGCGCTTTCAGGTCTTTTGCTAACGTCGCCTCATCTCCGAACAAATGCTCACAGCCGGTGATATCGAGCAGCAAAGCTTGTGGCGGATCGAGCATGCAGGCAGGCGTATAACGTTCGCAGCCATCGGCTAGCCAGCCGAGCAACTCGACATCTGCGGACGGATCATGGTCGAACACCGCTAGCTCGGGCACCCGCGCCCGCGCGTCGGCAAGCCCGGTGCCCGGCGTCAGGCCAAGTCCGAGCGCCGCGCTATCGCAGGCAGCCAGCCGCATTGCACCGCGATCCTTTTCGGCCAGCACAAAAGGTGCGTCAGGCCTGGATCCGCGTGTCCGGATCAGCCTCTCCGCCGGTAGCAGTGGCAGAAAGACCGCCAGATAAAGGCGCGTCGTTGAAAGTTCGTGTTGCATGATTCCAAGTCACTCTCGCCGCAAACGGCGCTATTCCGCCGCGGTGGCGCAGCAGGCTGATGTCGAAGGTTGCCAGCCCCGGCGCATTGCCGGGCAAGGGCAGCGAAGGGGCCGAGCATATTTGCCAGCGCGTGCTGGCAGCGCTTGGCATCGGCACCGCATCGCCGCGCACCAATAACGCCAGCACCCCTGCCTCTGCCGCCGCCAGCGCCAACCGCCGCGTCGATGTAAGGTCGATCAGCTTCGCATTGCCCTGTGCTTCCAAGATTACCGCGCCAGCCGCTTTGGACCTGATGCTGTCCGCCGCCGCACGCAAGGCATCGCGCAAGTCCACCGCCTGCACCAAAAGCATCCGCCCCGGTTCGCCGCCCATTTCGGCCAGCCCGGGTGGATAAAGCCGCCCCGATGCCTGCCGTTCCTTATCGCCCGAAATCCAGAAAATCCGCGCATCAAGATCGGGCAAGCGGAGCGCCAGCAAGAAGGCAAAGGCAGCAGCCATCGCATCGCCCCGTTCCGCCCCGAAAAATTCATGCAGCCCGTTACGGACTATCCCACCCTGCAAACGGTTATCGACCGCAGGCGCGCCTATGGGCAGCAAGTCCTGCTTGTCCGGTTGATATTCCTGCCAATTGCCGCGCGCGAGCAATGGCGATGCAACATCGGGTAGAATCACCTCATTGTTCATGATTTGTTCTATATCGCATTTTTTCCAAATGGGGAGTCGTCTTTTTGTCAGCGAAATGTGTTACCGCTGATATAGACCGGCAATAGGAGGCTGCATGGATCCCAATAAATCTGAAAGCGACAGCATTTGGTGTCATGCCAAGGCCACCCGCGCGCATCCCGTTATCGACGCCGCCGATTATTTCGAGATCATTCAGGCGGCAATGATGAACGCCAAGCACCGCATCATGCTGATCGGTTGGGATTTCGACACGCGAATCGACCTGACGCGCAGCAGGCGGAAAAAGGGCGACCCACCCAAACGGCTAGGAGATTTCATCCTGTGGCTTGCCGACCGCACACCGGGCCTCGAAATCAAGCTGCTCAAATGGAATATCGGCGCACTCAAGATGCTCGGGCGCGGCCAAACCATCGTCGACGTTGCGAAATGGGCAATGCACAAGCAGATTCAGTTCAAGCTCGATGGCGCGCATCCGGTCGGGTGCAGCCATCACCAGAAAATCGTGGTCATCGATGACAAAATGGCGGCGTGCGGCGGCATCGACATGACCGCCGACCGCTGGGACACGCGCGATCATCTTGACGGCGACGTGCGACGCAAGCGGCCCAATGGCAAGTTATACGGCCCGTGGCACGACTGCACGATGCTGGTCGAGGGTGACGCTGCGGCGGCGCTAGCCACGCTCAGTCGGGCACGCTGGGAACTGGCTGGCGGCGACCCGCTTGAGCCCTGCCCCACAGATGCCGTCTCGCCTTGGCCCGAGTTTCTCGAGGCCGAATATCAGTTTGTCGAAATGGGCATCGCCCGCAGCCGCGCCGAATATGAAGGCACGTGGGAGATTCGCGAGATTCAGCATCTGTTTCTCGAGCAGATCGCAAAGGCCAAAAAGTTCATTTACGCCGAGAACCAGTATTTCGCCTCGCCCAAAATTGCCGATGCCATCGCCAAACGGATGGACGAACCAAACCCGCCCGAAATCGTCATCGTCGGGCCGGAGACTGCCGACGGTTGGCTCGAACAAAAGGCGATGGACGGCGCGCGAGCGCAGCTTGTCCGGGCGATAGGGGAACATGACAAACAGGGCCGTTTCAGCCTGTATTTCCCCAAAACAAAGGGTGGCGAGTCTATCTACGTCCACGCTAAGTTGATGATCGTGGATGACAAAATATTGCGCATCGGGTCAGCCAACATGAACAACCGTTCGCTTGGACTGGACAGCGAGTGCGATATCTTCATCGACTGCGACCGTCCGGGCAATGAGAGCGCGTGTGCCAATATCAAGGCTTTGCGCGCCTCGTTGCTGGCCGAGCATATCGGGCTTTCTCCCGAGAAAGTGACCCAGCTACTGGAGAGCGGAGCCTCGATGCGTGAAATCATCGAAGAGGCAAAGGGTGATGGCCCGTGGCTCGAACGGCTCGACCTGCCCGAGCTGGACGACGCGGAAAAAGCCATTGCCGAAAACGCGATACTCGACCCGGAAAATCCGGACGATATGTTCGAGCCATTTTCCAGTCCTGGCCTATTCGCCCGGGTCCGCAAATTACGGAAACCGCGCGAGTAGGCAGCATTACTCCCAATAATAAGGCAGGCGCTTTCTCGTGCCGGTGACCTCTTCATTGAGCGTTGCTGCGTCATAGAGACGCCCGCCAATCATCACTTTGGAAACCTTGTCCGAATTGCGGATGTCTGTGCTTGGGTCAGCATCAAGCACGACCAGATCGGCTAGCTTGCCAACTTCGATTGAACCGACATCCTTGTCATAGCCAAGCGACCGCGCAGACTCG
>JBGSPK010000079.1:0-9859 GCA_041738665.1 Sphingorhabdus sp. | reverse complement strand
GCGGAATGTACCATCTGGCGGCAAGGCTCCGCGCGCGCTTGGATATCGGCGCGTTGCTCCGCAAACACCTCTAAATGCATCCCGGGAATTGAATATTGCTCGCGGAATTTTCATCTGCTATTAACACTGATGTAGATAAGGTTTGATTCGAATAGCTGATCAAGGAATTCATGATGTCTGTCATCCCGTTTCATCACCCCGATCGCCCGGTGAACGAGTTCCGTCCCTTTAAAGCGTGGCGTCACTTCCAGAATTTGATGGCTGACAAGGAAGATACCGAACAGGTTTTTCACATCATTGCTGCGCTGCGCGGTAGCCGCTTCCGCAAGATTGCCAGCAAGTTCTGGCATAGCGAAAAAGGCCAGCGTTTGATTGCGTCAAACCAGCGGTTGATCGACTATCTCGACGATCATGAAACATTGAAGCAGCTTCCGGCCGGAACCGTTGGCCGCGCCTATGTCGACTTCATGGAGCGCGAAGGGCTTTCTGCTGCGGGACTTGAGGCTGAATATGCCAAATTCACCGATGCAGGAACGCGCTTTGAAGATGGCATCGATCGCTACGGCGACCGTCTGCGCGATACGCACGATTTGCATCATATCCTGACCGGCTATGGCCGCGATGCGCTTGGCGAACAATGCGTGCTGGCGTTCACTTATGCGCAGAACCGCAATCTCGGCGTCGGCTTTATTGCCTATATGGGCGGGATCGAGCTAAAACGCCGTGTGGCACGCTCGGCACCGATCATGACGGCGGTGCACGAAGGCTATCGCATCGGCAAGGCCGCCAGCAATCTGGTGCAGGAGGATATTCACGCGCTTTTGAGAGAACCGCTGGCCGACGCGCGCAAGCGGATCGGGATAGCTGAACCGGTTGCCTACAAGGCAGCGCATGAGGCGATGCGTTCAAACGGTGTGGACCCTTACAACCTGCTTGCCGCTGCCGCGTAACGGCGGGGCTCGCGCCTCGTAAATACCGTTTGCAAATCAATGCCGATAGTTGGAATATCGGCACGGGTCGTCCTGTAAGCGCGGTGTAAGTCCAAAGGAAACGCCGCTCCAAGTGGAGGAGGCGAACCCGTGCCCGACAATTTTATTGACGTCCGCAATGCGGCGAACTGGGTCAATCATCACGAAAATGTAAGTGTGCCGGTCGCCAAGATACTGACCGTCCGCAACGAGACGCCGCAAACACCATCGCTGAACGGTATGAAGCTCACCGCTGCCCGGCTGCAGCAGGTCATTCGCGATGCCCTGTCCGCAGGCACACGGATCAGGGCAGCGGGCTCGCACTGGTCCTTCTCCGATATCCCTGCTGTGGCCAATGGGTGGATGGTCGAAACCGGCAAGCTCGACTGGCGCTTTGTTTTTGGCGCTGGCGACATGCACCCTGCAGCCAATGTCACGCACGAGGAACTGCTGCTCTGCCAATGCGGCACGTTGATTGCGCGGATCAACGAAACGCTTGAATCGCCTAACTCGGTTTTCCCCAACAGCCAGCGCCGCCGCGCACTGCGGACCTCGGGCGCAAGCAATGGCCAAACCATCGCCGGCGCGCTCGGTACCGGCGTGCACGGGTCGGCCATCGACGTTGCGGGCATGGAAAGCCAAGTCGTCGGCATCCAGCTGCTTACCGCCAACCGCAACATGTGGATCGAGCGCGGTAGCGCGCCTGCGATGAAGGACAGCTTTGCCGCGCGATTGGGCGCTGAGCTGGTGCGCGACGACAATCTATTCGAGGCCGCGATTGTCAGCCTTGGCTCGCTTGGCATCGTCCATTCGGTGATGATCCGTTCAACCGGGCGCTATCTGCTCAATTCTGCGTTGCGGCGAATCCGTTATGGGCAGATCAAGGCGGCGCTAAACTCGCTCGAATTTGCAGGCTCGGGCATACCCGACGAGAGCCGTCGCCCCTATTTCTTCCAGGCGATCATCGATCCCGACGATCTGTGGGAAGACGGCGACCGCGCGAAGGTCTTCTGCACCGTGCGCTACAAGGAGGTGTGCCCACCTGCCTATCTGCCAAAATATAACTTGAAGAAGGAAAACAGCGACGGCACCGATTTGCCCAAGCTGATCGGCGACATTATCAAGCTCGATCCCGCCTTTCGCGACCTGGCAACATGGCTCCTCATGGAAATCATGCTCAAGGAGCAGAGCGAACAGAACACACCGGAAAAGTGGAAAACGCCGGGGCAGGCCTACACCTTTACCGACGCGCGGCGCGGGGTGGCGAGCAGCGGTTTTGGCGTGCCGCTGGCGCAGGTAAGCAACGCATTGATGCTGATGGCCGAGGCGTTCCGTTCGCATAAGAAAGCAGGCGTGGTGCTGACGTGCCGTTATGTGCAGAAGTCGCCGGGGATATTGTCATTCACCCGATATGACCCGACCTGCGTTATCGACATTGACGGCATCGATTCCTCGTCCACGCAAAAACTGATCAAGCTGGTCGCACAAAGGTTCGAAACGGCGGGGATGCCCTTCACCATGCACTGGGGCAAGACCAACCACCTCACCAAAGCGCGCGTCCGCGCAGCCTATGGCGGCAATGTCGACCGCTGGAACACAGCGCGGCGAATATTGCTGCCCGATCAGGCTGAACGCGATGCTTTTTCAAACGACTTTATCGATGCGGTAGGCTTGAACGCCTAACGGCGATCTTTGCGGATCATTAGTTTGAGGCCTGACCAGACCGCATCTACAGCGCACACTTTGACATCGACCAAATCGGTTGTTGGCAGAATAACCTCGCGGATCGTGTCTTCGGTGATGTCGGTCGGGACTTTGGATGCCTTTTTCGGCCAGCTTACCCAGATGAAGCCAGCGGGCTGCAGGAGCGGGCGTAGCATCGCCAGCTTCGCCTCCATATCAGCGCGTTCGGCGACGAAGATATGCGCGGCGTCGAGGCCGGGTTCGGGCGCGGTGAGATATACCAGATCGGGCATATCGATTTCGGAAAGCACACTATCCGGCATCGCATCCAACCAGACGCGCATGCCGGGTTTCAGCGACAGCTTCCTGCCAAGCGGCGTGCCGGAATAGCCCGCTCCGGACGAAGCAGGTGCCACCTTTTAGGCTTCCATCCAGTTTTTGAAGAAACTCTCATGCGCGGCGCGGAGGTCGGTAAGGGGGACATCGAAGCCCGGACCCTTCACCGCCACGCCGCTGACCTTCCCGATCCGCGTCATTCGCAAACCGGCCGCTTGAATCGTATCTGCAACGGCGCTGGTAACAATATAGCGCGCTTGGTCTTCGCCAAATGCGGTAAAGTGATCGCCGATCTCTTCCAGAACGCAGCCCTTGCCGCTCGCCAATGCCATTTCTGTCAAAGCAACGAGTAGACCGCCATCTGCGATATCATGCACAGCATTGACTTTACGCTCGTCAATCAACTTTCGAACGAATTCCGCATGGGCTTTTTCCGCCGCGAGATCGACGACTGGCGCATTGCCATCTTCGCGCCCATGCAACTCGCGCAGCCAAAGCGATTGACCAAGATGTCCGTTGTTGTCGCCAATGACGAATATTGCGTCACCTTCCACTTTAAACCCGATCGTCGCCATCTTGCTCACATCTTCGAGCACGCCGACGCCGCCGATGGCTGGCGTTGGCAAGATCGCGCTGCCGCCGCCGGTTGCTTTGCTTTCATTATAGAGCGATACATTGCCCGAAACGATCGGGTAATCAAGCGCGCGGCAGGCGTCGCCCATGCCTTCGAGGCAGCCGACGATTTGCGCCATAATTTCGGGGCGCTGCGGGTTAGCAAAGTTAAGGCAGTTGGTGATCGCCAACGGCTTTGCCCCGACCGCGCAGATGTTGCGATAGGTTTCGGCCACCGCCTGCTTGCCGCCTTCATAGGGGTCAGCGTAACAATAGCGCGGGGTGCAGTCGGTGCTCATTGCCAGCGCGCGGTTGGTGCCGTGGATGCGGACAACGGCCGCGTCGCCGCCCGAAAGCTGCGCGGTGTCGCCGCCGACCTGGCTGTCATATTGCTGCCAGATCCATGCGCGCGACGCCAAGTCAGGGCACGCCATCAGCTTGAGCAAATCCGCGCCGATGTCGGTGCTTTCGGGGATGTCGCCGAGCGGCGCGACTTTGGCCCAGGCCTTATACTCTTCCTTCGAAGCGGCAGGTCGGTCGTAGAGCGGCGCGTCTTCGGCCAGCGGCCCGAGCGGGATGTCGCACACGACTTCGCCCTTGAACGTCAGTACCATATGGCCGGTGTCGGTGACTTCTCCGATCACCGCGAAGTCGAGTTCCCATTTGTCGAAGATGGCCTTGGCAAATTCCTCACGGCCCGGCTTCAGGACCATGAGCATGCGTTCCTGAGACTCGCTTAGCATCATTTCATAAGGCGTCATGCCCTCTTCGCGGCACGGCACCATGTCCATATTTAGGATGATCCCCGCCTTGCCGTTGGTCGCCATTTCCACGCTCGAGCTGGTCAGCCCTGCCGCACCCATATCCTGAATCGCGACAATCGCGTCCGACGCCATCAGTTCGAGGCAGGCCTCAATCAACAGCTTCTCGGTGAACGGATCGCCAACCTGCACCGTAGGCCGTTTTTCTTCGATGTCCGCGCCAAAATCCGCCGAGGCCATCGTCGCGCCGTGAATACCATCGCGACCGGTCTTACTGCCAACATAAACGATGGGGTTGCCGACGCCGGTTGCTGCGGAATAGAAGATCTTGTCCTGATCGGCGATCCCGACCGTCATTGCATTGACTAGTATATTGCCGTCATAGGCCGGATGGAAATTGGTCTCTCCGCCCACCGTCGGCACGCCGACGCAATTGCCATAGCCGCCGATCCCAGCGACCACGCCCTGCACCAGATGCTTCATCTTGGGATGGTCGGGCCGCCCGAAACGCAGCGCGTTGAGATTGGCCACCGGCCGCGCGCCCATCGTGAACACATCGCGCAATATGCCGCCAACGCCCGTCGCCGCGCCCTGATAGGGTTCGATGTAGCTCGGGTGGTTGTGCGATTCCATTTTGAAGATTGCGGCAAGCTTGGTGCCATTCGGGCCTTCGCCAATGTCGATGACGCCCGCATTTTCGCCAGGACCGCAGATTACCCACGGTGCCTCGGTGGGCAGTTTCTTCAAATGGATGCGCGAGGATTTGTAAGAGCAATGCTCCGACCACATCACCGAGAAAATGCCGAGTTCGACCATGTTGGGCTCGCGCCCCATCGCGTCCAAAACGCGCGCATATTCTTCTTCATTCAGACCATGGTCGGCGACGATTTGGGGCGTGATTGGCTGAGCGGTATCTGGCATGGCGTGGCCTTAGCGAGGCGGCGCTTTATGTGCCAGTATTAATGCTGCGCCGAACGCGCGACCCACCACGATGCCAGCGTAATAATGCCATAAGCGAACAGCGCGAGCAGGCTGGTGCCGAGCGTGACTTCGGTTTCGACCGGGCCAAACCAGTTGAACGCTTGGAAGAGCAGCATGACGCCCGCGAGCGTGAATAGCGCGTCCATATTCAGCTTTCTTGTGCGGGCAAAGAACCAAAGCGCACCGAAGGTCAGGCCTAATTCTAACAGCATTTCGATTGCTGGATGGTTCCAAAGGCCAAAGCCAAGTTTATGTGGACCACCTGCGATGGTTAGATCGGGAATGTGCACGAGCAGGTCGAGGAACCAGTGCGACAGCACGACCAGCGCGCCAATGATGGCCGCGGCGCGATTGCGACTGACCGCATAGATCGCGCCGCCAAATCCGACCGCCCATAACGCAGATCCCAGCAGGCTGTGCGTGTAAGGCATGTGATATAAGTCCATTGAATTCATGTACGATATGCCGGGCGTCACCCGCATGGCCTCAATGCCGAACATCAGAAACAGGAAAAATGCCCAATCGACCAGCTGCGCGGCGATAAACAACACCGGCAGGCTCGGGGCATCTTTGTGCGTCGCCGCGACCATTGCTGGTGCCCAGTGACCGATGAACATGATTGAGGCCCTCCCCTTGGGACAGGCTAGCAGCTTTGCGCACAAAATAAATGGCCGCTGGTATTGCTACCAGCGGCCACTGCGTCTGATTTTGGAAGTCCTTGACCCGAAGGTCATTCTTTCCTCTGTCTGACGTCCGGTTCCCCAACTCGGCCCGAAGGCCTTGTTGGTTCGCCTTGGTACTGTGGGTATCCTATCCGGCGTTGCTTCTCTTTCGATTAGCCGCACTCGATATTCGTTGTCTTTGTACCCACCGCCTCTGCCACATTTCCCTGTCTTGCGACCGGTTTGCCTGCTGATTTGATGACCTGACATTAGAACCATTCCGCTCCGCTTTCCCGTTGCCGGTTCTGCTTTGCATCGTGGCGGTCCTGCCCGATGACTTAAAGTTGTCATGAAAACCGAGTCGCGCAAACATAAAAATGTAAAGTTATCCACAGGCAGGCGGGTTTGCGGTGGACAAGTTGGCGCACAAGTCTGGAGCCCTAACGAATACGGCCCCCACGCTGTGCATGGAGGCCGTTCGATTCAACCGGGGGCGAGGGAGAGAGGAGGAGAGAGCCGCCCGGCCAAAGTGCGTTTCGACAATCTCTTCTCGTTGACGCTGAAATAGCCACAGGCCGGTTATGCTGCAATTGCGAAAAAACTGGGGCTAGTTGCATGTTTTGCAACTAGCCCCAGTTTCGTAGCGGAATGCATGCCTTGCATTCGAATGTAGATCGGAAAATTATGCTTACGGCGCGATTCCATTGCCCGGAAGCGACGCATTGACGATGCCGCCGTCGCACGCAATCGTCTCACCGACGATATAATCACCTGACCGCGCCGCCAAGAAAATCGCGAGTCCTGCCATATCCTCAGGCGTACCGATTCGCGGAAACGGGATATTCTTGGCCACCGCATCGGCATGATCGCGCGCTGCCTTGTTCATGTCGGACTGGAATGCGCCCGGCGCGATGCCGCTGACCAGAATATTGTCTTTGACCAGTTCCGCCGCCAACCGCCGGGTCAGATGAATAACCGCAGCCTTCGACGCCTGATAGCTATAGGTCTGCCACGGGTTGATCTTCATCCCGTCAATCGATGCGATGTTGATGACCTTGCCCGGCCGGTCGAAACTCGCCGCCGCCTTCAATTGCGGATGCATTGCCTGCGTCAGGAAGAAGAGCGATTTGACATTGAGGTCCATGACGCGGTCCCAGCCCGCCTCGGGGAACTGACCAAAGTCGGCACCCCAAGCAGCGCCCGCATTATTGACGAGAATATCGACCTTCTCCTCGCGCTCGGCAATTTGCGCGGCAAGCGACAGACAGCCATCAACGGTTGAAAGGTCACACGGCAGGCCGATGACCTGATCGCCCAGTTCGGCGACGGTTTCCTCGATCTGGTCAACCTTGCGCGCGCTTATATAGACGCGTGCCGCACCGGCCGCGAGATAGCCCTCGACAATCATCTTGCCGATCCCGCGCGAGCCGCCAGTGACGACCGCGACGCGGCCGTTTAGGTTGAATAAACTGTTTATGTCCATTTGGTTTTCTTCTTTCAAAAAGGTTGAAGATCATATTCGGGAGGCGATTGTTCAGCGGTGGTGCTAAGGCGGACACCAGCGTTCAACATTTCGTGCGCTTCGTGTCCTAGCCAGAACAAATTGTGTTTTGAAAATTTTTCCGCCTTGATCGCATTTAGGAAGCTTTTTATTAAATGCTGAGCATCAGGCGTGTCATGCAATGTGTCGACCTTGCCGGGAAGCAACATCTGCTTCCAACGCCCAGCCATCGTCAAAACAATACTGCCCGGATTTTCACCATTGTGCAAATACCAGCGCCGCTCGCCATCTGACCCAGCAAATGACTCCGCTCTCCAGGTCCACTCTGGCGCCGCCACCAAATATGATATGGATGCACCACCAGTCTCGTGCGTCGAAATGCCTCGATCAGGAATATCGCTGCTGTTGGTATATTCACGAAATTTCGGCGACGTCTGATTAGCGATTTCTGCATATTTTACGGGCGTGTTTGTTTCAAACCGATGCAATAGCGGAACAACATCGGAGGGCGTTGCAAAGAAAAAAATCCGTCTCATAGCCTCCCACTTATTCTTCGCTTGGCCCAGTTCTAATATCCGCTCATCGTCGCGACGCGGTCGGCGTGGAAATAGGCGTCGCCGAAAAACTCATTCAGGCTTCGGTCGCGCTTCATATACAGGCCGATATCATATTCGTCGGTCATGCCGATGCCGCCGTGCATTTGCACACCTTCGCGCACCGATAGGTTGCATGCGAGGCCCGCTTTTGCTTTGGCAGCGGCGACATAAAGTTCGGCCTTAGGATGGCCTTCGTCGAGCAAAGACTGCGCTTTCATTACAATCGAGCGAGCGCCTTCCATTTCACCATAGAGGTGCGCAGCGCGGTGTTGCAGCGCCTGGAATTCGCCGATCACGCGGTCGAACTGCTTGCGGGTTTTGAGATAATCAAAGGTGATATCCATCGCCCCGGTACCAACGCCGACCATTTCCGCCGCCGCGCCAACGCGTCCGGCGTCGAGCATTTTGCTCAGCACTGACCAGCCGCCATCGACTTCGCCAATCACTGCGTCGGCATCGACCTGAACGCCGTCGAGTGTCACATGCGCCGCCATCGCCGAGTCGACGAGACGCGCCGCCTCCATCGACATTCCGGCCACATCCTTTTCGACCGCAAACAGCGTCAACCCGTTGGTCTCGCCAGCAGCACCAGCCGTGCGCGCCGCGATAATCAGCATGTCGGACGAAGTACCTTGCACCACGAACTGCTTGCGCCCCGAAAGCTTGAAACCGTTACCGCTACGTTCGGCCTTACACGCAATTTTCTCGGGCCGATGCTTAACGCCTTCGTCGATGGCTAGACCAATAACGGTTTCACCTGCCAAGATGCCGGGAAACCAGCGCTCGCGCATCGCCTTGTCGGCAAGCTTCAGCGCCTCGACCGCTGCGACCGACGTTGAAAGAAACGGCGACGGCGACAGATTGCGGCCAATCTCTTCAAGCACGATTCCCGCTTCAATGTGCCCCATTCCCATGCCGCCATCGGCTTCGGGTATCAAAATTCCAGTGAAACCCATTTCGGCGAATTGCTTCCACAGCCCGTGCGAAAAGCCGTCTTTGCATTCCATGTCGCGATATTTGCGGAAATGCGTTGTCGGCGCTTCCGACTTCATGAAATCGCGCGCGCTGTCGCGGAGCATAGCCTGGTCGTCGTTGAGTGTCATTGCCATGATTAAGCTCCCGGCATTTCAAGGATGCGTTTCGATACGACGTTGAGCATCACTTCGCTGGTGCCGCCCTCAATCGAGTTCGCCTTGGTTCGCAGCCAATTGCGCGCTTTCGAGCCGCCATTCGACCGCTCGCTGTCCCACTCAAGTGCCTGAGAGCCGCCAATCGACATCACCAGCTCGTTGCGCTTCTTGTTCAATTCGGTGCCGACATATTTCATCAGGTTCGAATAAGCGGGATGCGCCTTGCCCGTTTTCCATTCGTCCATAAAGCGCTCACCATGTGCGCGGAAGGTCAGGTTTTCGACATCGAACAATGCCATCTGCGCGCGTAGCACAGGTTCTTCCGAAAGGACGGCATTCATCGCCGCACCAATCGAAGTCACGCCGCCATCGCCGCCCATGCCCGAAATCATCTCCCGCTCATGACCGAGCAGATATTTCGCGACATCCCAGCCGCGATTAAGCTCGCCGACTATCTGGTGCTTGGGCACAACGACATTGTCGAAGAAGGTTTCGCAGAAAGGCGAATTGCCCGAAATCAGCTTGATCGTCTTGGTCGATACGCCGGGCGTTTCCATGTCGAACAAAAGGAAGCTGATACCTTGATATTTATTGGTCTTGTCGGTGCGGACGAGGCAGAAAATCCAGTC
>JBGSPK010000013.1:0-3394 GCA_041738665.1 Sphingorhabdus sp. | reverse complement strand
ATCGTCGGGTGCAACGCGCTGCTGGCCGTGTGTGGCAACGACGTCACCTGCAACTACCGGACGACCCAAAAAGCTGCGCTTCAGCGCCTGGCTTGGTCCCTCAAGACGGATTTCACGTTGCGCAGGCGCAAACACCACTTTGGTTGCCGGCTTCGATTCAACCTTGCGCACCTCGACATGATCGCCGGCACCGACGCCAGCATTAGCACGCTGAAGGCCATCGATACGGACGACCTCAAGACCCTCATCCTCCGGATAGGGATCAACCGCGCGCGCCGCCGTGCTGCGTTTGCCTATTATTTCCACCACATCGCCTTGCATGACGCCATTCGCCGCCATAAACTCGCGCGACATTCTCGCCAGTCCACGGCCCGAGTCTTCGAGCTTGGCATTGGCGACTTGCAATTTTGGGGATTTGGCTTTGGGGGACATTGGCTGCCTCATATTTGCTAAGGCATCAAAGTAGGCGTTGTTCCGCAAATTGCGACTCCAACCGCCCGATTTTGCATAAAAAAAGGGCCGGCGTTAGCCGACCCTGAAAAAGTCTTTAGGAGAGGATGCCTATAAGGCACCCTCTTTATGCGTACCCGGCATTTTTTGTGCAAGTGCGAACAATGCAATTGCAGTTGCGTATTTTGCAACTATGTAATATCTCTTACATAATGA
Source organism: Sphingorhabdus sp. (assembly GCA_041738665.1). GTDB lineage: Bacteria > Pseudomonadota > Alphaproteobacteria > Sphingomonadales > Sphingomonadaceae > Sphingorhabdus_B. The sequence goes on along the minus strand of JBGSPK010000013.1, from coordinate 2,728 downwards.
CTTTCGCGGTATTTTGAAATTCGCGAGATGCTTTATACTTTGTTGCAGTGCGACAAATTCAGGAGAGTAGCATGCGCCGATTGCCACCATTGCGTTCGCTGGAAGCATTTTTGCGTGTTGCGAAACTGGGCTCGGCAAAAGCGGCCGCCAGTGAATTGTCGCTATCGCCCCCTGCACTCAGCCGACGTATCAAAGCGCTTGAGGATTTCATCGGCAAATCCCTGTTCGACCGTCGCTCGCAAGCCATGGTGATCAACGCCGACGGCGAGGCCCTACTTGCCGCAGTAGAACCCGCGATGGATGCTATGGCCGAAGCAGTTGAGGAACTCGCCGGTCGTGGCGGCGAGTATCGCCTTCGCTTGGGTGTACTCCCACTTTTCGGAACTCAGCGACTGATTCCCCGCCTTCCAGAGCTGCGTAAGGCTTTCCCCAAATTGCATATCGACGTCGACACATCGGGCCATGCCGAAAATCTGCTGGGCGATGTGGTCGATGCGGCCATCATTATCGCTGCCGAAGTCGACCCCAAACTCTACAGCGTTCGCCTTGATCGCAATGTCGTATATGCCATTGCTTCCGAGCAGTGGGCGAGAGAGCACGCTGTAAAAACGCCCGAAGACCTGTCCAAACATACTGTTATGGTGCACAGTGACATGCCGATGATATTCGACGCATGGCGGGAAGCCGTCGGACAGCCTCGCCTGAAACCAGCCGCCATCGACCATATCGACAGTGGACCCTTGATGCTTGAGGCCGCGGCCAATGGACTTGGTGTTGCCATTATGCACGGCAGCCATTTTTCCGATGCGCGCGACCCGCGTCTGACTCGGCTGTTCGACCTCGAAGTGGAAAGCCCCTACAGCTACTGGTTCGTTTGTCGGCCAAGAGCGTTAAAGCAACGGGCGGTGAAAATTTTCCACGACTGGTTGTTGAAGGCGGGCGTCTAACAAAAAAGGGGCCGGATAACCGACCCCTTAATCGAACATATAATCGGTTGAATTAGCTGCTCTTGCAGGTCTGCGCACCTTTGCCTGCGAGCTTCACATTGATCTGCTTGCCTTCGCCGGAAAGCGAATTTTCGCCATCTGCAGATTTCATCGGACCGGCAGGAGCGGCTTCGGCAGCAGGCGCAGCGCCAGCAGCGGGTGCTTCAGCAGCCGGTGCAGTTACGCGAACGGCGGTTGCAGCCTTGTCGCCTACGCGAATATCCGCCGCTTCATTCTTGCCGAGAAAATCTACGTAAAGAATGCTGTTGTCGGCGCAGCGATAGGTGCCGCTCGCAGTAATCGCAGGCGGCAGTTCGACCGGTGCGGCGGGCGCAGCAGCGGTTTCAGTGCCCACTTCGCCTTCTTTAGGGGTTTCGGATTTGTTGCATGCCGCTAACGCCAGCATGGACAACGGGGCGAGGATGAGGAGGGTTTTTTTCATAGAAATCCTATTTGCCGCACCAATGTTGCGTTTGAAAGTAAAATCACGCTCTTCTGCCAAGAAATATCGATGCCGCGAAGCACTTGACCGCAAAGACCGGCGGCGTCATTGCAGTGGGCATGTCGCAAGAAGCATCCGAACTGAATTTTGAGCAGGCGCTGCGTGCGCTAGAAGACATTGTCCACAGACTGGAGAGCGGAGAAGCGCCGCTGGATGAGTCGATTGCGCTGTACGAGCGCGGCAATCAGTTGCGCGCATTATGCCAGCAGAGGCTCGATGCGGCAAAAGCACGTATCGAGGCGATTACGCTTGGCCCCGATGGTTCGCCAAACGGCACAACAGCCTTCGATGCTGGATAAGCCCGTTGGCAGTCGGTTCCTCTTCCGCTTTGCTCGATAACGCGCTCAGCCAGATTGCATCTGAGGTCGACGCCGAATTTGACCAATTGCTTGCGTTGCCCGGCGACAGCCGTGATCCGCTTTATGCGGCGATGCGGCATGCTGCCATCGGCGGTGGAAAGCGGCTGCGCCCCTTATTAGTGACAGCGACCGCATCGCTCTTCCATGTCGACCGGGACGTTGCGCTCCGCGTCGGGACAGCGGTCGAGGCCATCCATGTATATTCACTCATCCACGACGATTTGCCGTGCATGGATGATGACGACATGCGCCGCGGAAAGCCGACCGTACACCGCGCATTTAGCGAAGCGACGGCAGTGTTGGCAGGCGATTCCCTCCACGCGCTAGCATTTGAGATACTGGCAAGTTCGCGGACGCACACCGACCCGTTCATCCGTAGCGAGCTGATAGCCACCCTGGCATTGGCAAGCGGCCCCGATGGTATGGCCGGCGGCCAGATGATGGATCTTGAAGCAGAGAAGTCGGCGTTCGATTTGCCTACGATAACCCGGCTTCAGGCACTCAAGACCGGCGCGCTCATTGCCGCAAGTGTCGAGATGGGCGCGATACTTGGACATATCCCGCCCGAAAGCCGCGCGCATTTGCGTGGTTATGCCCGCGACATCGGCCTCGCCTTCCAGATCGCCGACGACATTCTGGATGTGGAAGGCGACCCAAGGTTGGCCGGCAAGGCACTACAAAAAGACGCCGCAGCAGGTAAGGGTACATTTGTATCATTGATGGGACTGGACCGCGCCAAGCAGCAAGCGGCGATGCTGGTCGCCCAAGCGAATGAACATATCGGCAGCTACGGGTCGGAAGCTGACCTGCTGCGCGCCATTGCAAATTACATCACGGAGAGAGACCGGTAATGGCACATCGTATCGGCGTTTATCCGGGGA
>JBGSPK010000012.1:0-18345 GCA_041738665.1 Sphingorhabdus sp. | reverse complement strand
CTGAACGGGCGCTGCCAAGCCAGTCTCTGCTTTGCAATTCGCACGCAATATTTCGATGCCGGGCCCGTAATTAAACAACGGCAATTCGCCCCTGTCTGACCGCAATCGGGAGCGCAGGGCCTCGGTCGCGACCAGATCCACGACGCCATTTTCGTCCGCGATGACGCCATAGTCCTTGGCGCCTGCTGCGGTCACCAAACCTTGGATGATTTCCTTGCCGACCAGCACTGGGTCGCGCGCAAGCGGATCACCCCAGCCACCGCCGCCCCAGGTGATGAAATGCAACTGGTCGCCTTCATCGACATGTACTTCCTCTACTTTGTTGCCGATGATTTGCGACGTACCATCGGCTTTCTCCAAAATCTTACGTGCGCGCTTGCCGGGTTCGCCGCCGTTGACACCCCATGGTGGCACAAACCAGCGGTCGTCGTGGATCGAGATCGTGCCGGCCGCAAGGAAGCAGTAGGTCATGTGGATGCCATTGCCACCGCGATGCAGGCCGGCGCCACCGCTGTCGGGTTCGGTTTCGTACCGCTCGATTATCAGCGGGAAATAGCGTTCGAGAAACTCATTTGGTACATTGGTGAAGCCTGGCCACAATGAATGGCCATCCGGACCATCGCCCATCGGACGTCCAGGAATGCCGCCAAAGCCGATCTGGAACAGCTGGAACCATTCGCCTTTTTTGTCATTGCCTGAATAGAACAGATGCGGACTTGAAGAAAAACCGGCCGCATTCAGGAATTCCGGTGTTTTTTGGCCGAGCAGCCCACCTAGAATATCGAAAATGCGGCCGAGCGCATGGGTGCGACCCGAGAGCGCTGCAGGGAATTTGGGTTTGAGGAGCGAACCTTCGGGGATCCGCACGTCGATGAGATCGTAAAAGCCGTCGTTGAACAGGATTTGCGGATCAAAGACCATGATCATGTAAATGCCGAAGAACATCTTGAACATATTTTCGTTGAGGAAAAAGTTGATCGATGCCTGACTTTGCGGATCGGTTCCGGCAAAATCGAGTATGACCTTTTCGCCTTCGCGCCACATCGTACATTTGATTTTGTAGGGACCTGCGCCCATGCCGTCGTCGCAGATATAGTCTTCGAAGCTCACGGGCTCTTCGCCGATGGCCATTGCGATCAGTGACTTCATTGCGCGGTGGTTGCGCGCCAGCAGCTCTTGTGTTGCCGAGATATACACATCATCGCCAAAGCGCGCCGCCATTTCGATGACGCGGCGTGCAGCGACGCGGCACGATGCGATCAGTGCGTTCAGATCCGCCTGACACCAATCGGGCTTGCGCGTCTGATGCATGACAAGTTTCATCAGGTCATCATTATACTCGCCCTTTTTCCAGATTTTGACGGGCGGAATGCGCACGCCTTCTTCGAAAATCGAGCGCGCATTAATCGGCATCGAACCGACGACCTTGCCGCCGATATCGGACTGGTGTCCGAACATCGAAGTATAGGCGATCAACCGTCCGTCCTTGAATACCGGCAGCAGCACCAGCCAGTCGTTCGAGTGGCTGACCGCACCCGCGCATGAATAGGGGTCGGAGAGCAAGATCATGTCCCCGTCTTCCAGCGTGCCGTCCCAGTTATCGAGAAAGCCGCCGATGAAGCTGCCGAACTGGCCAACTATCATCTTGCCAGTATGATCAGCGATGAGCGGGAAGGCGTCGCCTTGCTCGCGGATGCCGGGCGACATCGCGGTGCGTACGAGGGTCGCGTCCATTTCGATGCGGGCGTTTCGCAGCGCGTTCTCGATGATATCGAGTGTGACCGGATCAATCGGCTTTTTGGCGAAGGGCGCCGTGTTCGTCTGAATGATGGTCGCAGCCATGTTATGCGCCTCCCACAGGATTGATCAGGATGTTGCCGACCTTGTCGACGGTCGCGACGCAGCCGGTTTCGATGAGCGTGGTTGAATCCATCTCGACGACGATGGCGGGGCCGGGCATGATGTCGCCCTGTCGGAGTTTCGAGCGGTCATAAATGACAGCCGCCTGCTCCTTGCCGTCCATCCAAAGTTTATGGTCGCGCATCTTGGCAGCGGCGGGGTTGCCGTCACCTTTGGGCAGTTCGGCGGCGGGCAGGTCGAGCGCTTGCCCGAGTGCCACCGCGCGCAGGTTTACGATCTCGTGTGGAGTATCCATATTGAAGGTGAACAGGCGCAGATGTTCTTCGTCGAAGCGCTTCAGTATGCCGGCCACACCATCGCGTTCGAGCACGTCAGGGGTGATCGTCAGCGGCACCTCGAATGCCTGTCCGGCGTAACGCACGTCGATTTCGAACTCGCTGCTAATTTCGGCATCGGCGATGCCATCCGAACGTAATTCGGCCCGTGTCTGGTCAGCCATTTCCTTGAGGATCGCGATCAGTTCCGCTGCATCTGTCGTCGTCGCCAACCGCGAGAAGCTGCGTGCCGTTTCGGTCCGCATTCGCGTCGTTGCATCTCCGAGCGCGCAAAGGACCCCGGGAGAAACCGGCGATACCGCTGGCCAGCTGCCCATCAATCGCGCGACTGCATTGACATGCAACGGCCCGGCGCCGCCAAAACCCATCAAAGCAAAGTGGCGGGGGTCGTAACCCTGCTGCACCGAGATCATGCGCAAGGCGCCGAACATATTTTCGTTCACGATATCGATGATCCCGCGCGCTGCGGCCATCAGATCGATACCCAGCGCATCGGCGATTGTCTGCACCGCCTTTTTCGCGCCGTCGCGGTCGAGCTGGAAACTGCCGCCAAGCAAATTTTCCGGCAAATAGCCCAGCACGACATTGGCGTCGGTAACGGTAGGAGCCTCGCCGCCTTTGCCATAAGCAACGGGCCCCGGCACCGCGCCAGCCGATTGCGGACCAACACGCAATGCCTTGGTGAGCTCTGGCACATAGGCAATCGAACCGCCCCCAGCTCCAACGGTCTTCACATCAAGCGACGATGCGCGCACCGCCAGATGGCCGACCTCGGTCGTGCGCACCCGCCGCGGTTCGAGATTTTCAATGAGAGCGACGTCGGTCGATGTGCCACCCACATCGAGCGTCAGGATATTCCGGATGCCAGCGTTCTTGCCGACCCAAAGCGCACCGGTAACGCCGCCCGCCGGTCCCGACATCAGGATATTGACGGGATGCTCTTCGGCCTTTTCAGCAGACATGAGGCCGCCGTCGGAGCGCAACAGCGAAAGCTTGCCCGCAAACCCCGAGTCCGCAAGCTTGCTGCGTAAGTTGGAAACATATTTACCGACCACCGGGCGAACGGCTGCATTGGCTACGGTGGTCAATGTGCGTTCATATTCCTGCATTTCAGGAAGCACTTCATGGCTGAGCGAAATCGGCAAGTCCGGCATGATCTCGCGCGCCAATTCGCCCACACGGCCTTCGTGCGCGCCATTGGCATAGGCATTCATGAAGCTGACCGTGATCGCTTCAACGCCCTGATCTTTGAGTTGGGTCAAAGCGGCGCGTGCCCCCGTTTCGTCGAGCGGACGGAATTCCTCTCCTTGAGCCGTCATACGCCCGCCGACAGTAACGGTATCCTCCAGCGCTGCCAGTGGACTGGGTTTGGGCCAGATAATCCAGGCCGCCAATCCGCCGGGAACATAGGAGCGCGCAATCTGCATGATATCGCGGTAGCCCTCGGTAACGATCAACCCAACGCGTGCTCCTTTGCCTTCCAGCACAGCATTGGTGGCGACTGTGGTTCCATGCAGAAAATATTCGATATCCTTCTGGTCGACCCCGGCATTTGCGCAAATAGCGGTGACGCCGTTCAATATCCCTTCGCTGCTGTCGTGAGGGGTGGATGGGGTCTTGTGCCGCCAGAATGCGCCATTGTCGGTGTTGAAAAGCAACAGGTCGGTAAAAGTCCCGCCAACATCAACACCCAGCCGATAACCCATATTATTCTCCTCAAGCTGCCTTCGGGAAGGGTGGCGATTGCGCCACCATGCCCGGCAGTTTTCTTCCCATTATGCTCGATAGCCATTGGCTGGTTTCAATCAGCCGCTCTAAATCCATGCCGGTCCCGATCCCGGCGCGTTCCAGCATATAGACCACGTCTTCGCTTGGCACATTGCCGGCAGCACCCGGCGCGAATGGACAGCCCCCCAGGCCACCTAGCGAAGCATCGACTACTTGCGCCCCGGCGCCGATGGCCGACCATACATTGGCAAGGCCGGTGTTTCGCGTGTTATGGAAATGGACCCTAACCGGCAGCGGACTGATTGCCTCGCGAACGCGCATAACGAGCCGCGCCACATGGGCCGGGTTAGCCACGCCAATGGTATCGGCCAGCGCAATTTCAACAGGGCCCGCAACTGCAATTGCGACAGCCATTGCGATTATGCGATCTTCGGCAACTTCGCCTTCAAAGGGGCAACCAAAGGACGCTGCAATCGTGCATTGCGCAGTCCGGCCCTCGGCTCGGGCGAGCGTGATAATCGCTTTTGCAGCTTCGACCGACTCATCGCTGCTTTGTCCCTGATTGGCCATAGCGAAGGTGTCGGTGGCCACCGCCACAGCGCCCAATTGGTCTATTCGTCCTGTAACCAGCGCGCGTTCTGCACCTCGAACGTTCATCACCAAGCCGATGAAGCTCACATCACTTCGGTCAGGCAACAATGCGCACACCTGCTCTGCGTCGGCCATTTGCGGCACACGTTTCGGGTTTACAAAACTGGTCACCTCAATGCGGCGGGCACCGGCCGCAATTACGCGCTCGATTAAAGCCAGCTTGTCGGCAGTCGAAACCAGCACAGCCTCATTCTGCAGCCCGTCGCGAGGGCCGACTTCAACAAATTCTATCGACTGAGGGATGTTCATCGCGGCCATTGATACCATAATTGTATACAAAATCAAACAGGATTATGCCGCCATGTTGGATTTTCCGACTTCCGTATCGGTCGAATGTGCCTCGGCATAGGCATGAAAGGCACGCCGTATATGCGCAGTCATTACTGCCGCCGCCCAGTCGCCATCGCGATTGTCAAATGCGATCAGTAACTCATCATGCTCGTGATGCGAGCGTCGCAAATTCTCGAGGTCATATTGCCGTGCGGTGCGCAATACGACGGGTTGCTCGGTCACCTGCAGCAACATGCTTGCCAACCGATCCGACGCCGCCGCTTCAAGGATTATTGAGTGGAACAGCCGGTTATGGTCGAGAAATTTAGGGACATCGGGGCGACTGGAATCGATTGCCTGCTTCAGCTGCGCATTATGATGCCGCATCCGCGCAAGCTGATCCCGCGAAATACGCGCCGCAGCACGCTTTGCCGCATGCGCCTCCAGCATTGCCCGCAACTGAAACGCGTCTTCAAGATCGTCCAACGACCAGTCGGCGACAAAGCTTCGCTGCGATTCATTACGCCGAACAAACATCTCGGCCTCCAGCCGCCGCAACGCATCACGGACGGGTGTGCGTGACACCCCGCACAATTCGGCAAGCGCCTCCTCGCGAATCTGCGATCCGGACTGCAATTCGCCGGACAAAATCATGCTGCGAATATGATCATATGCACGATCCGATGCCCGGGACATAGATGCAAAGCTCCTCTTGACGAATGGCATTTGTATACAATAAGCTGTCGACAAAGCAATAATTGCTAAATCAGGGAGTTTGGTAACATGGCTATCACGAAAAGTGCACTACTCACGTCGATTGCAATATGCGCGCTGTTTCCGGCAACGGCTTTTGCGCAAGATGCCGGGGAAGGCGTTGAGACCGGGGGTGAAGAAATCATCGTCACCGCGCGGCGGCAGAACGAACGGCTGATCGATGTGCCTGCGTCAGTTTCTGTGATTGATGCGGATGCGCTCGCCAAGACAGGTGCCGATAACGCGCAGGGTTTTGCACAGCTGACGCCCGGCGTAACTATTGTAACTGGCACGGCGGAGGCAGGTGATACTCAGATCAATATCCGCGGGATCAACGGTGCGCGTGATGCGGAAAGTTCGGTAGCGCTGGTTGTCGACGGCATCCTCAAAACCAATACCGCACAGTTGAACCAGACGCAGGGAACGCTGCGTCAGATCGAAATATTGAAGGGACCGCAAGGCGCCATCTATGGCCGCAATGCGGCTGCGGGCGCGATTGTCATTTCAACCGTAAAGCCGGGCGATACCCTCGAAGGCGCGGTCAAATTCAGTTACGCCAATGAAAAGACGATTGAAGGCACCGCTTACATCTCCGCGCCTTTGGGCGACAGCGCGGGTTTCGTCTTGTCGGGCAATTATCGCACTACGGACGGCTTCTACCGAAATCAATTCCTCGACCGCAAAGTGGTGGACGATCAAGAGGTTTACGCAATCGATGGCCGTTTCACCGCCCAATTGGGCGACGCGACCGAGATCGACTTGAAAGCGCGTTACGCAAAGCTTTCCGGCGCGTCGATCAACTTCAATTCGGTGTTTCATATCGAAGCCTTTGGCGGCGCCTTTTTCGAGGACGTCGATGACCATGAGCTTGGATATTACAGCAACATCCGCCCGACCAATGATCAACGCTCGATAGACTTTTCAGCAAAGCTGGAGCATGATTTCGGATCGACCAAGTTAACCGCATGGGCGCTATACTCCGATGTAGACCAGAGCCTGACTGCAGACGGCACTTCGGCAGATTTTGCGCGCTATGTCTCAGTATTCACGCCAGGCGGCCCTGCTGCCAATCCAACTAACCTTGCAGTTGCCAATCAATGCGCTGCATCGGTAGCATCGTTGACCGGGTTTCCTCTCAATCCACCGGGCTTTATCGGCACGACCCCAACGCCGTTTATCTTCGACCCGGCGAATGGATCGACGTTCGGAGCTTACAGCCCCACAACCTGCGACGGTACGCAACTGCAAATCCGTAACCAAAAAGACATCAGTGGCGAAATCCGGCTGGCGTCCAACGGTGATGGCCCCCTCGACTGGCAAGTGGGTGTTTACGGTCTTCACATCGACCGCTCGGTCGGGGTCAGCTTGGGGGCTGATCTGGGGCAGGGCGTCAGCAGGGAATTGTACAACGCACCCGGAAGTAGCAATCCAACCTCGCAGCTTTTCTCCGACAAGTTCAAGACCGACGTCTATGCGGCCTTTGGTTCGGTCGACTATGCAATGTCCGACCAATTCAAAGCCGGTGTCGCGCTGCGCTATGATGTCGAAGACCGCACGACGTCCAATCTTGTGCCAAATGTTTTCGATCCGATTACAGGTGCGAAAATCAACCCCGGCCTTCCTGCCACCGGAGGTATCGCGGACAAGTCAGCTTCCTTCAAACAATTGCAGCCTAAAGTAACGCTGAGCTATACCCCGAACGGCTCCACCAATATTTATGCCAACTGGGGCATCGGTTTTAAATCGGGCGGGTTCAACAACACCGGGTCATCCGCGCTGGTGAACGCGAACTTCAATATCCCAGCTATTGGCGCAGGCGTGACCATCAACGACCAGTTCCGCAAGGAAAGGTCGAGCGCGTTCGAGGCGGGTATAAAGGGTTCGCTGTTCGATAACCGTGTCACCTTTGACTTAGCCGGCTATTATACCCGCATCACCGACATGCAGTTCTTCGAATTCTTCGTTGGCTCGTTCGGGCTTTTGCGCGTCGTGTCCAACATCGACAAAGTCGAAGTGAAGGGCATCGAGTTCAATACCGCTGCCCGCATTGTCGATGGCTGGAAGATTTTCGGATCAGTCAATCTAACCGACAGCGAAATCAAGAAAAACACGTCGCGGCCCTACACCGTCGGCAACAAGTCGCCATACACGGCTGATTATACGATCAACCTCGGCAGCCAGATCGATGCGCCGCTGAACGACAGCATCGATCTCGTGATGCGCGCGGATTATCGCATCACCGGCCCAACATGGTTCCATACCGTGCAGGACCAGACCCGCGCGACGATATTCAGCCAGTTGCTTCCGATCTCGGCGCTTGCGCTGCCCGGCTTTGTCGGCAATGCGAATTACAGCGTGGCTAAGCGTGATGCCTTCGGCGTACTTAACCTGCGCTTCGGTCTGGAGGGTGAAAACTGGAACCTGACGGCATTTGCCGACAACATGCTCGACCGCAAATATATCAACGAAGCGATTCCGGCGATCGAGTTTGGCGGCTCTTTCATTTCACCCGGTGCCCGCCGGTTGATCGGGGTCGAGATGGGCTACCGTTTTTAGGGAACGTCTAATACCCCATACCCCATTCACGTTCGATTAATAGAGTGGCCATCGAGGCAATGTGATTTGCCTTAACCTGTATCTTAGAAGCTGCTGACTAGGCGCGAGCAACGCTTGATATTGTGGATCGCAACCGGAGCGGATAGTCCGGTTCGATTTACAAATGGATGTCCATCCAGCACTCCCCCGTTCAACAAGTCAGCGTTAGCCAATCAATTGAAAAACATGGTGAGCCCTGCTGGGTTCGAACCAGCGACCTACTGATTAAAAGTCAGTTGCTCTACCGACTGAGCTAAGGGCCCTTACCAGAACCAGTACAGCGGTTCGTGTGAGTGCGCCTCCCCTAATGGCGTGACGATGCGGGGTCAAGCGGCTTTGGACGGTTAAATCTCGATTGTAGCTGGCGTATGCTCAGGCCGGTGACCGGGTCGCTCCAGTGCGGCGCAATCATTGCGGCCGGGGTCAGTACAAAGCTGCGGTCCCGCATGGCAGGATGGGGAATGGCGAGCTCTGGACATGCGTCAGCCCATATCCCGCCCGACCATAAAATGATGTCCAGATCCAGCACGCGTGCCTGCCAGGCTCGACCACGCCGGACGCGGCCGAAATGCGCTTCGATCTCGTGTAAGCGACGCAACAGTGCAGGTGGCTCTAACGCCGTCGAGACGATCGCCGCTGCGTTAGCATATCGTCGCAGCGACGGTCCCAATGGCGCGCTGCTGATGATTGCTGAATGCGAAAATACATCCACATCTTCCATTTCCAGCGCTGCCACTGCCTGTTCGAGCACTTGGGCAGGCAGGCCGATAAGCGGATGGCGCTGGTTCGACCCCAGACCGATGAGATAGAGATGTGACAGCCTAAATGTCCTCAACCAATCGCCCGTAAAGTTGCGGCCGGCGGTCACGGAAAAAGCCCATGCTTGCGCGGTGCTTGCGGGCTTGGTCCAAGTCGAAAGTCGCCACCAAAAGTCCGGTTTCGCTGTCGTCCAGATCCGCTACGATGTCGCCCCATTCATTGGCGATGAAGCTGGTACCATAGAATTTTTGGGGGCTGCCGCCATGATCTTCTTCACTGCCAACTCGGTTAGCGGCGATGACCGGCATACAGTTGCTGACCGCATGCCCCACCATGGCGCGCCGCCACATATGGCGTGTGTCGAGTGTCGCGTCCTGCGGCTCTGCACCTATGGCCGTCGGGTAAAAGAGCAGTTCCGCCCCCATCAACGCCATTGCCCGCGCACATTCCGGGTACCATTGGTCCCAACAAATGCCGACGCCGATCCGTGTACCGAACAGGTCCCAAACCTTGAAACCGGTGTTGCCAGGGCGGAAATAATATTTCTCCTGATAGCCGGGGCCATCGGGAATATGGCTTTTGCGATAGGTACCTAGTATTTCGCCGTTCGCATCTATCATCGCCAGCGTATTGTAGAAATGTGCGCCATCGCGTTCGAAAAAGCTGGTCGGGATGGCCACGCCCAATTGCCTGGCCAGCTTTGCCATCGTTTGTACAGATGGATGCTCGAGGGTCGGACGTGCGAGCGCGAAATGCGCCTCCTCCTGCGTCTTGCAGAAATAGGGCCCTGAAAAGAGCTCAGGTGGCAAAATGATTTGTGCACCGCCTGAGGCCGCCTGCGCAACCAGATCGGAAACGGCGTCGATATTGTCGGCTTCGCTGCCCGCGAGAGGCAATTGTAGCGCGGCTACGGTGATATTGCTGGTCATGGCAAGACTATAGTCGCACGCCGAAACGTGCGGCAATCAGGATTGTGGCGAAATACAATAATATTGTGACCGCGATGCCGAAGGAAAGTGCCAGCCAGAAACCATAGCCGCTCCGCAACAACCAGGGGATGAGCAAAAACATCGGCAAGCTCGGCAGCACATACCAAAATGTTGCTTCGGCGTGATTGGCGAGCAATGCGCTGTCTCGCGTGTCACGCCAAAGCCATATCATGCCAAGGATAGAAATCAGCGGCAGCGAGGCGATTAACGCTCCCGCCGCCGGAGCTTTCTTTCCGATATACGCGATCAGGGCAATGATGATGCCTGACAAGATTGCCCTGACCGCAAATTCCATTTTCACATGCGCTTTTTGAAAATCATCGTCATCCGGTCGGATTCGCCGATGGCCTCATACTTCGCTTTGTCGACGTCTTTCAACGCCAGCTGCGGAGGCAACGTCCACACGCCGTCCGGCCAGTTCGCACTGTCCTTGGGATTGGCGTTGATTTCGCTTTTTGCGACCAGTTCGAAGCCGTTTAGCTCCATACGTTTGATGACATCGGCCTCGCGCAGATAGCCCTTGCTGCCATCGGTATAGCTGTACGGCGCATCGGCCTTTGCGCGATGCTGTTCAATGCCAATCAGGCCGTCATCCTTGAGTAATTCGCGCATCCGTTTAAGTTCGGTATCGGCGATGTTCCAGCGAGTCATATTGTGCAGCATCCGCATGATCAGGATACGGTCATAGGTGCCCTTTGCGCCTTCTGGGATCGCGTCAAGGGTGAAGCCTGTATAATCTGTTGCCGGGCGGCCTGTGACCTTTGCGACATCTTCGCCGAATTTCGCGGCGCTTGCCTTGATACGAGCGTGCGCTTCGGGTGTTCCAAAGCCGGCGTTGGTGCTGAAATACAGGCCGTTGAACTTGCCCTTTTCATCGATGTACCGCCCCAATGTACGTGATATCCATTCACCGCCCGGCGCATATTCGCCGACGATATGATCGGGATGAATTCGGAAAAACTCGAATGTCTCTGCCGGATGGCGATATTTGTCACGCTTGGCATCTTCGGCGCGCGACGGGTCTGCAAGGATTTTGGCCATGCGTTCTTGATGCGCTTTATGCATCTTGTCATGCTCGGCTTTGCTCATTCCATGATGGTCGGCATAAGCAGGGGCAGCCAAGACCGAGGCGGCGAGAGCAAGGAGAAAAGCTTTTTTCATGGGGGATCCTCTTTGTTGATTGAGGTGGTTATATGGGGCGAATTAGTTTTGTTGCCAATAGCATCAAACAGGCACCTGCTGGCTTGAACAATGGAAGCTTCCACCACCTGTAAGCACCGCATCGGCGGGCAGGCCAATGATTTTGCGATCAGGAAATAGCAAGTCGAGTTCCGCGAGGGCATCATCGTCATGGCGGCTGCCATATATGGGCACGATGACGGCGCTATTACCGATATAGAAGTTCATATAGCTGGCGGGCACAGCTTCGCCAAATTGCTCGAAGCGCCCGACGGAGGGCAGGGGCGTAACCTTGTATCCGAATGCCTCAGCGCGCGCGCGCGCATCGGCGTAGACGGCAGCATTGGGATCATCGACATCGCGGGCCTCGGGAATGACAAGATGATTTACGCCCACAAACCGCGCAAGATTGTCGACATGGCCGTCGGTGTGATCATTGCCTAACCCATCGCCTAGCCACAGCAACTTTTCAATCCCAAGGTCGCTGCGTAGCTTTGTTTCTATCTGGCCCCTGTTAAGCGATATGTTGCGGTTGGGGTTAAGCAGGCAGTCGGTGGTTGTGACCGCGTTGCCTTCGCCATCGACATCGATAGAGCCACCTTCCAGTACCCAGTCGCAATTGGTGACGTCGAAACCGGCAGCCTTTGCGAGCGTCTCTCCAATATCCTGATCGCCGTCAAAGTTGAACCGGTTGCCCCAGCCGTTGAATCCGAAATTGCGGGCAACGCGGTGAGTGCTGTCTTTAACGATTATACAGCCTGTGTCCCGCAACCAGATATCGCCAATCTGGCGCTGCTCGACGATAACGTCGGCTTCGACCAGATCGCGCGCCACCGCTGCTGCGTCGGCATTGCCCGCGATCAGGTGAACCGTCTCGCCTTTGCCGCCATCGTGAACGGCATTGGCAAAGGTGGCTATCTGCCTTTGCGCCTCGGCAAAGGGTTCCTCCCAATGCCCCCAAAAGCTGGGAAAGCCGATCCAGACGCGCTCATGCGGTGCCCATTCTGCGGGCATATGGAATGACATCTGGGCTTATTTCCCGCTTCGGCTCTTGTCGCGGATGGCGCGGAATTCGTCGCCGTCGTTCCAGTTTGGCCACGCATCGGTCATCGCCAGCATTCGGCCGACACGGTAATAGAGTTTCAGATCGGACATTACGCCGGACCAGTCCCATTTCTCGTCATATTCATCACCGGGTGCATGATAGCGGTTCTTTTCATAATCCTCGGCGGCAGCCTTCGCAGCTTCCTTGCCGCCGGACACGAGATCGTCCCCACCTTCAAAATAGACCATCGGCACGCCCAGCTTGGCAAAGCTGAAATGGTCCGAGCGATAGTAGAAACCCTTTTCAGGAGTAGGTTCCATTTCGGGGGTTCGGCCTTCGGCTTTCGCAGCAGCGCCCAGATAGTCATCAAGACGTGATTTACCCATGCCGATGACCGTTAGATTCTTTGCAGGACCCGCCATGGAAAACGCGTCCATATTTACGCCGCCGACGGTTTGGCTCAGCGGGAATACTGGATTTTCGGCATAATATTTTGACCCAAGCAGACCGGATTCCTCGGCCGTGACAGCCAGGAACACGATGCTGCGGTCAGGTGCGCCAGCTTTCTTATGCCCTTCGGCAAGTGCAACCAAAGCCGCCGTACCAGTCGCGTTATCGACCGCGCCGTTGCAGATATCATCGCCGTCAGATGCTGCAGTGCACCGACCCAAATGATCCCAATGCGCGGTGTAAAGCACATACTCTTCAGGCCTTTTTGCACCCTTAAGAATACCGATCACATTCTTGCTGGCTTTGCGCGCAATGTCATTGTCGAAGCTCATCGAAGCCTTGAGACCGAGCGGAACCGCTTTAAAGCCCTTCTGCTTTGCTGCTGCCATTTGCTTGTCGAGATCTTGACCAGCAGCTGCAAAAATCTCCTTGGCGACGCTTTTCTGGATCCAGCCATTGGCCTGAGTTTGGCTTTTTCCACCGTCTTTAGATTGAGCAAGAAATTGCGTTCCCGTCCAACTCGAATTGACGACATTCCAGCCATAAGCAGCGGGTGCATCATCGTGAATGATGAGGACGGCGGCGGCACCCTGTCGTGCTGCTTCCTCATATTTGTACGTCCAGCGGCCATAATAGGTCATCGCCTTGCCGCCGAATTCGCCAGTCAAATCCTTGGCATCGAAGTCCGGGTCGTTGACCATGACGACGACGGTTTTGCCCTTCACATCGACGCCAGCATAATCGTTCCAGCCTTTTTCAGGGGCAACGATGCCATGGCCGACGAACACCATGTCGCTCATGTCGACCTTTGTTTTCGGCGTTTCGCGGTAGGACCCGATAACATATTCGCTGCCGTAAGCGAAGGACATCGCCTTGCCTGCCTTGTCCGCAACGCTAAGCGCCGACACATTCTTCGCAGTGATTTCAACTAGCGGCACGTCCTGAGTCCAGCTGCCTTCGTTACCCGGTTCCAATCCTGCCGCTTTGAATTTCTTTATCAGATAGGCAACGGTCTTCACCTCCCCCGGCGAACCAGGCGATCGCCCCTCATAACTGTCTAGCGACAATTCCTTGGTGACATCCTTCATCGTCTGCATCGACAACTCAGGCACTATGACATCGGGAAGTGCCGAAGCGGATATGGCGGTGTCTGCAGGCTGGTCATCGACTTTCTTGCAGGCTGAAGTCAGAGCAAGTGCCGAAACAAGGGCGAGCGTCAATAAGCGCATCGGATTCTCCTGAAGGGAAACATTATTGCGCCTTGTGGCAGAGGCCATGCCTGCGCTCAAACAAAAAAGGCGGCCCCGAAGGACCGCCAATTTTGTTCAGGTCGGGAACGCGGATTAACGCGAGTAGAATTCGACGACCAGATTCGGTTCCATCTTGACGGGATAAGGCACTTCATCAAGCGTCGGGATGCGCGCAAAGGTGACCTTGTCGTTGCCATCGACGGCAACATATTCAGGAATGTCGCGCTCGGCGAGGCCCTGCGCTTCGATGACAAGCGCCATTTCCTTGGCCTTGTTGCCGAGGCTGATGACGTCGCCCACTGCAACTTGGCGGCTGGCGATGTTGCACTTCACGCCGTTTACGCGAATGTGACCGTGGCTAACGATCTGGCGCGCAGCGAAAATTGTTGGTGCAAACTTGGCGCGGTAAACAATCATATCCAGACGGCGTTCGAGCAGACCGATAAGGTTCTGCGACGTATCGCCCTTCATGTTGCTGGCTTCCTGATAAGCGCGCTTGAACTGCTTCTCGGTTACGTCGCCGTAATAGCCCTTGAGCTTCTGCTTGGCGCGCAACTGAATTCCGTAGTCGGACAGCTTGCCCTTGCGGCGCTGACCATGCTGGCCGGGGCCATATTCACGCTTGTTGACGGGTGATTTTGGGCGACCCCAAATGTTTTCACCCATCCGGCGGTCAAGTTTATACTTCGAGCTTGTGCGCTTCGACATTTAGTGTCTCCAATTGCTAACAACGTTATTCCCGGTACCGCGCGACCTATGCAGGATAGGCCGGACACCTGCTTCACCGGGATGCAGGGTCAATTGCGAAGGCGCGCCTATGACCGCAATGGGGCGCTAAGTCAACATCCGGCTCGACTTTGTGCGTGTCAAACTTTAAAGGCGCAGCCATGTTAAGCCGAACATCTGCAAAAAGTCCCGAAGATTGTGCCATTATGCCCGAAGTAAGGGCGGGTGTGGATGCAATTGATACTGCGCTGATGGACTTATTTGCCAAGCGCTTTGCCTATATGGATGCGGCAGCGCGAATCAAAACCGACCGTGATGCCGTGCGAGACGAAGCCCGGAAACGGGAGGTTATCGAAAATGCAGTCGCCCGCGCTGAAGAACTGGGCGTGCCGGTTCCTCTTATCCAGAATTTTTGGGATCAACTTGTTGAAGCTTCGATTGCATATGAGTTTGCCCGGTGGGACGACATCCGCAGCGCAGAAGTTTAACTGGCTTCCCGGCGGTGCTTGGCCAATGTCGTCAAAACGCCCCGCAATGTCCTTACTTCCAGCGCGTTCCATGCGGGTTTCGTTAGCAAGTTACGCAATGTCCGCCGCGTAACCGGCGCGCGGTCAACCGGCCTGAAATAACCAAGCGGTTCCAGCATCGCATCGAGTTGCACAATCAGTCCGTCCAATTCAAACTGCGAGGCCGGAGGATCGAGATCAGTTTTCGGAGGACTGGCGAGTGCCTGCGTCTTCGACCATTCATAAGCGCACAGGATGACGGCCTGCGCCAGATTAAGCGAGCCGAATTCGGGATTAATCGGCACTGTAATGATTGCGCGGGCGACAGTGACTTCATCGCTTTCGAGACCAGACCGTTCGGCACCAAAGAGGATAGCACTACGCCCTTGGTTCTCAAAAACTTCCAGAGCCGCAGCCTCGGGCGTGATGACAGGTTTGGTCACTCCGCGTTTGCGGACTGTAGTGGCGTAGACGTGGTTGATGTCAGCGGTGGCCTCGGCCAGACTGTCGAACACTTGAGCGTTGGCGAGCACAACATCAGCGCCAGATGCCGCGGGTCCTGCTGCGGGGTTCGGCCAGCCATCGCGAGGAGCGACCAGACGCATTTCGGTTAGCCCGAAATTCAGCATAGCTCGTGCCGCCTTGCCGATATTTTCGCCCAGTTGCGGGCGGACGAGAATGATAACCGGCGGCGAACTCATTTTTTCGCCGCTTCGACGACGCTCCCGGCGAAATCCTCGAAATCTTTTGCTTCGCTGAAATCCTTATACACAGAAGCGAAGCGAATATAGGCAACGCTGTCGAGCGCCTTAAGGCCGTCCATCACGAATTCGCCAATCCGCTTGGACTCGATCTCACTTTCACCGAGCGTTTCCAATTGGCGCTGGATACCCGAGGCGAGCTTTTCGATTTGCGCATTGTCCACCGGCCGTTTGCGGCAAGCCACGGAGAGCGAACGTTCAAGCTTCTCGCGCTCGAACGGCTCGCGTTTGCCTTCGGTTTTGACGACAGTCAGTTCGCGTAGCTGGATACGTTCAAAAGTCGTGAAGCGCCCGCCACAACCTTCGCACTGCCGCCGTCTGCGGATTGCGCTGTTGTCCTCGGTGGGACGGCTGTCCTTTACCTGGCTGTCATCATGTCCGCAAAAAGGGCAACGCATCTTAGGGTTCGAACCGGGCTAATACAGGGCCGAGGTTTGAAGCGCTTTCGTTCAGTGCGAGGCGGCGGGCCGCAGGGCTATACAGATAGCTCAAGGTTCGCCAACGACGCAATGGACGAAAGCGGTCAAATCCGTAGGACGCCAAAATGGCTTCGATCTCAAAGCAAAATGCCCTTGCAGGCAGAATTGCTGCCTGACGGCGGGCATTTTGCTTCGATATCTTTGCCATTTTGACGCCTCGACCCTGTATTAGCCCGGTTCGAACCCTAGGGCTTTTCCTGATTCTTCTTTTTGTTCACATGACGGTAAGCGACAATCCCGGCACCAATCAAGGCACCTGTGGCAAGCCCGATCGGGGCGATAACTGCCGCAGCAGCACCAATGGCGGCGCCGCCGGCGACCTTCTTGACAGTGTCCTGATCGGCAAGATGCTTGCCCGTATGAAAGGCGTCTTTTGTCGCGCCCCACAACTCATCCGCAGCCTCGCCAACATAATGCTTGGCTTGGTTCGGAATACTTTCTGCCGCACGCTGCTCGGGCGTTTTAGACCCGCACTGCGGACAGAATTTTGTGCCGTCCTGATACTCAAAATCGCATTCGTTGCAAAAAAGTGACATGGTTCATTTCCCTTCTTGTGTATTAGATGGGTAAGTCACCGTTATACGTCAAGTGGAATAGATTGGGAAGCGCGCGCACAATGCCTCGGCTTCGTCCTTAATCCGCGCTTCGACCTGTCCGTCGCCAGCCTCGCCATTGTGGCGCAGGCCTTCGACGACGTCGGCAATCATCCGCCCGATCTGGCGGAATTCGGCAGGGCCAAAGCCGCGCGTGGTGCCTGCTGGCGTGCCCAGACGAAGTCCGGAGGTGACGAACGGCTTTTCCGGATCGAAGGGGATCGAATTTTTGTTGCAGGTGATCGAAGCGCGGTCAAGCGCATGTTCGGCGTGCTTGCCTTTGGCATCCTTGGGACGCAAGTCGACGAGCATCGAATGGTTGTCGGTGCCACCAGAGACAATATCGAGTCCTTGTTCTTGTAACGACGAGGCAAGCGCCTTGGCGTTTTCCACAACGCTTGCGGCATAGCTTTTGAATTCGGGCTTCATCGCATCGGCAAAGCAGACCGCCTTGGCCGCGATTACGTGAACGAGCGGGCCGCCCTGCAATCCAGGGAAAATCGCTGAATTGAATTTCTTGGCGAGCACCTCGTCATTGGTCAATATAATACCCGAGCGCGGCCCGCGAAGCGATTTATGTGTAGTGGACGTGGTGACGTGTGCATGCGGCACCGGCGAGCTATGCGCTCCGCCCGCGACCAAGCCAGAGATGTGCGACATGTCGGCCATCAGGTAAGCGCCCACCTCGTCGGCAATCTCGCGGAAGCGGGCCCAGTCCCAGCCCCTCGAATAGGCCGTGCCTCCGCAGATGATGAGCTTGGGCTTTGTTTCACGAGCAATCCGTGCCACTTCGTCCATGTCGATCCGGTGATCGTCACGACGAACACCATAAGCGACCGGATTGAACCATTTGCCCGACATGTTGACTGGCGAACCATGGGTCAAGTGTCCGCCTGAATTCAAATCCAGACCCATGAAAGTGTCGCCCGGCTGCAACAGCGCAAGAAACACCGCCTGGTTCATCTGGCTGCCGCTATTGGGTTGCACGTTAGCAAATTCGCAGCCAAACAGTTTTTTGGCGCGCTCGATGGCGATTGTCTCGATCTCGTCGACATATTCGCAGCCGCCATAATAGCGCTTGCCAGGGTAACCTTCGGCATATTTGTTGGTCAGGATCGAACCCGTTGCTTCGAGTACCGCGCGCGACGTGATGTTTTCAGACGCTATCAGTTCGATTTTGTCCTGCTGGCGGCCAAGCTCCTTGGCGATCCAGCCAGCGATCTCGGGGTCACGCTCAACGAGTGTTTGCGTGAAAAATCCGTTTGTCTGAATGTCGTTAGCGGCGGCGCTGCTCATGCTGGCTCCTTGGGTGTAATCGGGTGGGACAGTTTATCGACCCGGCGTTGGTGGCGATCTCCGCCAAAATCTGTGGAAAGAAAGGCATCGACGCAGGCCTTGGCCATTTCAATCCCGATG
>JBGSPK010000003.1:0-17497 GCA_041738665.1 Sphingorhabdus sp. | reverse complement strand
CAGCACCATGCGCGTGAAAAACATTCTTTGCGATATCAAGACCAATGGTAGTAAGTTGTGACACGGACGCCTCCTTTAGATGGTGTTCAACACCTCCATCATGGCACATAAATGCCGCCGGGGGGCGTCCACCCCATCACATCAGGAGACCCTCTCCTGAAGAGCTTGGCCGGACGCACTCCCGGCCAAGCTCATTTTTGCGGTGACTGGCGACGAACGACGTCAACGGATTGCAAGGTGAACTCCGCACCCAATTGCCCGCTGCCGCCGGCGACCTGCAATGCCAACAATTGGTTGGGGCAATCTGCACCAATATTGAATTCCTGCGTGCTCGCAAAGCTCCCCTGCCTGACAGGCGTGGCGACAAACCATTTGCTGACATTCCCCGAAGCGACAAGACATTGCAGTTCCCACCGCACTTCGGAGTCAGGTGCCGTTTCTACCGAAGAATAGCGCGCGGCGAAGCGATAGTCGCCAGGTTTCAGGAACATATATTTGTGCATCAACTGCCCGCGCTCGCCAGTGCCGGCAAAAGCCGCAAAATTATAGCGACCGTTTTTATCGGCTTGCGAAAATCCCCCGCCAATAGAGGGGCTTTCGACGACCTGCCAACCCGCTGCTGGATGACGAAGATTAACGGTATCTCCGGACAAGGATGCGGATTGAAAGGTCGAAGCTGTGCTACCCGGCAAAGAGAGGTAATATTGCCGGAAAGCCGGAAACTTCGCCTTGCTAGCCAGCTGCACCAGCAGCGCGTTCGAAGAGGCCTGATAATCGCCACCGCCAGAAATTTGTCCGGTTTTGACCAGAAGGTCCGCCACATTTGCAGGATTTTCGGCGGTGTTGATTGCCTCACCCAAAAACATGGGCAGCCACCCCGGACCCTTACGCACATATGGCGCAAGTCCGGCCCGAACCTGAGGATCTGCAAGCGCGCTAATCAGCGTGGGAAACAATATCGAATGGCTGGTCGGCGTCGTCCGCATTGCGATGTCGTAATGGTACAGCGCCTGCTTTTTGTCATTGCGTGCGACTGCATCTTCGATCAGCCACAACTGAGTGCCGAAATCCCTGTGCGAAACTTTTTGCGAAAGCAGCATCAGTTCGCGCGCTTTCTTTTGGTCACCCCGCACGTCTGCCACATAACCCAGCAACCGAATGGCCACGGGGTTTAACGCGCCGCCCCGTAAGGACTGCTTTGCCATCGCCTCCACCTTCGCGAGCGTGGCCGGATCCTGCTTCTCCGCAAACAATTCGTCCGCTTTTCGTGAAAGCGCCAGTGGATGATTTGGCACAAATCGCAACGCCATGTCGGGATTTTGCTGCCATGCCACATTGGCAACGGCATGGATGAACGACAGCCAAGCCAGATAACCCGTGATTGAAAATATGGCGACCAACTTGACCCAATAGAGCGGCGGCTTCGCGCGCAGCGCGACAAATCGCGAAGGGGCTTTACGTTTTCTGGGCATTGGGTGGGGGCGTACCTACAAAAATGGGTCGATATGACGGGCAGCGATAGGGTAAATCGGTCCAGCCATCAAGGCCGTCCAAATGCCAAGTTTGAGGCGGAGCGCACCTTGCATAAAGGCATCTTGCCCTCACCCAATTCTCTGTTAGCTAAGCATCATGGGCAGTTTTCCTTTTAGCGCGATAGTCGGTCAGAATGAAATGAAGCAGGCGCTGCTTATTGCGGCGGTCGATGCGCGCATTGGCGGCGTTATGATTTTCGGTGACCGGGGGACGGGTAAGTCAACCGCAGCGCGGGCGCTGGCGGCCACTTTGCCGCTGATTTCGGTGGTCGAGGGATGCCGCTTCAACAGCGCGCCCGAGGCGATTGCCGACAGTCCGGATTATGTGCCGGGGGCTAAGGTTCGCGCGGTCAAGGCCAAGGTGCCGTTTGTAGACCTGCCGCTGGGTTCGACCGAAGACCGCGTGCTTGGCACGCTCGATCTCGAACGCGCATTGGCTCATGGCGAGAAGCAGTTCGAGCCGGGCTTGCTCGCCAAGGCGCATCGCGGGTTCTTGTATATCGACGAGATCAATCTGCTCGAGGACCATGTCGTCGACCTGCTGCTTGATGTTGCGGCGTCGGGGGAAAATCTGGTCGAGCGCGATGGCCTCTCTATCCGTCATCCGGCGCGCTTTGTGCTGGTCGGCAGCGGCAATCCCGAAGAAGGTGAACTCCGCCCACAATTGCTCGACCGATTTGGCCTGTCGGTCGAGGTGCGGACGCCAGAGGACATATCCGACCGCGTTGAGATCATGAAACGCTGCGATGCGAACGAGCAGGACGGCGCGAGTTTTGCGGCGGCGTGGGCGGACGAGGATGGCAAAGTTCTTAAGCGCATCGCCAAGGCGAAAGCGGCGCTGCCCAAGGTCGAAACGCCCGAGAGCATTCTCGAAGATATGGCGACTTTGTGCAAAGCAGTTGGCGCTGACGGGCTTCGCGGCGAACTTACGTTGATGCGCGGCAGTCGTGCTTTGGCGGCGCTTGATGGCAAGAAGACGGTGACGCGCAAGCATCTTACGCAAATCGCTCCCCTTGCGCTGCGCCACCGCCTGCGGCGTAATGTGCTCGACGAGACCGGATCGACAACGCGGATCGAACGCGCGCTGGAAGAACTGTTCGGGTGAACGACGCGGCTGCGCTTAATGCGGTCGTCACCGACGCGGAACTGGCGCTTCATCTTTTCGTTCGCAATCCGTCGCTGTTTGGCGGCATCGTCCTGCGCGGCGACGGCCCGGTGCGTGACGAGATGGTCGCGTTTGCCAAAGACGCCATTGGCAAGTTCGGTCCGGTCGCTAAAATTCCGTCCAATGTCGATACCGAGCGCCTGCTCGGCGGGCTTGACCTGACCGCAACGCTGGCAACGGGGCAAAGCGTGATGCGCGCTGGCCTGCTCGATAGCGCGGCTGGCGGTGTTGTCATCGTCCCAATGGCCGAGCGAGTCCAAGCCAATGTTGCGGCACACATAGCGCAGGCGATGGATGGCGGCGATATCGCGGCGATCTTGCTAGACGATGCCCAAGAAACCGATGAGGCGCCGCCATCGGTGTTGACCGAGAGGATGGCGTTTCACTGCGATGTATCGGCACTGCGTAGTTTTACGGGCGAACCGGCGTCAAAGCCAACCGCGTTGGCGAACGTAGGACCGCTCGACGACGAACAGCTCCACGCAATTGCGGCGACATCGGCAGCGCTCGGCATCGGCTCGGTCCGTGCTTTGATTTTCGCAAACTCCACGGCGCGCGCCAATGCTGCACTTGACGGGCGCACCCAAGCCATCGACTATGACATCGCCGCCGCCGTCCGGCTTGTCCTCTCCCCGCGCGCAACGCAGATGCCGCAGATGGAACCTCCACCGCCAGAGCCGGAGGATGGCCAGCCACAGGACAGCGAACCCGACGACAAAGACGAAGACCGCAATATTGAGGATATCGACCTTGAGGATATCATGCTCGACGCCGCAGCCGCAGCGATCCCCAAACATATCCTCGACCAAATCGACGGTGCCGCCAAACGCGGCGGCAAGGGGCAGGGGGGCAAATCGGGGCAGAAACAGAAATCGGCCATGCGCGGGCGACCACTCGGGAGCCGTCCCGGCGTCCCGGGCAATGGCAAGCGCCTGTCGCTGATCGACAGCTTGCGCGCCGCCGCGCCTTGGCAGAATATCCGACGCCAACTGGCGCGCGCCGACGACACCCGCATCATCCATATCCGCAAATCCGACCTTCGTGTGCGGCATTACGAACAGCGCACCGAGAGCCTCACGATTTTCGCTGTCGATGCCTCGGGTTCGTCGGCGCTGTCGCGGCTGGCCGAGGCGAAGGGTGCGGTCGAGATGATGCTGGCGCAGGCCTATGTCAAACGCAGCCAGGTCGCGTTAATCGCGTTCCGGCAGAACGCAGCGGAAATATTGCTGCCGCCCACGCGCTCACTGACACGCGCGAGGCGGGCCTTGGCGGCATTGCCCGGCGGGGGCGGCACACCCTTGGCGGCGGGGCTAATGGCGACGCAGCAACTCGCCGAGGCTGCGCAGCGCGCCGGACAAACCCCAACGATTGCGATCCTCACCGACGGCAAAGGCAATGTCGCGATGGACGGCACCGCCAACCGCGCGGTCGCGATGGAGGAAGCGCAGCAGGCGGCGCGGGGTGTCGCCGCGCTTGGGCTGAACTGCATCGTCATCGACATTTCCCCGCGCCCCCGCGAAGAGGCCGCAGACCTCGCCGCTGCGCTGGGCGGCCGCTATCTGCCGCTGCCTCAAGCCCAAAGCGCAACAATGGTCGCGGCGATTGAAAGCCTGAACGCGTGAGTGGGCGATATCCCGACTGGGCAGCCGACGGCAAGGACTGGCCCAACGCGCACGCGAGCAGCTTTGTCCGCGCGGGCGGCTATGAATGGCATGTGCAGATGATGGGGAGCGGCCCTGTTTGCCTCCTGATCCACGGCACCGGCGCTGCCACGCATAGCTGGCGCGATGTAATGCCCTTGCTGGCCAAGCACTACACCGTCGTCGCGATGGACCTGCCCGGCCATGGTTTCACTAAGGGCAGCGGCAAGAGACCGACGCTGGAAGGCATGGCAACATCGGTTGCGGCGTTGCTCGACGTACTCAAGCTGACGCCAGCCTTGATTGTCGGCCACAGCGCCGGCGTCGCCATCGCCGTGCAGCTTTTGCTCGACCGCAAATTGCAGATTCCACTTATCGGCTTCACCCCCGCGCTGATGCCGTTCCCCGGCCTCGCCGCGAAGATATTCCCAAGCCTCGCCAAGATGTTGTTCACCAACCCGTTCGTGGCGATCATCTTCTCCCGAATGGCCCAAGCCCCCGGCCAGACCGCAAAATTCCTGGCGCGCGCGACGGGATCACAGATCGACGCTGCAGGGACGAAATTTTACACGCGCCTGTTCAGCAAATCGGGCCATTGCGACGGAGCCATCCGAATGATGGCCAACTGGCGGCTGGAGGGGTTAGGCGCAAAGCTGGGCAATCTGACTTCGCCCGTGCTGCTGGTGAGTGCAGCCAAAGACGCCGCAATCCCCAAGAGGGCGGTGGTTCAGGCGGTGGCTTTAATCCCGGGATGCGAAACACAGGAGATGGCGGCGTTAGGCCATCTGGCGCATGAGGAAGACCCTGCGCAGGCGGCGCAAATTGTGACGGAATTTGCCAAGGCAAAAGTGCCTGCATAAACCGGTGACAGCGAAGGAGAGATATTATGGAAGCGGGCGCATTCGACAATCTGGGTTGGATAGAAATAGTCTTCGTCGGCGTCGTCGCTTTGGGCCTCGGCTTCTGGCAGTTGTGGTCAATCAACCGCGAGATCGCCAAGGACAAGGAAAAGGCGGCGAAGGATGCTGCCGCGTCCGACGCTGACCAAAGCTCGCGCTAGGTTTCCCTCGGCATCTTATAAGGCAACATGAACTGGATCACCGGGTTGACCAGCCGGTCCAGCGAGATGCTTTCCTGGATCGCGATTACCGGCTCGCCGTACATCCGCGCTGATACCGCGGTGCGCGCATAAAAGGGGGAGTCTTCCCAGGTCTTGATAACCGATGCATGGCCGCGGTCGGCTCGGGTTTGCCGCTCCATCGCCCACCAAGTCAGCGGCAAAGGCGCCACCAGCGGCAGGTCGACTTCCTGCGGCACGCCGTCCGGCCCGAACCGCAGCGCGCTGGCAAAATGGCTGCCATCGCGGCGCTTGCCTTCGTAGATGACGGCGACCTGCTTGCCGACATGCGCTCTGGACCAATGCCAGCTTTGGAAGCCGTCCTCGATCGGCTCGCTGCCATGATTGCTGTCGAGATAGCCGCTGCCGTTCCACGCGATGTCGGGCTGCTCCATCTTCACCTCGATTCGTGCGCGTGGGGCGATCGCTTGCCAGCAGTGGCGACCGGCGGGGTCGAGTTTAAAGCTACGTTCATTGAACATTTCGGGGTGGAGGATGATCTGCCCCTTCACCCGCCGTCGCCACGGAATGCCCAGGCGGATGTCGCGTTCCTCGATGTCGATGATTAAGCGGTCCTTGTCCCACCGCATCGCGCTTGGTCCGATGTTCAGCGAGTCGCGTTCTTGCCGCGTGTCCACGGCACCGCGCTCGGTCATCACCCAGCGCGCACCTTTGCCGTAGAGTGCGATATTGAGGCCGCTATGGTCGAGCGGAATATCGCGGCCGGATTTCTTATAGTACGGCGAAAAAACGCTGCCGATAAAGCCTATAATGGTCAGCCCGTAGCGTTCGTCATCGCTGAGCGCGTCGACATACCACCAGCGATAGCCCTGCGGTGGTACCACCGTGTCGAAATAAGGTCGGACAGCACGGCTTCGCTCGCCAACCTGCCCGACAAGGCGGCCATCGGCACCCCCGCGCCCGGATGCGTCGCCCCGCCCGCGCAGTAAAGCCCACGGATCGACGTCCGGCTGCCGGGCCGGAGGAAGCTTGCCGCCCACCCGTGCGAGGCCCGTCCATAAAGGGCTCCACCCGTCGCCGGGAAGAGCTTCGCGAACTCGTTCGGCGTCACCAGATTGTGGAGCAACGGGCTTTCCAGCTCCAGCCCGCAGTTCCTCAAGCGTTCCAGCATGTTCGACGTGCATGTTTCTCTCTCCTCCGAAGAATATTGGTGGCGGTCACCATTGGCTGGCGCATTCACGATGATTTGCAGGCGTTCCGCGCCGGTAGGCTGGCCGTTTGCGCGGTCGAGTGCGCAGACATAGGCGGTGGGGTGCGATGGCGGTGCGCCGCTTTTGATTTGGGCGAACTCGGCCGGGTAATCCGGACCGAAAAAGACATTGTGATGGTCGAGGTCGAAGCCCTTGGTTGTGGTGTTCGCCAACCAGACCATCGCCGACAAGGAACGCGCCGTTTCGGGTACCTTGCGCGAGGAGGGAGCCGCATCGTTGCCTAACAGTCCCGATGCTAATGCAGCAGGGTCACCATTGAAGACGACTTTGTTTGCGAACAGGCGCTCGCCATTTGCCAGTTCAACGCCAGTAGCTGTGTTATCTCGAACAGTGATTCGCGACACCGATTGCCCGTACCGGAACACCGCGCCTTTTTCTTTGGCGAGTTTTTCCAACGCCGTCGCGAGCGCGCTCATTCCGCCCTCGATGGCCCAAACGCCCTTTGCCTCGACATGGGCGATCAGCATCAAGGTGGCAGGCGTTTGGAATGGCGAAGAGCCGCAATAGGTGGTGTAGCGTCCGAACAACTGCCGCAGCCTTGGGTCGGGGAAATACTTGCCCAGCGCCGACCATAAAGACGTGTAGGCCCGCAAGGTCATCCAGTCAGGAAACCCGCGCAATCCCATCCGCCAGCCGAGCGTTAGCGGATCGGTTTTCGAGCCGCGCAGAAAGGGGCGGTCAAGGGCATCGTGCAGCCGCTTTGCTTCTTTCGAGAAACTGCGGAAACCGGCTGCCGCTTTGGCGCCGGCGAACTCGCCAATTGCTGCTTCGCTCTGCTCTTGGTCCGCATATAGGTCCAGCCGCTCATTCGGCCCCCAAGCATGCCGCGCAATCCGGTCGGCGCGGTGCAAAGTGATATAATCCTCGGTGCGCGCTCCCGCCGCTTCGAAGATATCGTCAATGACCGAGCGCATGGTAAAGACGGTCGGCCCTGCATCGATCATTGCACCGCCGACCGCAAGCTGGCGGACTTTGCCGCCGGGGCCATTCTCCTTTTCAACGACGGTGACGGACACTCCGCGTGACGCCAGCAAAACCGCACTCACCAAGCCGCCGATGCCTGCTCCGATGATGACGGTTTGACTGCCTTGAACGATGTGCCCGCTCCCAACGCGAAGTTTCGGTTTGACCGAAAGCTAACAGAAGTCCAATCAAATGGACAAGCAATATGTCCGAACAATTTGACAATCTCACTTGGAAGACCCGCTGGGTTATGCGCCGCAATGCCATATTGGGCAGCGCAAAATTCCAGCGATGGGCATCACGCACCCCGATCATCTGCAGCATTGCACGGCGGCGGGCGGTGGCGCAATTCGATATGATTGCTGGGTTTATCTATTCGCAAATCTTGATGGCGTTCGTGCAGGCCGGGCTGATCGAGTATTTGAACGGGCATCTGCGCAGGGTCGACGAGATTGCGGAATTTACTAGACTTGGGCTGGACGCCACCGACCGACTGCTCAAGGCAGGGCAGTCACTCCAAATCGCCGAGTCGCCGCAGTTCGGCCTGTGGACGTTGGGCGAAGCAGGTGCGCCACTGTCGGCCAATGAAGGCGCGCTGGCGATGATCCGGCATCATCATTTGTTGTATAGCGATCTGGCCGATCCGCTTACGCTGCTGTCCAAAAACCGGAGCGAAGAAACTGCGCTGTCCGCTTACTGGACCTACGCTTCCAAGGATGACAGCAAGGTGGGAGCGACGGGCTATTCGGCGCTGATGGCGGCGACTCAGCCGATGGTATCGCAGCAAATCATCGATGCCTATGACTTCACGGACCACCAGCGGATGCTCGACATCGGCGGCGGATCGGGGGCTTTTACGGCAGCCATCGGAGCGACAGCGCCAAACGTGCAGTTCGGCATCTTCGACTTGCCCGATGTTATCGCCGAAGCGCAGAAACGACTCGGGACCACAGCAATCCAATTTCACCCCGGTAGTTTTAAAGAGAATCCCATTCCGACGGGGTATGATCTGATCACGCTCGTGCGAATCCTGCATGACCATGACGATGATGTCGTTCAGGCACTTCTTCCCAAGGTTTACCAGGCTCTGCCGACAGGCGGACGGTTGTTAATTGTCGAGCCAATGGCCGAAAGCGCCCATGCCGAACGAATCGGTGGTGCCTATTTTGGACTATATCTCTGGGCTATGGGCTCGGGTAGGCCAAGGACAGCAGCCGAGACCATAAAGATGCTCAAAGCGGCTGGTTTTGTCACGATTAAACCCGTGAAAACCGCCCTTCCAATCATCACCAGCGCGCTTGTCGCAATAAAATGACACTTAAACTGTCCAAATTATTTGACATTTAAAAGTGTTCCGATAGTTTGACACCTGACAGAGTCTCTAGCTGGCAAATTCGGCGAAGAGACCGCAGGAGGATAAGTTAGTTTTGGAGACTTCAGCCGTCATATTCGATGCACCGGGCAGTCTGGAAATGCGCAAAACTGCGCTGACTGCCATGGAATCGGGCGATGTCAGGGTTGAAATTCACTACAGCGGCATCAGCACTGGTACCGAGAAGCTCTTGTGGACCGGCCAGATGCCTGCATTCCCTGGCATGGGTTATCCCTTAATTCCCGGATACGAATCGGTCGGCCGAATCGTCGATGCGGGTTCGGAACATCAATCACGTGTCGGCGAGTGGGTCTTTGTTCCCGGTGCCAGTTGCTACCGCGACGCCCGCGGCCTGTTTGGCGGGGCTGCACGCAATGTCATTGTGGCTTCGGCAAGGGCGATACCTGTTTCGGAAAATCTAGCGGAGCAGGGCATATTATATGCGCTAGCCGCAACCGCGCTCCACGCCATCTGTCACGGTGAACCGCCGCAGCTGATTATCGGGCACGGCATCCTTGGTCGGCTACTTGCGCGGTTGACCGTAGCGGCAGGCGTACCTGCGCCGACAGTCTGGGACACCAATCGTTCGCGCCAGTCGGGTGCGGCCGGTTATAAGGTCGTTCATCCCGACGATGACGACCGGCGTGATTATGGCCATATCTATGATGTCAGCGGTGACGCTTCGTCGATTGGCAATTTCATTGGCCGACTCGCAAAGGGTGGCGAATTGGTTTTGGCAGGTTTCTACAGCCAGCCGATCAGCTTTGCGTTCGCTCCCGCTTTCCAACGCGAAGCCCGTCTTCGTATCGCCGCCGAATGGCAGCCCGAAGATTTGGCTTCGGTTCATGCGCTGATTGAAACCGGCGCGTTGGATCTGTCCGGCCTTATTACCAGCGTCGAGCCAGCGGCTAACGCAAACACTGCCTATCCCGAAGCTTTTGAAAACCCCGATTGCCTGAAAATGGTTCTCGACTGGAGAGATTGTCAATGAGCATGCTCGATATCGACGCATTGCGGAACGAGGCTTCTATCGAGCCTGACCCCGTGCCGACTGGTGAAGTCACCAAGGAAACGCAGATCATCGCGATCTACGGCAAAGGCGGCTCGGGCAAGAGCTTCGCGCTCGCCAATCTGTCCTACATGATGGCGCAGCAGGGAAAGCGCGTGCTGCTGATCGGTTGTGATCCCAAGAGCGACACCACCAGCCTGTTGTTCGGCGGAAAATCGACGCCAACGATAATCGAAACATCGTCAGCCAAGAAACTGGCGGGTGAAGAAATCAGCATTGAGGATGTCTGTTTCCAGCGAGATGGCGTGTTTGCAATGGAACTCGGCGGACCCGAAGTTGGTCGCGGTTGCGGCGGTCGCGGGATTATCCACGGCTTTGAAACACTCGAAAAATTGGGCTTCCACGACTGGGGCTTCGATTATGTCCTGCTCGATTTTCTGGGTGATGTAGTGTGCGGCGGCTTCGGCCTGCCGATAGCGCGCGACATGTGCCAGAAGGTCATCGTCGTTGCATCGAATGACCTGCAATCGCTGTATGTCGCCAACAATGTCTGCAAGGCGGTTGAATATTTCCGCAAAATGGGCGGCAATGTCGGCGTTGCGGGGATGATCCTAAACAAGGACGACGGCACGGGCGAAGCCAATGCCTTTGCCGAAGCCGTTGGCATTCCAGTACTCACCGCAATCCCGGCGAACGAAGATATCCGCAAGAAATCTGCGAACTACCAGATCATCGGTAAGCCTGGCGGCCAGTGGGCTTCGCTGTTCGAGGAACTGGCGATCAATGTCGCAGAGGCACCGCCGCTTCGTCCAAACCCGCTCGATCAAGACGGACTGCTTGGCCTGTTCAGCGCAGACGTCACCGGTGCCGATTTCACGCTGTACCCTGCAACCCAGGCCGACATGCGCGGTGGCACCTACGAGACAAAACCCTCACTTGAAGTGATTTATGATGAGGTCTGATGCGTGAATGATCTAACCGCCCCTGCTGAACTTGATCGTGCGCGTGACCGCATCGATCTGGCGGCTGCGCCAGAAGTGGGTGGAGGCTGCTCTTCCAAAGACACCATGCGTGACGCCGCGAAGAAGGCGGGCAAGACCGAAATCCTCGACCAATATGCCAAGGATTATCCGCTCGGCCCGCATGACCAGCCGCAGTCTATGTGCCCCGCATTCGGCTCGCTCCGCGTTGGCTTGCGGATGCGCCGCACCGCTACAATCCTGTCAGGATCGGCTTGCTGCGTTTACGGCTTAACCTTTACCTCGCATTTCTACGGCGCGCGCCGAAGCGTCGGATATGTGCCGTTCAGTTCGGAAACCTTAGTTACCGGCAAATTGTTCGAGGACATCAAGGAAGCCGTCGAATTGATGGCGGATCCTGAAAAATATGACACAATTGTCGTCACCAACCTCTGCGTGCCGACCGCGAGCGGCGTGCCGCTCCGGTTGCTGCCTGACTCGATCAATGGCGTGCGCATCATCGGCATTGATGTTCCGGGCTTCGGTATTCCAACCCACGCAGAGGCGAAAGACGTTCTGGCCGGTGCGATGCTGAAATATGCGCGCGAAGAGGCCGAGCAAGGGCCCGTGGCGGCACCATCGGCTTTGGCCGACAAGCCAACGGTTACGCTTCTCGGCGAGATGTTCCCGGTCGATCCGATGGGTATCGGACATATGCTTGAGCCGCTTGGACTGGCGGCTGGACCTGTCGTTCCGACCCGCGAATGGCGCGAATTATATGCCGCTCTTGATGGGGCAGTGATCGCAGCCATCCATCCATTCTACACCGCCAGCGTGCGCGAATTCGAAGCGGCTGGCCGCAAGGTTGTCGGTTCGGCTCCGGTCGGACGCGACGGCACCGCAGCGTGGCTGAAGGCCATCGGTGAAGCCACCGGCGCAAGCGCTGACCAGATTGCTGCTGCACAAAATGCGGTCATGCCCGCCATCGACAGTGCTCTGAAAGCTAAGCCGATCAATGGTAGGATCACCGTCTCGGGCTATGAAGGCTCCGAACTTCTGGTCGCGCGGCTGCTCATCGAAAGCGGCGCCGATGTCCCTTATGTCGGCACCGCCTGCCCCAAGACCCCGTGGTCGGAACCAGACCGCGAATGGCTCGAGGCCAAGGGCGTTCGCATAAAATATCGTGCGAGCCTTGAAGACGACATCAACGCGGTCGAGGAATTCGGCCCTGATCTCGCCATCGGCACTACGCCCGTCGTCCAGCACGCCAAGGCGAAAGCCATTCCGGCGCTGTATTTCACCAACCTGATTTCGGCGCGGCCCTTGATGGGCGCTGCTGGGGCAGGCAGTCTTGCCCAAGTCGTCAATGGCGCCATCGGCAACAAGGCGCGCTTCGACAAGATGCAGGAATTTTTCGAAGGCGTCGGCACCGGCCACACCGCTGGTATCTGGGAAGAAACCCCGACTGACCGGCCCAAGTTCAAGGCCAAATATGCTGCGCAAAACGCGCTTGCCGCAAAAGCGGCGGAGTTCATCGGCTCATGACGCTGATCATCGATCATGATCGGGCAGGCGGTTATTGGGGCGCGGTTTATGCGTTCACGGCGGTCAAAGGCTTGCAGGTCATCATCGACGGGCCGGTTGGTTGCGAGAATTTGCCGGTGACATCGGTACTGCATTACACCGACGGCTTGCCGCCGCATGAATTACCCATCGTCGTAACCGGCCTAGGCGAAGACGAACTGGCGAAGACCGGCACCGAGGGCGCGATGAAGCGCGCTTGGAAAACGCTCGATCCCGATCTGCCCGCCGTGGTTGTCACTGGCTCGATTGCCGAAATGATCGGCGGCGGCGTGACACCCGAAGGCACTAACATCAAACGCTTCCTGCCGCGCACCATTGACGAAGATCAGTGGCAGTCCGAAGACCGTGCTTTGTCATGGCTGTGGACCGAATTCGGCCCGAAGAAAGTCCATGCGCCGTCGATTTTGAAAGAAGGCGAAAAGCCCAAGGTCAATATCATCGGCCCTTCTTACGGCATGTTCAACATGCCGTCAGACCTCGCCGAAATCCGCCGGCTGATCGAAGGCATCGGCGCCGAGGTCAACATGGTGTTCCCGTTGGGCAGCCATCTCGCAGATATTCACAAGCTCGCGCACGCCTCGGTCAATGTCTGCATGTACCGCGAATTCGGTCGCAACCTGTGCGAGTTGCTTGAGCGCCCATATTTGCAGGCGCCTATAGGGCTCGACTCGACTACCAAGTTTCTGCGCCAGTTGGGCGAAATGGCAGGTCTTGATCCCGAACCCTTTATCGAAAAAGAGAAGCATACGACGATCAAACCGCTCTGGGATCTCTGGCGCTCCGTGACCCAGGATTTCTTCGGCACCGCGAGTTTCGGCATCGTCGCCAACGAAACCTATGCGCGCGGCATCCGCAAGTTCCTTGAAGACGATATGGGGCTGCCCTGCAATTTCGCGGTTGGCCGCACGGCAGGTGTAAAGACCGACAATCACAATGTCCGCGACATGATCGCGACCAATCCGCCCCTCGTAATTTTCGGCAGTTATAACGAACGCATGTATATGGCCGAAACGGGCGCGCGCGGGATTTTCATTCCGGCAAGCTTTCCGGGCGCCGCTATCCGCCGCCATACCGGCACGCCCTATATGGGCTATTCGGGCGCGACCTATCTGGTTCAGGAAGTGTGCAATGCATTGTTCGATGCGCTGTTCCACATCCTGCCACTGTCAACGCAAATGGATGCAGGCGCAGCAACGCCTGCTCGCCGCGAAACATCGCTGCAATGGGACCGCGATGCCAAATCCAAACTCGACGCAATCGTCGAAGCGCAACCTGTTTTGGTCAGAATTTCCGCCGCCAAGAATCTGCGCGACGCCGCCGAACGCAGCGCACGGCGCGCAGGCGAGGATCATGTTTCAGCCGACCGTTTGGCGGCGACAATGTTAGAAGGGGCAGGCGCATGAGCCGCTCCACAAATTCGTCCGGTGGGACCACCGGATGTCACCAACCTTTGCAGCAGAGGGTGCTGCGGGGCAACCGCCCGGAAGAGCAGCTATTTGCAGCTCAAATGGGGCTAATATGGAGTAGGGAATATGAGCGATAACGAACGCTTCGGACCTGGGGCTTATTTGACCCCGGAAGAAGCCAAGGAGTTTCACAAGATGTTTGTGAGCAGCTTCATCATTTTTACCATCATTGCGATTGTTGCGCATGTGCTGGTGTGGATGTGGCGTCCGTGGCTGCCCAGCATCAACGGCTATGCAATGCTGCAAGACGCTGTCCAGGTTGCAACCGCAACCATCACAACATTTTTGGTATAAGGAGGCGGGATCATGTGGAGACTTTGGATAATATTTGATCCGCGCAGAACACTGGTTGCTTTGGCAATATTCCTGTTTGTTCTGGCTCTTTTGATTCACTTCATTCTGTTGAGCACTGACCGGTTCAACTGGATTGAAGGTCCTGCCGCTGCACCTGCTGTTGCAGCCGCCGTTGCTGCACCTGTTGCGGCACCTGCGGCTGACCCGGCAGCTGCTCCGGCTAATTGACCTGAACCCAAGCCCCTAAGAGGTCGTGGCGCTTCGGCGTCACGTACCTCCCGGGATTTGAATTCATGATCAGGTTGTCCACCATTTTGGTGGCGAGAGGTTTGCCCGGTGGGCAAAAGGGGACGTGCTATGTCGCTGTTAAGCTTTGAAAGAAAATATCGTGTCCGTGGCGGTACTCTGATTGGGGGGGACCTGTTCGATTTCTGGATCGGGCCTTTCTATGTCGGGTTTTTCGGCGTCATTTCTGCGATATGTGCAATATTGGGGACGGCATTGATATTCTATGCCGCCTCATTGGGACCCACATGGAACCCGTGGCTGATCTCGATTAATCCGCCGGATGTTAAATATGGGCTTGGCCTTGCCCCGCTGAAAGAGGGCGGGTTTTGGCAAATCATTACAATGTGCGCCACAGGTGCATTCATTTCGTGGGCGCTTCGAGAAGTCGAAATCTGCCGAAAACTTGGCATGGGATATCATGTACCGATTGCGTTCGGCTTTGCTATCCTGGCTTATGTGACTCTGGTTATATTCCGGCCGTTCCTGCTTGGTGCATGGGGCTATGGATTTCCCTACGGGATATTCAGCCACCTCGACTGGGTATCGAACACGGGGTACCAATATGTAAATTTCCATTATAATCCGGCGCATATGATTGCGGTGTCGTTCTTCTTTACGACCACCTTCGCACTTGCGCTGCATGGCGCGCTTATCCTGTCGGCAGTCAACCCGATGAAGGGCGAAAAAGTCAAAACCCCCGAATATGAAGATACCTTCTTCCGCGACTTCATCGGCTATTCGGTCGGTACCATCGGTATTCACCGCCTTGGCTTGTTCCTTGCGTTGAACGCCGGTTTCTGGAGTGCGGTTTGCATCATCATTGCCGGACCACTTTATGCAGGCGGCTGGCCTGAGTGGTGGGAATGGTGGCGCAACATACCAATTTGGTCTTAACGGGAGGGTAAAGAAATGGCACGTTATCAGAACATATTTACCCAGGTGCAACTGGCACACGCTCCCGAAATGGGCATGCCACTACCCGCACGGGATGAACCTCGCCTCAACATGACCGGCGCCAGTTACTGGATGGGCAAGTTCGGTCAGGCACAGATCGGTCCGATCTATCTTGGATGGCTGGGTATCGCATCGCTGATCTTCGGATTTTTCGCGATCGAGATTATCGGTTTCAACATGGCCGCGTCGGTCAACTGGGATCCTGTCGAGTTTGTTCGTCAGTTCTTTTGGCTGGGCCTCTACCCTCCCGGACCTGAATATGGATGGACACCGTTTGTCCCGCTAGCCAAAGGCGGCTGGTGGATATTGGCAGGCTTTTTCCTGACGACATCGATCATCTTGTGGTGGGTTCGCGGATATCGCAGGGCAAGGGCGCTAGGGATGGGCACACACGTGTCGTGGGCTTTTGCTGCTGCGATCTGGCTTTATCTGGTTCTCGGCTTCATCCGTCCGTTCTTCATGAACAGCTGGGCAGAATCAGTGCCATTCGGCATCTTCCCGCACCTTGAATGGACCAACAATTTCTCGCTGCAGTACGGGAATCTGTTCTACAATCCATTCCATGCGCTCTCCATTGTGTTCCTGTACGGCTCGGCCTTGCTGTTCGCCATGCACGGCGCGACGATCCTTGCGGTCGGTCGCTATGGCGGCGAACGCGAGCTGGAGCAGATTACCGATCGGGGTACGGCATCCGAGCGTGCCGCCTTGTTCTGGAGATGGACCATGGGCTTCAATGCTACGATGGAATCGATCCATCGCTGGGCTTGGTGGTTTGCGGTGCTTTGCCCGCTGTGCGGCGGCATCGGCATATTGCTGACCGGTACGGTGGTTGATAACTGGTATCTCTGGGCCATCGAACATGGATATGCACCTGAATATTAGAGGCTGCACGAGACCAGTTTATAAGGAACCCGGCCTTCGCGGCCGGGTTTTTTATTTGACCGCCTTGCGCCGCTTCAGATCATACAGATGGACCGGGAATGCCAGCATTAACGGTAGGGACACAAAGGGCCATGCCATGCCAGTCAGCGCAGCACGCAGGGCGATCATCATCAGCACCGCAGGCAGCAACGCAGGAATAATGTCAGCCCATAGATTTGAGCGCAGCCTAAGCCAGATCGCCTCGATAACCAGTACCGCCAAGACGATATCGACCGCCCTGCCGCTGGCGAAAAATTCATCCATCAGCCAAATGGACCGTTGAGCTGAACCAACTGATAGTTAAGCACGCCGGCTATGGTGACCCAGGCCAGATAGGGTAGCAGCAACAACGCTGACCATTTCGAAAAGCGGCCGCAAAAAAAGATGAGCACCAGTATCGACAGCCATAGAGCAATCAGCTCGTACAAGGCGAGATCAGGACGCTCCATGCGGAAGAACAGAAAGCTCCAGCCGAGATTCAGAAATCCGTTCAGCGCGAACAAGCCAAGCGAGATTTCAACTTCGCGGCGCGTCCGCGCTTTTTCCCAAGCAAGCACGCCGGCCACTGCGATAAGTGCGAAGATTGCCGTCCAGATGACGCCAAACATATAGTCAGCAGGGGCCCAGCTTGGTTGTTTAAGTGAATAATACCAAGTGTCGAGAACGGTTATCGAGCCGCCCACGATAGCGGTAACCAATGCCAATGTTCCCGCAATGACTATCGGGAAAAATCCGGCTCTGGTCATAAATCTATATTACCTCTCAACCGCCTTCAGTCCGAACAAATGGCCCAAATCCTTGAAGAATATCCGAACATGCGCCATCGGATCACGCCTGACCAGTTGTTTGTTCATATAGGCTTCCCATGTCAAGCGCTGCACATCGGGATCTTCGCACATCTTGACGAAGCGTTCGCGGCGCTTGTCATTCTTGTACCAGAAATATTGCATCATCCCCAATATCCAGAACACCCGGCCATGCGCCTTCATAAATGATTTGCG
>JBGSPK010000001.1:0-15362 GCA_041738665.1 Sphingorhabdus sp. | reverse complement strand
CAGCACCATGCGCGTGAAAAACATTCTTTGCGATATCAAGACCAATGGTAGTAAGTTGTGACACGGACGCCTCCTTTAGATGGTGTTCAACACCTCCATCATGGCACATAAATGCCGCCGGGGGGCGTCCACCCCATCACTCATAACGGCACGCATATGGATGCACCCTGGCATTTTCATTCCACGACTGACAACGGCAGTGCCCCTGCCCCATCGATTGATGAAGCACCGCTTGATCTGTTTTTTGGCCCGGGGTGAAACTCGATTTCTCTGCGATGCCGGCAGGTCATGTGGTGAGCGCCGCCGAGATTGAGGCTGAGCTAGATCGGATTGGCTATACCCTGCAACCGTTCGACATCGTGCTAGTTCAGTCAGGCGCCGTGTATGGCACTGACAACTTTACCGACCAAGGTTGCGGCATGGGTGCAGCAGCGACACTCTATCTGACCGAACGCGGCGTTCAGGTAGTTGGCACCGATGCATGGAGTTGGGACGCACCGTTTTCGCATACCGCCAAACGCTGGGCGGAAAATCGCGACCCGTCGATTATCTGGGACGGCCATAAGGCCGGGCGGATCAAGCCATATTACCAGATCGAGAAGCTGACCAATCTCGACGCGTTACCGCCTTTTGGATGGAAGTTGAGCTGTTTTCCGGTGAAGATCGAACGCGCCAGCGCGGGCTGGATCAGGGCTGTGGCGTTCGTCGAAAAATAGTTGCCAAATCCATCGCGAGTTTGCAACAGTTGCAGACTATGACTGGATATCTCCTGCCGCTATATGTCAGCCTATTCACCATCGCTGGCCAAGGCGCCCTTGCTGCCGATAGCCAACAACAGCAGATCGACTGCGCTTCACTCAAAGTCGATTATGTAAATATGTTGCCCGAGATAATCGAACCAAAACCATGGGATCCACCAAGCCCTCCGTTCACCGAAGACGATCTGAAACGACTGGGTGCATCAGCGGAAAGCGATCCTAACGGCTTGTGCCATTACCGTGAAGCCAACGATGCCTTACCTACCACGGGCCGGAACCGCGTAGTATTCTTGGGTGATTCTATAACAGAATATTGGGCACTGGGCGATGGCGAGCTATTTACCGGCGAAATTATTGATAGGGGTGTGTCCTCACAAAATAGCAGTCAGATGCTGTTACGGTTTCGCAACGACGTTATCGCGCTGCATCCAAGCGCAGTGCACATCCTAGCCGGGATAAACGATGCGCTGTCGCCCAATGGCACTTTACTTACGCGGTCCAACATCATTTCGATGGTCGAACTGGCCCGCGCCAACAACATCAAGGTCATTCTTGGAACATTGCCCCCCGCCGATAGGTTTTGGCTATCGCCCGAAGCAAGGCTTGCCCCGTTTGTAGCGGAGCACAACCGCTGGTTGCACGAATATGCGGCGCGCGAAGGGATTACCCTTGCCGACTATTATACCCAGCTTGCAGGACCCGACGGAAGAATGCCGGCCTCATTGGCTAATGATGGTTTGCATCCAAACAGGTTGGGATATGCGAAAATGGGACCGGTGGCACGCAAGGCTTTGCAGCAGACGCTGCGGGAGAAAAATCGCCATTAAGTAAAGTCCCGCATTCAGTTTTGTGTTGCCAACATCCACAAGGTCCAGCAGCTCAATAACGCTAGCGTTAGCCATGTTACCAGAACACCGATGCTGCGCGGCAATGGCGGCTTCGTGCTCATCGGTGCATATAGTCCTATGATATGCGCAACGCGGCCTGCGAGGAACAGTGCGCCGATGCTCATCAGCAAGACGTGACTGGCCCTGCTCATTTCGAGAAATGCCAAAAGCAAAATCACAATCGGCGCATGTTCGGCCAGGTTTCCATGACTCCGTGCGGCGCTGATCAATTTTGGATCGTCATTATGACCAAATGGTGCCTTTGCCCGCATCCGGTGACGGACGGTGTCGATCGCGGTGATCAAAAGCATGATCGCACAGATGGCTGCGACAAATGCAGTTACGGGTAATGTCACAATGAATTCCTCCCCAAACGAACGATCTGCGCAGCCTGTCAGATTAGGTCGTCACGCTCAAGCGAAACGGCGCGTAGATCAATCCAGGCGGCAAAACTCTCGCCCGGTGCAATCATCGGCATGTCGCCATCGGCCCGGTTCAGGGCATTGATGAGATGAGGCACCGGCTCGAAGCAAAAAAAGCTGCTCCCAATCGGCGTGTAAAGAACTGCGTGGGGAAGCGACGAAGTCATTTCAAGCGTGCGACCACGCCCTTCCCACTCTATTCGGGCTCTGCCGTTCCATCCGCCGTAAATGTTGTCGATAAGGCAGTCGCCGACGCTGCGCGGGTTTGAAAAATCAAGTTCGAGCGGTGGGGTTTCCGGATTGCCGGGTAGGCCGCCGGCTTGCGTTGGGTAAAATGATTTGGCCGAAAACTGAAGATGTGCGCCGTCTGAGTCAAATTGCGGATGATGCCCGAATGCCAAAGGAACTGTTTCCGAAGCGGTGTTGGTTGCGGATAGCGTCAACGTCAGGCTGTCTTGGGTGATCCGAAATGCTTGTTCAGCTCGAAATGGCCAAGGCCAATGCTCGCCGGCGGAGAAATCGAGAATCAGCGTTATCCGATCGGTCAGATGCTCCTTCACCGTCCAGCGCTCCAGCCAGCCGATGCCATGATTGGCATGCGGATAACCCGTTGGATGCGAAGGTAGTCGGTAGGTCCTGCCCCCCAGTTCAAACCGGCCATGCGCGATCCGGTTGGAATAAGGTAGCAACGGGAAGGATGCCGTGCCTGTCACATCGCCTGCCTCCAATGCTTCGGGCGAAGTGGTCATCAGCATCGACTGTCCATCAACAGTCCAGCTTGCGATGCTGCCTCCCAGAGATGGATATATACCACAACTGCTATCGCCAGCTTTTATGGTCATCGTACCCGGCATCCGCGTCGGTGCCTTATTCCATCTCCAATATGACCGCGTCGACGGCTAGGCTGTCCCCTGCCCCTGCATTCACGGCTTTAACGATGCCCGATTTTTCGGCGCGGAGGATGTTTTCCATCTTCATCGCTTCCACAACTGCGAGCGGTTGACCCGCCTCGACAGTATCGCCGACACCCACGTGTAACGTCGTGAGTAGGCCGGGCATCGGGCAGATCAGGAATTTGGAGAGGTCAGGCGGGATTTTTTCGATCATGTGACATGCTAGATGCGCGATGTGGCCGGGTAGGACTCGGGCGGTGTGGCTGGCGCCGCGCGTCGTGAGTTTGAAGCCGATGCGGGTACGCATGATTTTGACGGCGAGTTCCTCGTCGCCAACCTCAGCCTCGATCAAC
This sequence comes from Sphingorhabdus sp., assembly GCA_041738665.1. Classification (GTDB taxonomy): domain Bacteria; phylum Pseudomonadota; class Alphaproteobacteria; order Sphingomonadales; family Sphingomonadaceae; genus Sphingorhabdus_B. The sequence continues at coordinate 12,049 of JBGSPK010000001.1, read as the reverse complement.
CGGTCGCCGGGGTCATATTCCATCGCTAGCTCGAACGGCTCGCCGTCGACGTGCATGTCGCCGTCGATCATTTCTATATCGTGGACGGCATCGCCGATTTTCACCTGCCAGCGCGACGGCGGTTCGAGCGGATCGCCCAACTGGCCATCAACATGGCGAGCGCGGTCGGCTTCGGCGGTCGCAACGAAACCGGCGATGGCGGCAAGTGATTTGACGAGTTCTGGTGTCGATGCTGCGCCGTGGAAGCCGTCGGGATATTCCTCGGCGATGAAGCCAGTGGTCAGTTCGCCTGAGCGAAAGCGCGGGTGTTGCATGATGGCGCTGACGAAATCGATATTGTGGCCGAGGCCTTCGATTTCGAAGCGGTCAAGCGCTGCGATTTGCAGGTCGGCGGCTTCGTCCCGCGTTGCCCCCCAGGTGATGAGCTTGGCGATCATCGGGTCGTAGAACATCGAAACTTCGCCGCCGTCATAGACACCGTCGTCCACCCGAATGCCGTCGACGCCGCGACGGCCATTCGCTTGCTCGTCTTCGGTCCAGCCTGCGACCGATGGGCGATAGCGAGTCAGTCGTCCGGTTGAGGGCAAGAAGCCGCGATAGGGGTCTTCAGCGTAGACTCGGTTTTCGATGGCCCAACCGTCGATCTTGATATCGTCCTGAGTCATCGCAAGCTTCTCGCCAGCGGCAACGCGGATCATCTGTTCAACCAGATCGATGCCTGTGATGCACTCGGTCACTGGATGCTCCACCTGCAACCGCGTGTTCATTTCGAGAAAGTAGAAGCTCTCGCCGCTCGGGTCCGCGCCCGAAACGATCAGTTCAACCGTACCTGCCGAATAATAGCCAACCGCTCGTGACAAAGCGACGCATTGCTCGCCCATCGCCTGGCGCATCTTGGGCGTAACGAACGGCGATGGCGCTTCTTCGACAACCTTTTGATGCCGCCGCTGGATCGAACATTCGCGTTCGTTCAAATACAGGATATTACCGTGCTGATCGCCCAATATCTGGATTTCGATATGGCGCGGGTTGAGGATGAATTTCTCGATAAACACGCGGTCGTCGCCGAACGAATTCAGGCCTTCCCGTTTCGTGGCCTCGAAGCCTTCGCGCACGTCCTGCTCATTATAGGCAAGCCGCATCCCCTTGCCGCCGCCGCCGGCACTGGCCTTCATCATCACCGGATAGCCGATTTCTTCCGAAATCCGCACCGCATGTTCGGTATCGTCAATCTCGCCGACAAAGCCGGGAACGACATTGACGCCCGCCGCCATCGCCAGTTTTTTCGACTCGATCTTGTCCCCCATCGCGGCAATCGCGTTTACCGGCGGGCCGATAAAGGCGATGTCCTCTGCGGCCAACGCCTCGGCAAAGCTAGTGCGTTCGGACAGGAAGCCATAGCCCGGATGCACCGCCTCCGCGCCGGTTTGCTTACACGCGGCGATGATCTTGTCGGCCAGCAAATACGACTGCGCGGCAGGCGAAGGCCCGATATGCACGGCCTCGTCGGCCATCGCCACAAACGGCGCGCGCGCATCGGCATCGGAATAGACCGCGACAGTCGCGATTCCCATCCGGCGAGCGGTCTTGATGATGCGGCACGCAATTTCGCCACGATTTGCGATTAGGATTTTTTTGAACATCAGGACTTTCTCGATTTCCAATAAACAATCATTGCAGCAATCGCTGTTCCGAAAAGAGCACCTTTCCAGGCGCCATCAACGGACGCGCGGATTGCAATCGACGATACCTCTTCGGTACACTGCTGAGCTAATAAAGGCGGCTCAAATGGGCAGATTGCCATTATTCGAGCCAGTACGCTCATAATCAGCCCTGCAACCAGCGCGCAAATTGCCGCCGTCAAAGCTATGAACCTGAGCGCAGATAGACTGCTCACTCCGCCGGTTCCAACGCCTTACACGCCCTCAAGGGCTCCTCCGCCTCCATCGGCACCAGCCCGAGTTTCGCCAGCATGGCCGCGTCCTTGTCGTCACCTGCATTCGCCGCGGTCAGCAGCTTGTCGCCGGTGAAAATGCTGTTCGCGCCTGCCATGAAGCACAGGGCCTGCGTCGCTTCGCTCATGCTCTCACGCCCCGCGCTCAACCGGACCATGCTCATCGGCATCGTGATCCGCGCAACGGCGATCGTGCGGACGAATTCGATATCGTCAATCTTCGCCAGCGGCGTATCGGCGAGCATATCGCCCAGCACCGTTCCCTTCACTGGCACCAGCGCATTGACCGGCACGCTTTCGGGGTGGGCCGGCAAAGTCGCCAGCGTGTGGATGAAGCCCACCCGGTCGGCGCGGGTTTCGCCCATGCCGACGATCCCGCCGCTGCACACATTGATGCCAGCGCGCCGCACCTCGGCCAGCGTATCGAGCCGGTCCGCCATCGTCCGCGTGGTGATGATCTCGTTATAGCGTTCGGGGCTGGTGTCGATATTGTGGTTGTAATAATCGAGCCCGGCCTCGGCCAACATATCGGCTTGGGCGGGCGTCAGCATCCCCAAGGTCATGCAGGTTTCCATGCCCATCTGCCGCACGCCTTTGACGATTTCGACAATCGCGGGCATGTCGCGGTCCTTGGGGTTGCGCCACGCGGCGCCCATGCAGAAGCGGCGCGAGCCATTGTCCGCCGCCTGCGCCGCCTTTTGCAGCACCGCCTGCACATCCATCAGCTTGGTCGCCTCGACCCCGCTGTCGGCCTACACGCTTTGCGAACAATAGCCGCAATCCTCGGGGCAACCGCCGGTCTTGATGCTGAGCAACGTGCAAAGCTGGATCTGCCCCACGGCATGATGCGCGCGGTGGACGGTCGCGGCTCGGTAGACCAGCTCGTCGAACGGCAGGTCGAAAAGGGTGGCGATTTCTTCTCGCGTCCAGTCGGTGCGGACTTCAGCCACTATTCCATCCCTGCCAACATAGAGGAAAGCTGCGCGGTCCGTGCGCGCGTCAATGTCTCACGACACAAATTGTATAGCATCGGCTCCATTGATCCCCCGCGCGCTTCGTACCCTTCCATCGTGCAATGGGCATCGCGGAATGTGATCCAAGCCCGCTGCGCGGACCGCAAGGTTTCGAAATCACCGGGGCGGCTATCATATTGCGGATCACGCCCCTTATCGCTGTCCTTGGCCCGTGCGACGGCCTTTGGCCATATGGCGTTCAAATCGGCATCGGCTGCTTGGAATTGTTTATAGGCGCACTGGTTCATTTCTTGCTGAGGGCCATCCATGCTACACAATTCAGCTGGAGCGGCAAGTAGCGCAAAAGCCAAAATCAAACTCATGTCATTCTCCCAATGGTGGCATATTATGGCCGAGCAGACGCAATATGTCGCCTGCACATTCGACGATATTGCTGCCGGGACCATAGATGCCGACAACACCTGCGTCGCGCAGAAACTCGTAGTCCTGCGGCGGAATGACGCCGCCGGCGAAGACCTTGATATCCGGGTGGCCTGCTTCGCGGAGCAAGCGGATGAGTTCGGGGATCAGCGTCTTGTGACCTGCCGCCAGCGACGACGCGCCGATGGCATCAACTTGCTGTTCGAGCGCGAGCGCCAGCGTCTCTTCTGGGGTCTGGAACAGTGGACCTGAAATGGCGTCGAAGCCCATGTCGTTGAACGCCGATGCCACGACGTTGGCGCCGCGGTCATGTCCGTCCTGCCCCATTTTGGCGATTAGCACGCGGGGTTTATGGCCAAGCCTCTGGCCGACGGCATCTACACCCTCGACCACCAAAGCCCACGCCGCGTCAAATTCATGCGCGCTGCCATAGATGCCCTTCACCGGAACCGGCGTCGTGGCATAGCGACCGAAGACCAGTTCCATCGCGTCCGAGATTTCACCCAATGTTGCGCGGGCACGACCCGCGTTGACGGCGAGCGCGAGGAGATTTTCGCCGCCCTTTGCGCCTTCGGTGAGCGCCTTCAATGCCACCTGACATGCTGCCTCATCGCGGGCGGCACGCATCTTTGCCAGCCGAGCAATCTGGCCTTGCCGCACCATGTCGTTATCGACTTCGAGCGTTTCCAGATGGTCTTCGGTTGCAAGTTTGTATTTGTTGACGCCGACGATAACGTCCTCGCCTTTATCCACGCGGGCCTGACGGGCGGCGGCGGCTTCTTCGATCAGGCGTTTGGGCATTCCGGACGCAACCGCTTTGGTCATGCCGCCGAGCTCATCGACCTCGCCGATGATTTTCCAAGCTTGATCGACCAATTCGGCGGTCAATGCTTCGACGTAATAACTGCCGCCGAGTGGATCGACGACCTTGGTAATGCCGGTTTCTTCGGTCAGGATAATCTGCGTGTTACGCGCAATCCGGGACGAGAACTCGGTCGGCAAAGCAATGGCTTCATCGAGCGCGTTCGTGTGCAGAGATTGCGTTCCACCCAAAGTCGCAGCCATCGCCTCGATTGTTGTGCGGATAACGTTGTTGTAAGGGTCCTGCTCCTGCAGCGACACACCCGAGGTTTGGCAATGCGTGCGCAGCATCTTGGAGCGCTCGTCCTTCGCGCCAAGCCCATCCATCACCCGCCACCACAGCGTCCGCGCGGCGCGCAGTTTCGAAACTTCCATGAAGAAGTTCATGCCGATGCCGAAGAAGAACGACAGGCGTCCGGCGAAGGCATCGATATCCAGCCCGCTTTCCATCGCGCGCTGCACATATTCCTTGCCGTCGGCTATGGTGAAGGCCAACTCCTGCACCGCGGTCGCGCCAGCCTCGTGCATATGATAGCCCGAAATCGAAATACTGTTGAACTTCGGCATGTTGGCGCTGGTGTAAGCGATAATGTCCGACACGATCCGCATCGATGGTTCTGGCGGGTAGATATAGGTGTTGCGGACCATGAACTCCTTGAGGATGTCGTTTTGGATGGTGCCGTCGAGTTGCGCCTGCGAAACGCCTTGCTCTTCGCCTGCGACGATGAAGAAAGCGAGGATCGGGATCACCGCGCCGTTCATAGTCATCGAAACCGACATCTGGTCGAGCGGGATGCCGTCGAAAAGGATTTTCATATCCTCGACTGAGTCTATGGCGACGCCTGCCTTGCCGACATCGCCAACGACGCGCGGGTGGTCGCTGTCATAGCCGCGGTGCGTGGCGAGATCGAAGGCAACGCTCAGGCCCTTCTGTCCTGCGGCCAAGTTTCGGCGGTAGAAGGCGTTCGATTCCTCGGCGGTTGAAAAACCGGCATATTGGCGAATTGTCCACGGACGGCCTGCATACATGCTGGCGCGCACACCGCGTGTGAATGGCGCAAAGCCGGGTAGGCCGGGGTCGCCAGCGTCGTCCGCCGTATACAGTGGCTTGACAGCAATGCCCTCTTGCGTGTGCCAGGTCAGGTCCTTACCCTTGACCTCTTTTGTCGCGGCGGCTTTCCAGTCTTCCAAATCTGCCATGATTATTGGCCCTTAAACTCCGGTTTGCGTTTTTGCAGGAAGGACAAGCCGCCCTCCCGCGCGTCGGCGCTTTCGCCTGCAATTTTCTGCGCCTCGGCCTCACGGGTCAGCGCACTGGCATAATCCATCTCGAGCGCAGTCGCGATATTCTGGCGCATCAGCCCCAACGCCAGCGTCGGACCGTTCGCCAGCTTGGTTGCCAATGCCCGCGCCTCGGTCATCAACTCGGCATCCTCGACGCATTTATAGATCAGGCCCCATAAAGCCGCCTGCTCGCCGCCGATTTTCTCGCCGAGCATCATCATCTGCGTCGCGCGCGCCTTGCCGATCAGGCGCGGCAGCATCCAGCTTGCGCCGCCGTCGGGGACGAGGCCGATGTTGACGAAGGCTTGCATGAAATAGCCCGACTTACCGGCAATCGCGAAGTCGCTGCACAGCGCCAGGCTGCACCCAATACCTGCCGCTGGGCCGTTGACCGCAGTGATAATGGGCACGTTCAGTTTGGACAATTTGACCATGGTCGGATTGTAGCTGCGGGTCAGCGCACCATATGGTCCGCTCGCACCCAAAGCCGCCGCCCTGCCGCGCGCCTGCAAATCCGCACCCGAACAGAACGCCCTGCCCTCGCCAGTGATGATCAACGCACGCGCGCCGCCCAGATTGTCGAGCGCCTCGCTAATCTCGTCCGCCATCTGCGGCGGCATGGCGTTCAGCCGCTCCGGGCGGTTGAGAGTTATGGTCGCAATGTTGTCCGCGATGTCGAGGCGGATGGTTTCGTAGGTCATTTTATCTCCCTTAAGCTTCCTCTCCCATCGGGAGAGGATACGCAGTCTTGGCCACCGGCCTAGACGAAGTTGGTGAGGGTAATTGGCAGTTGATCGCCCTCACCCTTCCGCCGCTGCGCGGCTCCCTCCCTCTCCCAGCGGGAGAGGGATTAATGCGCAGCCACTTCCATAATCTCGGTCAACACTCCCTGCATATCCTTGGGATGCACGAAGAAAATGAGCGTCCCGTGCGCGCCAATGCGTGGCTCGCCGAGCACGCGCTTGCCCATCGCTTCGAACTCGGCCTTGGCGGTGTGAATATCGGGCACTTCGTAACAGACATGATGCTGCCCGCCCGCCGGATTTTTCTCTAGGAACGCCGCGATCGAGGCATTGCCTGGCAGCGGCTCGATCAGTTCGATCTGCGTTCCGTTCATCGCGCCGTCCGCGCCCCCCCTAGAATCAGAGGGCGTATCGACAAAGCAGACCTTCACCCCCTGATCGGGCAGGTCGAACGGCTCATGAATTTTCGTCGCGCCCATCACATCGCGGTAAAAGACGATGCTGTCCGCAATGGAAGGCGTCGCGACGCCGATATGGTTGAGACGGCCTAATTTCATTTTAAGCCCTCCAATGGCTCTCCAACACACGCTTCGAAAAATGCAATTCCGAGTTCCGTTAATCCCACAAGATCTACCCATGACGACTCGTCGGCCATGATCGGTATCTCGAGCCTTGAGAATTTAAACACCCTCGCCCGTTCCAGAATTTCTATTGGAACTTGGTTTTTTGAGTACCACTCCATCGTGCTGATACGCCACACGAGTTCTGTGCCCTGTTTATCAGGCACCTTCCAAGCAAAAGTACGAACCGGTAATGGGATTTTAGGGTCAGAGAAATGCTGTTCGACTTCGAGCGAAGTTCCTCCTGAGAGCGGATGGTTCTTGAGCACCGCGAATAACAAAGTTTCTTGGAAAACAGCATCGTTTGACCGTGCCTTAGCTCTATCTTGCGGGACTAGAATCTTAGTATTAGCCCGATAATATTCAACAAAGCTATTTAAAACAGATGCTTCGCGAGGACTGACGACCGCCATTATGTCGGAAAACACGGCATAAACGTTTGCCTCAGCGGAATCTGTTGAGGCTTGAATGAACAGGTTAGCCCACCATTCCGTAATTTCTGGCGCATCATCGGAGAATGACGCGTCAACAATCATCCTACTTAACAAACCCGGTTTGACTGGCGCTAACGTTACACCATTATTTTTCGCAATTTCTTCTGCTCTACCGAAGATAACAGGCAATCGTGATTGAAGGTGTGCCTTCAAATTTTGACCGAGCGCATCCACGCTGGGACCAAAAATCTTTCCGGCAAACCAAGCGCCGGTTCCGACAAGTGCAGCGCCTTGGGAGATTATTGCATCAGCCAACTTTAGATTACCTCACAACGGAATATTATCATGCTTCTTCCAAGGGTTTTCCAACGCCTTGTTCCGCAATTTCCGAAGGCCCAGCGCAATCCGTTTCCGCGTTGAGTGCGGGTAGATCACCTCGTCTATAAAGCCCTTGCTCGCCGCTACGAAGGGGTTGGCGAAGCGGTCTTCATATTCCGCTGTCTTCACCGCTTGCTCTTCTGCCGACAGCCCGCGGAAGATAATTTCGACTGCGCCCTTCGCGCCCATCACCGCGATTTCGGCGGTGGGCCATGCGTAATTGAGGTCGCCGCGCAGATGCTTTGACGCCATCACGTCATATGCGCCGCCATAGGCCTTGCGCGTGATGACGGTGATCTTGGGTACGGTCGCCTCGGCATAAGCGAAGAGTAGTTTTGCGCCATGCTTGATGATACCGCCATATTCCTGCGCGGTGCCGGGCAGGAAGCCGGGGACGTCGACAAAGGTGATGATCGGGATTTCGAACGCATCGCAGAAACGCACGAAACGTGCGGCCTTGCGGCTGCTGTTGATGTCGAGCACGCCTGCCAGCACCATCGGCTGATTGGCGACGATGCCCACAGTGCGGCCCTCAATACGGCCGAAGCCGATGATGATATTCGCTGCGTGGGTTGGCTGAACCTCGAAGAAATCGGCTTCGTCGACCGTCTTGCGGATCAGCTCGTGCATATCATAAGGCTGGTTCGCGCTTGGCGGGATCAGCGTGTCGAGGCTTGGCTCCATGCGGTCCCAAGCGTCCTCGGTCGGCCGTTCGGGAACGCCCATCCGGTTATTTTCGGGCAGATAGTCAAAGAAATCGCGGGTCGCGAGCAGCGCCTCGATATCATTCTCGAACGCATTGTCCGCAACACCCGACTTGGTGGTGTGCGAAACCGCGCCGCCCAGCTCTTCCTGAGTCACCACCTCGTTGGTCACGGTCTTCACTACATCCGGGCCTGTGACGAACATATAGCTCGAATCCTTCACCATGAAGATGAAGTCGGTCATCGCGGGGCTGTATACCGCGCCGCCCGCGCAGGGTCCCATGATGAGGCTGATTTGCGGCACCACGCCCGATGCCAACACATTGCGCTGGAACACCTCGGCATAGCCGCCAAGGCTTGCCACGCCTTCCTGAATCCGCGCGCCGCCGCTGTCGTTCAGGCCAATGACCGGCGCGCCGACCTTCATGGCGTTGTCCATGACCTTGCAGATTTTCATCGCGTGCGCTTCGCTAAGCGAACCGCCGAAAACGGTGAAATCCTGACTGTAGACATAGACCAGACGGCCGTTAATCGTGCCGCTGCCGGTGACCACGCCGTCGCCAGGAATCTTTTGATCGGCCATGCCGAAATCGGTGCAATTGTGAGTCACATAGGCGTCGAGCTCTTCGAAGCTGCCTTCGTCGAGCAAGATGTCGAGCCGTTCGCGCGCGGTCAGGCGACCCTTGGCGTGCTGCGCATCAATACGCTTCTGCCCGCCACCCAATTTAGACGCCGCGCGGCGTGCTTCCAGTTCAGCGATATTGGCCGACATGTAGGCTCCCCAATTGCTTATTTATACGAATGCCTTGGCACCGCGTCCCCGCAATTGCAAATATCGAATGGCGGTTTTGCACTGCCAAAATGCGTTGCGCGTCGCTATAGGGCCGCGTCATGGAAGATATTCATCCCATCAAGGTCGCAGCATTGTATCGCTTCGTGGCGTTCGAGGCGCCCGAGAAGTTGCAACCACTGGTTCAGGCGCAATGCGACGCAGGCGGTGTCAAGGGCACGATCTTGCTGGCGCATGAAGGCATTAACGGAACGGTTGCCGGTGCGTCTGATGCTATTGATGCGTTGATCGTATTTTTGCGGAACCTGCCCGGCTGCTCGGAACTCGACGTTAAATACTCGCACGCCGATGAGATGCCGTTCTACCGAATGAAAGTACGGCTGAAGAAAGAGATTGTGACATTGGGCGTCGAAGGCATCGACCCGAAACGCGAAGTTGGGACTTATGTGCAACCCGAGGATTGGAACGCGCTGATATCCGATCCCGACACAGTATTAATCGACACACGCAACGATTATGAAGTGGCGATTGGCACATTCGAAGGCGCGGTCGACCCCAAGACCAAATCGTTCAGCGAATTTCCCGGATGGTTCCGCGAACATCGCGATGAATTGGCCGCGGGAAAAACCAAATTCGCAATGTTCTGCACCGGCGGAATCCGCTGCGAAAAATCCACTGCTTTTTTGAAAGCCGAAGGCATCGACGAAGTCTATCATCTCGAAGGCGGCATACTGCGTTATCTCGAAACCGTGCCCGAAGCGCAAAGCAAATGGCAGGGCGAATGCTTTGTATTCGATGAACGGGTTTCGGTTAAGCACGGCCTCGAACTTTGCGAAATGGAGTTATGCCACGCCTGCCGCCGCCCGATTTCGCAAGATGACAAGGCTTCGGAGCACTTTATCGAAGGCGTGGCCTGCCCCGCCTGCTACGCCGAACGCACCGAAGAAGACCGCGCGCGCTTTGCCGAGCGGCAGAAGCAGATTGCGCTCGCCAAGAAACGCGGCAAGCAGCATATCGGGGTTAATCCCCGCAGCGATGACTGACCTCCCGATACTCTACAGCCTCCGCCGTTGCCCTTATGCAATGCGCGCGCGGATGGCGGTTGCGGTGAGTGGTGTTGCGGTTGAATTGCGCGAAGTGGTGTTACGCGACAAACCGCCGGAAATGCTTGAGATATCGCCAAAAGGTACCGTCCCCGTGCTGGTTTTGCCGGATGGCGGAGTGGTTGAGGAGAGCCTCGACATCATGCACTGGGCCCTGGGGCAAAACGACCGTGAAAATTGGCTGGCAGACGTCGATGCGGACCTGATTGCAGCTAATGACAGGCCGTTCAAGCAGGCGCTGGACCGCTATAAATATCCTCACCGATACAATCTGACCGACGGTGCGGCTTCACGCGAATCAGCGCTCGACCATCTTGGCCTATTGAACGACCGGCTGTCGGCGGATGCTTTTCTGGGAAGAGAGACCCGAGCGTTCACCGACATTGCCCTGTTCCCTTTTGTCCGACAGTTCGCGGCAACCGATCAGGCGTGGTTCGATGCGCTGCCACTACCCGGGCTTCAGCGCTGGCTGGCAGGACTGCTTCAATCCGACTTGTTTGCGGCTATCATGGCCCGCTACCCACGATGGACGCCAGCCGACACGCCGACAATCTTTCCCTGATTATTTCAAAAGCACCAACTCTTCAGCCATGCTCGGATGCAGAGCAACGGTATCGTCGAACGCCTGCTTCGTAAGCCCTGCCTTTACCGCGATCGCTGCAGCCTGCAAAATTTCTCCGCTGTCGGGGCCAATCATGTGCAGTCCAATGACCTTATCATCTGCACCCGCAACGACCATTTTGTAGATCGCCCGCTCGTCGCGGTCCGCAAGAACGTTTTTCATCGCACGGAAGTCGCTTTTATAGACTTTCACGTCAGAATGTTTCGCGCGCGCCTCCGCCTCAGTCATACCTACGCTGGCAATCGGCGGATTGCTGAATACGGCGGTCGGGATGCAGTCGTAGTTCACAGTACGTGGGTTGTTACCGAAAACGGTATCGGCAAAAGCATGGCCTTCGCGGATCGCTACCGGCGTCAATTGCACACGGTTGGTGACGTCGCCGACGGCATAGATGCTTGGGATATTGGTGCGGTTGTCATCTCCAACCTTGACCGAACCATCCTTGGCAAGCTCGACGCCCACATCTTCAAGACCCAATGCTTTGCTGTGCGGCGTTCGGCCGATGGCCCACAAAAGCAGATCGGTTTCGATATCTTCGCCATTTTCGCTTTTGATCAGGAGGCTGCCATCATCATGCTTCGTAATAGAGTCGAAACGGTAGTTGAAGCGGATGTCGATGCCCTTGTGTCGGCTGATATCAACCAGCCTGTCGACGATTTCGTCGTCATAGCTGCGCAATATGCGGTCGCCATGCGTGACAAGGCTGACATCTACGCCGAGTTCATTGAATATGCCTGCAAATTCGTTTGCAATATAGCCGCCGCCGGCAATCACCGCGCGCCTTGGCAGTTCGGGCAGACTGAACACTTCATTCGAGGTGATGCCATGCCCCGCGCCAGGTATATCGGGAACAGAAGGCCATGCGCCGGTTGCAATCAATATATGCGCGGCGGTGATTTCACGTCCGCTAACCAGTTGAACGGTGTTCGGACCTTTGACGACGGCGCGCTCGCGAAAAATCTCGACATGGTTATTACCCAGCGTCTGGCCGTATAATCCTTCGAGGCGGTTTACTTCGGCAGCGACATTGTCGCGCAGGACATTCCAGTCGAACGTTGCGCCTTGCGTGTTCCAGCCAAATCGCTGCGCATCGGCCAGATCTTCGGCAAAATGCGAACCATAAACGAGCAGCTTCTTCGGCACGCAGCCGCGAATGACGCAG
>JBGSPK010000463.1:0-5644 GCA_041738665.1 Sphingorhabdus sp. | reverse complement strand
CCGTCTGGAGTCAATTGCGAAGGGCGGTTAATTTGCGACGGGCAAGCACATTAGGTGGTATCGGCGGAGTATTGCTTGCGCTGACCAGTGCACTGCCGTTGCACGCGTCGACAGACGATGCTTCTGTTCGTTATACAATGCGGAAAGGCGATACGCTGATCGAGCTCGCTGATCGATATTTGCAATCGCGGGCGGACTATAAAATCATCCAGCGACAAAACCGGATAGCTGACCCTTTCGCAATCCCGGTTGGCAAGACAATCTCGATCCCGCGTAATCTACTGAAGTTCAAACCAGCCAACGCAAGGCTGATTTCGGTTCGCGGACAGGTACTCGCGAGCGCGGCAACCGCATCGGTTGGCCAGATATTACGCGAGGGTGCTGCGATTAGTACCGGCCCTTCATCCTTTGCAGCCATGCAGCTTGACGACGGCTCTCGCGTTTCGCTGCCTTCCAACAGCAACATCCGTATCCGCCGCCTGCGCAGCTATGTGCTAGGCGGCAGCGTGGACTATGATTTCGATATTGCCAACGGCGGGGTTCGCTCTTCGGTCGTGAAGCACAAATCGCCAGATGACCGCTATCAGGTCCGCACACCAAAGGCTGTTTCCGCCGTACGCGGCACTGATTTTCAGTCGCGATTCGACCCTGATAGCGCCAGCGACTTTGTAGAAGTCGTCGAGGGTGCGCTGGTGGTTAACGCCGCTTCGACCGTTAGCCGGGCGTTACCTGCAGGCAACGGACTGGCGATCAAGGCGGATGGCAATGTGATCGCCGAGGCCCTGCTCAAACCGCCTGCGTTGCGAGATCCGGGCAAAACCCAAGCCGACAAGATCGTGACCTTTCAGTCCGAAGCACCGACCGGCATGCGCTTTACGGTAGGTGCCGATTCTGGTTTCATCGAACAAGTCGCCGACGTGGTTGCTGCCGATGGTAAAGCCGACATTACCGACCTCCCCAATGGCAATTACTTTGTCCGCGCACGTGCAATTTCACCCAATGGTATTCAGGGAATACCTGCGACTTTTGCTTTCAAGCGCCGATTGAACGGCGTGAGTGCGACCGCAGGGCAGAGCGATGAGGGCTATGTGTTCCGCTGGGTCGGCGAAGGCGCGGGCACGCAACGCTTCCATTTCCAGCTGTTCCAAAATGCCACCGATCAAATTGCCATGGTCGATGAAGCGGGGCTGACGAGTGACCACGTCACATTGTCCGATTTGCCAGAGGGCGATTATTTCTGGCGCGTTGGCGTTGTGCAATATCTGGATGGCGAAGTTGCCATCAACTGGACGTCAATGGAAAAGCTATCGGTATCAGGCACCTGACTGCCGCATCGCCGCTTGATATTTCGATGTCCGCCGCTGATTATGCAATATGAAATTGCGCCTGCGTCTTGCGATAGAATGGATCGGCATTGGCTTGCTGGCGACCGCAATCGTAACGGGTGCTTTATTCTGGCGAGGCACAACATCGTTTGACAATTTGCTTTACGACCGGCTGAGCGCTGTAGGTCGGCCATCTGCTGACCAGCACGTATTGCTGGTAAGCATTGACGATCCAAGCCTTGCGGCTTTGGGCAAATGGCCTTGGGACCGCAGCCTGCATGCAAGGCTGATTGAAAAGCTGCAAGCCAAGCAGCCGCGATCCATCGCACTGGATATTCTGCTGAGCGAGAGCGAAGGAAACGATCAGCAGCTGGCAGCGGCGATCGCGTCTGGGCCCGCGCCAGTCTTTATGCCACTTCATTTTGTCACGCCGGGCAGCAACGGTCGTGCTTACGACACAATTGCCCCTGCCTCATCATTTGCCGCCTCAGCCAAGGCCATTGGTCATGTCAACGTCCTGTTCGACGATGACGGCATTGTACGACGGACAGAGCTTTGTTTTGAGCCGGACGCCGGAGGCACGCGTTGGCCGCATTTGATGGAGCTAGTGTACCGCGGTAATGACGAACCACATTCGCGGGCGGCTAAATCAGATGCTTCCTGCAACCAAAATCTGCTCATCCCTTATGCCAGGCGCGGTGGCTTTTCCGAAATATCCTATGCCGACATACTGGCAGGCGATCTTCCGGACGAAATGGTGCGAGGAAAAGATATCATTATTGGCGCGAGCGCCGCTGGTATGGGCGACAACTTTCCAACGCCAAACGGCGAAAACGGGTTGTTATCCGGGGTCGAAATCATGGCCAACATGCTTGGCGCATTGCGGCGTGATGATTTTATCAAGCCATTGCCGATGGCCTGGATCATAGCACTTTCGCTAATCCCCTTATGGCTGTTGCTGATAGGATTTCTCCGCTGGCGACCGCGGGTGGTTCTTGTCATGTCGCTGTTTTCTCTAGCGGCGATATTAACAGCAAGCGCGGGTTTGCTATGGCGCCACATCTGGTTCCCTCCCGGCGCGGCGCTGCTTGGTGTGCTGTTGGTTTATCCGCTGTGGGGTTGGCGACGATTGCAGGCGATGAGCGATTTTATGAGTTCCGAGTTACAGGCATTGGAGCGAGAAGGCGAGGTCAATCCGGTGCCAATTGCCCAAAGCCGAGCGACCGACTTGGTCGGTCGGCAAAGCGAGGCACTTGCCGGAGCCATCGATCATATGCGTGATCTGCGCCGTTTTGTCGCCGATACGCTCGCCGACCTGCCCGATCCAATGTTTGTCACGGGCCCCGATGAATGCATCACCCTTACCAATCGGCTGCTCGACGACCGGCTTGGCAATAATGTTACCGGCTTGAAGCTGTCCAAGGCGCTGGATCAGATTGTCATTGGGCACCAGCGGTCGATGGTGGACGCATATCTCGCGAAGTCGAACCATGAGGGTCCTGAATTTGTTCGTTTTTTGTCACCGCTAGGTCAGACCTTCGTCATGCGCCGCTCAGAAGTCCGCAGCGACTCCGGTATATTACATGGTCACATTCATTACCTGACCGACATCACAGCACTCGCCCGCGCCGAGACAGAGCGCGAGGAAGTCTTGCAACTTCTCTCGCACGATATGCGCGCACCGCAATCGACAATCATTGCCTTGCTTGATGGCGATATTGATGCCGATGCCAAGAAGCGGATCGAGCGCAACGCTCGCCGTACGATGCAGCTTGCGCAGGATTTCGTAGAAATCGCGCGTATGGCAGAAACCGAATTTGAAGGGGAGGACATCATTCTCGCCGATTGCATCCGCGAAGCTGCCGACGGCCTGTGGCCCTTAGCGAGAGAACGCGGCATCAAATTCACATTTGGCGACAGCAGCAATGGGGCATTTGTAAAGGCCGAACCCGACAGTCTTTCGCGCGCTGCTTGCAACCTGATAGACAACGCAATCAAATTCAGTCCGGACAATGAGGTAGTCGATATCGCCATCTCCCGCGATCCGTCATCGAACATTGTCGTTACGATTTCGGATCATGGCGAGGGGATAGCGCCGGAGCTACTGGCAAATCTTTTCTCGCGCTTTGCAACCGGCGGCGATCAGCGCAGTCGGGTCAAAGGCACCGGATTGGGGCTGACGTTCGTCCAGGCCGTAATCGAGCGACATGGCGGCATGGTGACTGCCCGCAACGCTGAGGAAGGCGGCGCGCGCTTTATTTTCACCCTGCCCGAAGCGCCGGAAGCTTAGTCACGCGCTATTCGCTTTATTGAATATGTGCCTCGCGGCTGTCCGAAGTCAGCAAGCGCAGCATCGACCAAAGCGGGCAACGCATCGGCCATCGGCAGTTTGCAATGATGTTCGGCTGCTGTCCCTTTGTAAAGTTCAACGCCGTCGGCAATGCGTGTGACTGTGATGCCTAGCCTGTATTCCATGTCCTTACAGCTTTGGAGCGGTTTGCGTTGTTTTGCGGCGGACAGGCTTTGCGGGCCAGACGCCGACCCCAGTGCCAGCGACGCATCGCGCCGGTCAACCGTGACCTCAAGATGGAGGGGAGCTTCTTTGGCGCTGGAAAAACCTTTGTGCGAGAGATTGCTGGCAACCATCGCATAAGCCGACTGCAACTCTGGCGTTGCTTCGGCGGTTGACATAATCATGTAAGACTGGGCAACGGGCGAAGCAATTCCGCTACTTGAAATCCGGGTCTCTACGCCAGACGAGCATGCTGACACTGCTATCGTCGCCGACATAATGAACACGAAATGCTTCATCGTCGCAATGTATCAGCGCTGCGCCAAAGGACGCAACCACTACATGCGTTTACGCGACTTTACTGTTTCAGCAGAAAATAGATGACATAAAACCAGCTGAATATGCCGTGGATAATCGCCCAAAGAACAGACTTGTGTGCGGTATAGCTAATGACCATTGCCAGTGCGCTGCCAAAACCAACGCCCGATTTGACGACTGTTCCCTGCATGGCAAATCTCCTGTTCATGCCGCTTTTCTGGCGCGCTCTGTCAGTTCCTGGTTGAGCATTTCGGCAAGGAGGAATGCGAGTTCGAGCGATTGCGCTGCATTTAACCGGGGGTCGCAATGCGTATGATAGCGATCGGCAAGCCCTTCATCGGTCACCGCAACCGCGCCGCCTGTGCATTCGGTTACATTCTGGCCGGTCATCTCGATATGGATACCGCCGCCAAAACTGCCTTCTGCGCGGTGCACGGCAAAGAATCCGCGTACTTCCGCAAGTATCCGTTCGAAAGGCCGCGTCTTGTAGCCGCTGTCCGACTTGATAACATTTCCGTGCATCGGGTCGCATGACCAGATCACTGGATGGCCCTCACGCTGCACAGCGCGGACGAGTTTAGGCAGTCCACTTTCGACCTTGTCATACCCATAACGCGAGATCAGCGTGATACGGCCAGCTTCGCGCGCCGGATTCAAAAGATCGAGCATCTTTAATAAAGCATCGGGCTCAAGGCTCGGTCCGCATTTAATGCCGATCGGGTTGCCGATACCGCGCAGAAACTCGACATGCGCCGAACCTTCAAACCGGGTACGGTCGCCAATCCACAGGAAATGCGCCGATGTGTCATACCAGCCGCCGGTTAAACTGTCCTGACGCGTCATTGCCTGCTCATACGGCAGCAACAGCGCCTCGTGACTGGTGTAGAAACTGGTACCCTTGATCTGCGGCACGGTTTCAGGCGTGATGCCGCAAGCTTCCATAAAGTCGAGCGCCTCGCCAATGCGGTCCGCCGTTTCCTTATATTTTTGCGCCCAGGGCGAACGGCCCATATAGTCGTGCGTCCAGGCGTGAACCTGCTTTAAATTGGCATAGCCGCCATTTGAGAACGCGCGCAGTAGGTTTAGCGTTGATGCTGCCTGGCTGTAAGCGCGCACCATTCGTGCTGGGTCAGGCTCGCGACCCTCAGCGCTAAACTCGATGTCATTGATGATGTCACCGAAATAGCTCGGCAGCTCGACACCACCAATGGTTTCTGTCGGTGTCGAGCGGGGCTTGGCAAACTGCCCTGCCATCCGACCCAGCTTTACAACAGGCACCTTGCCCGCAAAAGTCAGTACGACCGCCATTTGCAAGATGACGCGGAATGTGTCGCGAATATTGTTGGGGTGAAACTCGGCAAAGCTCTCGGCACAATCGCCGCCCTGTAATAAAAACGCCTTGCCTTCGACGACCTTCGCGAGATCGGCGGTCAGGTTGCGCGCTTCACCTGCGAAAACCAGCGGTGGATAGTTGCGGAGAGTTTCTTCG
>JBGSPK010000461.1:0-2934 GCA_041738665.1 Sphingorhabdus sp. | reverse complement strand
CCCTGACCGGCCAGTTCAGGGACAAGTCCAAAAAATGCGATTTCGCACTGGCCGTTTTCGCGAAAATCCAGTTCGAGTATGCCGACTTCGATCCCGCGCCGGTCGAGTACCGCCCAGATGCGTACTTTAAGGTCGTGGACTATGGCGGAAAGAGCGGCATCGTCGAGTTCAAGCCGCGAAAACCAAAGCCAGGGCTCGCCTATTCTCCGATACAGCGCCCGATATTTCTCGAGCGCAGGCGCGTTCCAACGTTCCAGCCGCAGGTCGGACGACGGCATCGCGCGCAGGGGAGGCCGGGCGGTCATCTCGAGCGACGTGACAATTGCGCCGATTTCACCGGGGGCAATTGGGCTAAGTGGCATCCGGTATTAGTCCCACGCGACTTCGGGTGGAAGGCTCATCAGAATGGCATCGACATTACCGCCAGTTTTTAGACCGAAAGTCGTTCCGCGATCGTAAACGAGATTGAATTCGGCATAAAGCCCCCGCCAGCGCAGTTGCGCCTGCTTTTCTTCGGCGGTGAACGGCTGGTTCATTCGGCGGCGGACGAGTTTAGGAAAAATATCGAGAAATGCCTCACCGACGTCGCGGGTTAGCGCGAAATTTTGCTCGAAAAGCGCTTCGCTGGTGTTCTCCAGATGGTCGTAGAAAATCCCGCCAACGCCGCGATGAACATTGCGATGTGGGATCCAGAAATACTCCTCTGCCCATGCCTTATAACGTTCATACACATCGGGCCCATAAGGCGCGCACGCAGCACGCAGCCGGGCATGGAAATCAGCGGTGTCTTCTTCATAAGGGACAGGTGGATTCAGGTCGGCGCCACCGCCAAACCAGCTTTTGGTTGTGACCAGATAGCGCGTGTTCATATGCACGGCAGGGACATGCGGGTTCGACATGTGCGCAACCAGGCTGATACCCGTTGCGAAGAAATTAGGGTCTTCTGCCGCACCGTGAATGGTCTTGGCGAATTCAGGGTTAAAGCTGCCGCCAACAGTGGATACGTTTACCCCGACCTTTTCGAAGACCTTGCCCTTCATCACCCCGCGCACGCCGCCACCACCGGGTGAACCATCATGATCATTACGGTCCCAAGGGGTATATTCGAACGATGCGTCCGAACCTGCTTCGCGTTCAATTTCCTCAAACGCCGCGGTAATACGGTCTCGTAACGATTCAAACCATCCGCGTGCTGCCTGTTGGCGGGTATCGAGTATCAGGGTCACGCATTCTCTCCGGGAAATTGGTGTGTCTGTCTTAATGCTTCGGCCAATGCGATGCCAGCCGACACTGAAATGTTCAAGGACCGAAATCCGGGGGCCATTGGAATATATACACGCGCATTAGCGCGGTCATGAACTTCGGCTGGTGCGCCGCTGCTTTCAGACCCCATCAGGATGACATCGTCGTGCTGAAATTGGAATTGCGGCAACGGCGTTGATGCCTTGCTCGACATCAAAACAACCCGCGCACCACCAATTGTATCGAGAAAGCTCTCCCAGTCGGCGTGGCGGCAAATCTGCGCTTGCGCTGCATAATCCATGCCTGCGCGTTTTAGAGCCCGCTCTGAAAAGGCAAATCCGCAGGGCTCGATAATGTCGCACGGCACCGCGAGACAGGCAGATGTGCGCAAAACGGCACCGACATTTCCTGCTATGTCCGGCTGATATAATGCAATGCGCATGAAAAATTCTTATCCTGAAAACCAATTTGAGACGATTAGACGCTAGTTCAGGGTGATGGCAACAGGTCCGCGCGTTTCAGTAATTATGAGCGTCTATAATGGCGCGCAATTTCTGTACCCAGCGGCGCGCTCAATTCTCGACCAGAATTTTGGTGAGTTTGAATTCCTGATTTTGGATGATGGATCAACCGACAGCAGCCTGAAAATATTACAGGCGCTGGCGAAGGCAGATTCGCGCGTTCATATCATCGCCAGCGAAAATCAGGGTCTGGTTGCAAGTCTCAATCAGCTGATTGATTTGGCGCGTGCGCCCTATCTGGCGCGCATGGATTGTGACGACATTGCTATGCCCGACCGGTTTTCGCGGCAGCTGGCGTTTCTGGAAGCGAATCCGAAAATCGGGATATTGGGCAGCAACAGCCATGATATTGACGCGCGAGGCAATATCATTGGCGCAACTGACAAATATCCTGAAACGCCCGAAGCCCTGGTGCTCCGGCTCTCCGACGGACCGCCTTTATGCCATCCGTCGGTTATGATGCGAACACATGTCGCACGCCAATTGGGTGGCTATCGGCCTGCATTCCGACATGCGGAAGACTATGATTTGTGGTTGCGCGCAACGCGGCTGACGCAGATTGCCAACCTGCCTGACCGCTTATTGCTGTACCGTCGATCGCCCGATCAGGTCAGCAAGAAACATGCACATGAACAGGCGAAAGCTGCTGCGATTGCTTGGGAGGATCACACTCGCTGCTCCGAAGGGTATCCGACATTATTCAACGATTGCATCACGCTCCCGGATCTCGATGAGCTCGATACATTGTTTGAAAAACCGGGTGTTTCCAATAATGTCCGGCGCAAAATTGTCGAGCGACTGCGCTATTCTCCTGAAATGCTCGATGGCCCGGAATTCCAGATTATGATGAAACAGGCGCGCAGCGGAAGCGGATTTGAGGGCGCGGGTCGAACGATATTGCGGCTGGGTCGAAAGGGGCGGGTATTACGCGCTGTTTCGCTTGCTGCAGTGATGACCGGGCTGCTCATAAGCAGTTCATAAATATTGCGATTTTACGACATTTAACAACTCGTGCGACTGCCGTCCCATGCTGGCACAGGGCAAAAATCACGGGCGCGGTCGGTATAACTTTGGTGTAGTGCACCGGCTCGCAAAGGTCTGGGGCGGCTTGAAGTAACGGCATGATTCACGAGAATATCAGTGACACCGCATTTTCCCGCCCGCGGGTGGA
>JBGSPK010000436.1:0-2738 GCA_041738665.1 Sphingorhabdus sp. | reverse complement strand
TATGACGCTCAACGATTTCAAGGCAGTAGAAGGCGACCGTGCCACGGGTCTTCGATCGCTTCCAGTGACGATGGGCGTACGCGGTGCCGCGTTGTTTGCGTGTTCCGTCATGGCGCTCGCGCAGATTGCTGTAATCGCCCTATTGGTCTGGCAAGCCATGCTATTATCTGCCGCAATCGTCGGCCTGTTTGTTGCAATCCAGATAGGTCTGATGGTTCGCCTCGTCAGCGACCCAGCTAAATTCGCGCCCTGGTACAACGCGACCGGCGTGTCGCTTTACGTATTCGGGATGCTGGCCGCCGCGCTTGGCCTTGGGGGATATATATGACCGGAAACGCCGCCAAATCATTAGGTATCGGCTGGCTCGGCATCTTAAGGCTCGGCACGGTGCAGGCCGCGATAGGGGCGATGGTCATGCTGGCAACGTCGCTGCTCAATCGCGTCATGGTTGTCGAATATTCCATCGCAGCAGCGATCCCGGCGGCGCTGGTCGCGTGGCATTATGGCGTTCAGTTGACCCGCCCTTTATGGGGTTATCGCTCGGACCGGTCGGCATCGCGCAGCTCCTGGGTTATGACGGGTATGGGAATACTGGCGCTTGGCGCATTGGTTTCGGTCGATGCGACCATCATGATGTCGGGATCGGGCGCGCTTCCCGTCATTGTGGCAGTCGCCGGGTTCACACTCATCGGCCTTGGCGTCGGGATGTCCGGTACTGCGTTGCTGGCATTATTGGCATCGCGCGTCGCCGACGAACGCAAGCCGGCTGCCGCTGCGATTAGCTGGACGATGATGGTCGCAGGGATCGTAATTGCTGCCGGTGTGTCCGGCGCATATCTTGATCCGTTCAGCGAGGGGCGTTTAGCCATCGTTTGCAGTGTTGTCGTGTTGATTGCATTTTGCCTCGCCATGCTCGCTTTGCGTGGGTTGGAGCGAAACAGCCAGTCTGTTTTATCTTCACAACGCAGTGAAACAGGTGCCAGTTTTGCCGAAGTCCTTCGCGATATCTGGCGCGATAATCAGGCGCGGCGCTTTACCTATTTCGTGTTCATTTCGATGCTGGCCTACAGCATGCAGGATCTAATCCTTGAACCTTTCGCCGGGCTGGTTTTCGAAATGACACCGGGAGAGTCGACCCAGCTATCGGGCCTGCAGCATAGCGGCATATTAGCCGGGATGCTGGCTGCTGGTTTGGGGGGCAGTCTATACACCATGAAATTCGGTCCGAATTTGAAGCTCTGGATTGTTCTAGGATGTTTTGGTTCTGCCGTCATGCTGGCCGGACTATCGATGGCCGCAACATTCGGCATCGCTTGGCCGCTTAAGGTAAATGTGTTCGGCCTTGGACTTGCGAACGGCGTATTCGCGGTCGCTGCGGTCAGTGCGATGCTCGGTCTAGCAAGCGACGGGCAGGGTTCCGGCGAAGGTGCGCGCATGGGCGTCTGGGGGGCGTCGCAGGCGGTTGCCTTTGGCACCGGCGGTTTGCTGGGTGCTGTCATCGTCGATCAGTTGCGCGTCATCATGGGGCAAGATGGTATCGCGTTTCAGTGGGTATTTGCCATCGAAGCAATAATGTTCGTTCTCGCCGCGTTGGTCGCGACGGGAACCAGCCTGACCCGGCCAACCCAATCACGAAAGGCGATGCAGATATGAGCGTCCAACCAGATTATGATGTCATTGTTGTCGGCGGTGGACCGTCGGGGGCAACTGCGGCAAACGATCTTGCCCGGGCGGGGTATAAGGTCATGCTGCTCGACAAAGCGGGCCGGATTAAACCTTGCGGAGGAGCCGTTCCGCCGCGTTTGTTGAAGGATTTTGATATCCCGCAGACATTGCTCGTAGCGCATGCCAAATCGGCGCGGATTATCGCCCCATCGAACAAAAAAGTCGTAATGCCCGTCGGTGACGGCTTTGTTGGCATGGTTGACCGCGACACATTCGACGAATGGCTGCGCAATCGTGCCGCTGAAGCTGGCGCTACCCGCGTGACCGGCAAATGCGAGGATATCGATGACAGCAGCAACATCGTAACGCTCAGTTACCGCACCGATCGCGCGTCCGATCTGCAGACCGTTACAACGCGGACGGTTATTGGTGCCGACGGTGCACGGTCGAATGTCGCCAAACAGTGCATCAAAAATGCCGACCATGTGAAATGCGTTTTTGCCTATCATGAGATTGTCGAGGTCCCTGACGAGATCGACGCGGATTACGAAGAAACGCGCTGCGACGTCTATTATCAGGGACATCTGTCGCCTGATTTTTATGCCTGGATATTCCCCCACGGCAAAACCGCGAGCATAGGACTGGGTAGCGCAGATAAGGGTTTTCCGCTTCGTGAAACGACGCGTTTGATGCGCGAACAGACAGGGCTTTCGCATTGGAAAACGATCCGCAAAGAAGGCGCGCCGATTCCGCTAAAGCCGCTCAAACGGTGGGACAATGGCCGTAATGTCGTGGTCGCCGGGGATGCGGCGGGCGTAGTTGCGCCTTCCTCGGGCGAGGGCATATATTATGCGATGACCGCCGGCCGGAATAGCGCTGATGCTGTTGCGGCGTATCTTGAAACCGGCGATGCCCGGTCGCTCCGGCTGGCACGCAAATCATTTATGAAGGCGCATGGCCGGGTGTTCTGGATATTGGGGATGATGCAATATTTCTGGTACAAGAATGACAAGCGCCGCGAACGCTTCGTCAAGATGTGCGAAGATCCCGATGTGCAGCGCTTGACATGGGAA
>JBGSPK010000394.1:0-3397 GCA_041738665.1 Sphingorhabdus sp. | reverse complement strand
TGTTTTTAAAAACAGGTATTTGGCTGGAATGCGAACGATTAAGGAGTCGCCTGCCAGCGGCGCTTGGGCTAGGAATACGCGCATGTCAATAAGAAGACTCCCGGAAAATTTGGTCAATCGGATTGCTGCCGGTGAAGTGGTCGAAAGACCAGCCAGTGCGTTGAAGGAACTGGTTGAAAATGCCATCGATTCGGGCGCGCGGAATATTACCGTTCGGTTGGCTTCCGGCGGCATTGATTTGATCGAAGTGACCGACGATGGCTGCGGCATGACGCCTCCAGATATGGCGCTCGCGCTGGAGCGACATGCGACATCAAAGTTGCCGGACGAAGATATCGAGATGGTAGCGACGTTGGGCTTTCGGGGTGAGGCATTGCCGTCGATTGCCAGCGTGTCGAAGATGACGCTGGAAAGCAGGGTCGGCGCGGCTGAGGGCTGGTCGCGGATTGTCGATCATGGTGTGCTAACAAGCGAGAGCCCCGCGTCGATCCCACCCGGAACGCGCGTTCGGGTCGAGAATCTGTTCGGCAATGTCCCCGCCCGCCGCAAATTCCTGCGCAGTCCGCGCGCTGAATATGCCGCTGCACTCGACACCATGAAGCGGCTGGCCATGGCTCGGCCGGATGTGGGCTTTAGTGTCGAACATGACGGACGACGGGTGCTAGCGGTGCAGCCCGATATGGAGCGCCCCGAACGCGTCGCGGCGCTGACCAGCGGTGAACTCATCGACAACAGCGTGGGGCTGGATTTCGAGCGCGAGGGTATCCGGCTAGGCGGCATCGCCAGCCTGCCGACCTATAATCGCGGGGTTGCCGACCACCAGTTTCTGTTCGTCAATGGCCGTCCGGTGAAGGACCGGTTGCTGATCGGCGCAGTGCGCGGCGCCTATGCCGAAATGCTGGCGCGCGACCGGCATGCTGTTGTGGCCCTTTTCCTAGACCTGCCACCGACCGAAGTTGACGTAAACGTCCATCCCGCCAAGACCGAAGTCCGCTTCCGCGAGCCTGCTTTGGTGCGCGGGATGATCGTCTCGGGACTTCGCCACGCGCTTGACCAGTCGGGGTTTCGTGCCGTGCAACGGCCACCGGCTGACGCACTCGCGGCGTGGCAGCAGGAACCTGTCCGCACAGCGCAAGGCGATATCTTCGCCGCGCCTTACACAGCCTATCAGGGCAATTACGCAGCGCGTCCGGCATTTACATCGCTTGCCGAACATCGAAGCGACTTTGCTATTCAGCATGAAGACCTCGCCCCGCTGATGGGGCGTGCTGCCGAAGCCGCCGAAGCTGTTCCGGAAAGCAGAAGCCACCCGCTGGGCGTTGCACGCGGGCAAGTGGCGAAAACCTATATCGTTGCCGAAGCCGAAGATGGACTGGTCATCGTCGATCAGCACGCCGCGCACGAACGGCTGGTGTTGGAACGGATGCGCAAGGCGATGGCGGCGGCGGGCGGATTGGTGCCATCGCAGGCCCTGTTGCTGCCGCAAGTCGTCGAGTTGGATGAACCCGCCTGCGACCGTCTGGAGGCCCGCGCGCAAGAACTCTCCGCCTTTGGCCTAGACCTTGAACGCTTCGGCCCAGCCGCGATGCTTGTGCGCGCGACCCCAGCGATGCTCGGCGGCGGCGACGCCAAAGGACTGATCGAAGATCTCGCCGATGATCTTGCCGCGTATGACGAGGCGCTGACCTTGAAAGAACGCATCGATCATGTCGCATCGACAATGGCCTGCCACGGCTCGGTCCGCGCTGGTCGAGTGCTATCGGTCCCGGAAATGAACGCTTTGCTGCGCGAAATGGAGGTCACGCCGCATAGCGGGCAATGCAACCACGGCCGACCGACTTGGGTGAAATTGGCACTGAGCGACGTCGAAAAGCTGTTCGGGCGAAAATAGTTCGCCGAAGCCTGATGTCGTTCGCAGAAAACGAGCGTCAGGTGCTTGCATATCAGACCCTGCCGTGGATGGTGCCCTCTACCATTCAAGCTGGGGAGCTTTATGATTCGAAAATATTTTGCCGCGCTGTCGTTGACGGCACTTGCCATTGCCATGCCTGCAGCCGCGCAAGTCGACGAAACCAACCGCTTGGTCGACGAAGGCATGAACCGGTCGCAGGTCATGAGCCTTGCGCAGGAAATGACCGACGATATCGGTCCGCGCCTGACCAACTCGCCCGCGATGCGCCGTGCCGAGGCTTGGGCTATCGACAAATTCACCGGCTGGGGACTGCAAAATGTCCGTCGCGATGCGTTTGATTTTGGGCGCGGGTGGGAAATCGTCTCCTCCAGTGCGCGGATGACTGTGCCTCGTCCGCTTCAACTGACCGCGATTCCTGTTGCGTGGACGCCGCCGACCAATGGCGTGCTGTCAGGAGAAGTCATTGTCGCGCCGATGTCGAAGCTGCGCCATTTCGACGAATATAGGGGCAAACTTGCGGGCAAGATCGTGATGATCTCGATGCCGGGGACTGGTTCGGAGCCTGACAAGGCCGCTTTTCGCCGCTGGACCAGCGAGGAATTGGGCAAGCTAGATGCTTTCGACCAGCCCGAATATGATCCCGAGGAACTGAACGCGCGCCTGAAGCGTGTGGAATTTGTCGAAAAACTCGATGCCTTTCTGAAGGCCGAAGGCGCGGTTGGCTGGGTTCGCATGTCCTATCGCGACGGCAAGCTGGTGCATGGTGCAGGCTATAATTTCCGTAATGGACGCACGCTCAATCTGCCCGGTATCGAGTTGTCGGCCGAGGATTATCGCCGCCTCGTTCGCCTGACCAAGACCGGCCGCAAGCCAGTCATCGAATTCGAAAACAATGTCCGTTTCGACGATAGCGACCGCAACGGCTATAACATCATCGCCGAAATCCCCGGCAGCGACCCCAAGGCGGGCTATGTCATGGCCGGCGCGCATTTCGATAGCTGGGTTGCGGGCGATGGCGCGACCGATAATGCCGCTGGCAGCGCTGTGGTTATGGAAGCCGCGCGCATCCTGAAACGCATGGGCACGCCGAAGCGCACCATCCGCTTCGCGCTTTGGTCGGGCGAAGAGCAAGGCCTGATCGGCAGCCGCGCTTACACAGAGAAATATGTCGCGCGCCGTGAACCGAAGGCGGGTACTGATCCCAATGGTCTCGAAGCGTTTTACGACTGGACTTACCGTTACCCGATTATTCCGCAGCCGGGCTACAACGACCTCAAAGCCTATTTCAACATGGATAATGGCTCGGGCAAATTCCGCGGCATTTATGCAGAGGGCAATGCTGCCGCTGTGCCGTTGCTCAAGGAATGGCTCTCGCCATTTGCTGGCATGGATGCAAGCCGCGTTGTCGCTGCCGACACGTCCGGCACCGACCATGTGTTCATGCAGGCGGTCGGTGTTCCGGCGTATCAGTTCATTCAGGACCCG
>JBGSPK010000392.1:0-2813 GCA_041738665.1 Sphingorhabdus sp. | reverse complement strand
GCCCAAAATGAGCGATAGCGACGTCCAATTTACCGCGCAAGAAGCCCTTGATTTTCACTCGCAGGGACGCCCCGGCAAGATCGAAATCGTTGCCACAAAGCCGATGGCGACACAGCGCGACCTGAGCCTTGCCTATTCGCCCGGCGTCGCCGTGCCGGTACAGGCGATCTTTGACGACCCTGCCACCGCTTATGACTATACCGCCAAGGGCAATCTGGTTGCGGTGATTTCCAACGGCACCGCCATTCTCGGTATGGGCAATTTGGGCGCTTTGGCGTCTAAGCCGGTGATGGAGGGCAAGGCAGTCCTGTTCAAACGTTTCGCCGATGTCGACAGTATCGATATCGAAGTGAAGACCGAGGACGTCGACCGCTTCATCGACGCGGTCGAGTTGCTTGAGCCCACATTTGGCGGAATCAACCTTGAAGACATTGCCGCGCCGTCATGTTTCATCATCGAACAGACATTGCGCGAACGGATGAACATTCCGGTATTTCATGACGACCAACATGGTACCGCCATCATTGCCGCCGCTGGCCTTATCAATGCCTGCGAACTGACGGGCCGTTCGCTCAAGGACATCAAGGTCGTCTGCAACGGCGCGGGCGCGGCAGCGATTGCATGCACCGAGCTTATCAAAGCAATGGGCGTGCCGCATGACAATGTCATTATGTGCGACCGGACCGGAGTGATATATCAGGGTCGCACCGAAGGCATGGACCAGTGGAAGTCCGCTCATGCCGCCAAGACCGAAGCGCGGCATCTGTCCGAAGCGATTGTTGGCGCTGACGTGTTTCTTGGTCTTTCCGCCGCCAACGCGCTGAGCGCGGATATGGTCAAGGCGATGGCACCCGAGCCAATTATTTTTGCGATGGCCAATCCCGACCCCGAAATTTCACCGCCTGTGGCTCGGTCTGCAAGACCAGACGCCATTATTGCCACTGGCCGGTCTGACTTCCCGAATCAAGTCAATAACGTCCTGTGCTTCCCCTTCCTGTTTAGGGGCGCACTCGATGTCCGCGCCACCACGATCAATGAACCAATGAAAATCGCCGCGGCCAATGCCCTGGCGCAACTGGCGCGCGAGACGGTGCCCGAAGAAGTAGCAGCGGCTTATGGCGGGCTCGTCCACAAGTTCGGGCGTGATTATATCATTCCTTCGCCATTCGACCCTCGACTCATGGAAATTGTAGCCTCAGCCGTTGCCAAGGCCGCAATGGATTCAGGGGTAGCGCAAAAGCCGATTACCGACATGTTCGCCTATCGCGCCGAGTTGCGCGCACGGTTGAACCCGACGACATCGGTGCTCACGCAAGTTTATGAGGCCGCGCGCGCCAAACCGAAGCGTGTGATTTTCGCCGAGGCTGAAGAAGATGTCGTGCTGCGTGCAGCAGTACAGTTCAAGCAGGATGGTTATGGCGTGCCGGTACTCATCGGCCGCGATGCCAAAGTCATCGAAAAGCTGCGCGAACTCGGCGCTGACCCCGACGAATATGAAATCCACAATAGCGTGCAAAGTCCTCTTATCGAAAGAATGGTCGACAAGCTCTATCTGCGGCTCCAGCGACGCGGATATCTGCGTCGAGATATTCAGCGCATGGTCAACCGTGACCGGAATATTTTCGGCGCACTGCTGTTGAAAATGGATCAGGCAGATGCGATGATCACCGGGGTAACCCGCACGTTCAGCCAGACTTTGGTCGAACTTCGTCGTGTGCTCGACCCAAAAAAGGGCGAGATTCCGTTCGGTATCCACGTCATGGTTGGTAAAACTCATACTGTGTTTATCGCAGACACGACGGTCAATGAACGGCCAAGCGCCGAGGAACTGGCCCATATCGCCGAAAAGACCGCAGCGGTCGCCCGCCGCATGGGGCATGTGCCACGCGTCGCGTTCCTGTCCTTTTCAACCTTTGGCAATCCGGCAGGAACCTGGCTCAACAACATCCGTGACGCGGTGGCGTTGCTCGACGCGCATAAGCCCGACTTTGAATATGAAGGCGACATGCCGCCTGACGTCGCGCTCAATCCGGCGCTGATGAAGAATTACCCCTTCTGCCGCCTGTCGGGTCCGGCGAATGTCCTTATCATGCCGGGGCTTCAATCGGCTAATCTGTCGGCAAAGTTACTGCGCGAACTCGGCGGCGATCAGGTAATCGGCCCGATGTTGCTGGGCATCGAACGGCAGGTTCAGGTAGCGACGATGGCGTCTAGCACCAGCGATCTTGTCACGCTGGCGGTTTTAGCGGCAGCAGGTGTGGCCGAATAAATCCGGCCGATATCAATTCGGGCTGTTTGGCGTGCTACCCTGTCCGGTGCCGGCACCGACAGATCCGATGTTGCCGAAGATTTCTTCAAAGAAGCTGGTGTTGCGGCCCAAGGTAGGTGTCTTGTCGCCTTCGGGACTGATCTTGGAAATCAGTTCCTTGCCCGTCTGCGTCACAGAAGCGACATTGCCAGCCTCGTCGAAACGCACCTTCATCACAAACTGTTCGGTTGCGGTTGGCTGAGCAAAAGCGAGCTGCCGCGTGTCGCGCGCGTAATAATACCAGTCATTCTTATCGAATTGTCCGACAAAGGTCGGGCGGCCAAGCGAGGCCTGCACCGATTCCTTGTTATCCACACCTGGCTGGACCGACGTCAGCAAAGTCTGATCGCCAATATAGCCCTGATGGCCACGCAGACGGGTGCAACCGGAGGTCACCACCAAAGCCGCGACAAGGGCAGTCAAACTGGCAATTTGCGACGCGCGCATATATTTCTCCGGTATTTCTTTAAACTAGGGCTTTGCCATTGCATCCTTAGGCCGCAAT
>JBGSPK010000141.1:0-3840 GCA_041738665.1 Sphingorhabdus sp. | reverse complement strand
AATGTTGACGCCGCGATCATTGATGAATTCGGCCTCAAAACCGATTGGCGCGCGGTTGGCGATAATCTGCAAATAATGGTCGGTAATACGCGACAGCAGTGAACGGCTGGGCACTTGGTCGAGATAGGTAACATCCTCGTCTAACCCACATTCGGTGCGCAGCTTTCCTCCCAGATATTCAATAGATGGATTTTCGATGCCAGAGGTAAAATCCAGCAAGACACTGAAATCGCGGAAATCTTCTACCGAAGAAGGGTCAAGCTCTTCGATGCATGGATAATTTTTATCGTGCAGCTGCGCGGTCCAGAAATTATATGCGCGCACCTGCATGCGGCGCTCATCGCCAGACACCACAGGCGGCGGCTCAATCGCAGCGTCTTCCTCTTCGAAAACGGTATAGCCCGGCAAATCGGCATTATAGTCCGATCCAAAGGGTTCAAATCCGCGCAAATTATCCATCTCTTGGTCCTGTCGATGCCAGTCGCGACTATTCTGTCACGGTCACATTGCCGAGGGATGGTTAAAATGGCGTAAACTTTTGCCAATATCGAAATAGGCAAAGAGCGTTGCCATGGGTCGTTGCTGCTGCGGACATTACGATCCTGGGACGGTCGAATGACGGCTTCAGAGCTATTGCAACACCCGCCCCAGCGCATCGGCCCAGCCCGTTAACCGGCTTTGTCGTGCGTCTGCATCCAGTTGCGGCGTGAAACGCGTGACCCCGCCGCGCATGGCTGTTGCATCCTCTAATGACGCATAAAGTCCGGAACCAACAGCTGCCAGCATCGCGGCACCCAGCGCAGTTGTCTCGATGAAGGCGGGCCGCTCGACATCAATCGCCAAAATATCGGCTAGATCCTGCGCCATCCAGTCGTTGGCAACCATACCGCCATCAATTCTAAGTTCAGCCCAGTCTGCGCCGTCGGCCGCAAACGCTGTCTTCAAATCGTGCGTCTGATGCGCCATAGCTTCCAGCGCGGCGCGCGCGACATGCGCTTTCTTGGCCGAAAAGCTAAGGCCGCTGATACTACCGCGCGCATTGGGTTGCCAGTGCGGTGCGCCGAGACCCGACAGAGCAGGGACAAGATAGACACCTCCATTGTCCGGAACGCTCCGCGCCAGCGGCTCGGTGTCGGCGGCGTGCTGGATGAGCCCGAGGTCATCGCGGAGCCATTGAATGAGGCTGCCGGCGACGAATACCGATCCTTCAAGCGCATAATGGCGCTCTCCGTTCAACTGGTACAGCACGGTTGAAAGCAGCCGGTTCTTCGATTGGCGCAAATTGGTGCCCGTTTGCGTCAGGACAAATGCGCCAGTACCGAAAGTAGCCTTGGTCTGGCCGATATCGAAACAGCCTTGCCCGATTGTGGCGGCCTGCTGGTCGCCCGCCATGCCCGAAATCCTGATCGCCCCCCCGAATATTTCGGGCAGCGTAGTGCCCAAATCACCCGCACAATCGGTAATTTCAGGCAGGATGTCGCGCGGGATGCCGAATAGTTCGATAAGGCCATCATCCCACCCGCCACTTCCGATTGCCATCAAGGCGGTACGCGATGCGTTTGTAGCGTCGCTGATATGGCGACCGCCGGTCAGGCGATAGACGAGATAGCTCTCAACCGTTCCCACAGCCAGATTGTCGCCCGCCTCCTTCAGTTGCGGCCAATTACGCAACGCCCAGCCGATCTTGGAGCCCGAGAAATAGGGGTCGAGCAATAAGCCGGTTTTGGCTTGAAGCACGGGCTCTTCGCCTGCCTCTTTTAGTGCCTGACAATCCTGCGCGGTTCGCCGGTCCTGCCAGACAATGGCGGGCGCCAGCGGCTCACCTGTCCGCCGGTCCCAGAATATAACAGTCTCGCGCTGGTTGGTGATGCCAATGCCCGCGATCCGCTCTGCTCCGCCCGCTTTCGCCACCATTTCGCGAGCGCATTCCAACGTCAGGTGCCAGATTTCGTTTGCGTCATGCTCGACAAGACCAGGCGCTGGATAATGCTGCGTCAATGGCCGCTGACAACTGCCCAGTGCTTGACCATCGGCCGCAAATAAAACCGCACGCGTTGACGTCGTGCCTTCATCGATAACGAGTAGATAATCGCTCATGCTTCAACCGCCGCCAGACGGCGTCCCTCTCTGCTCCAGATAAATACCGCGCGGTTGCCGAACACAAACCGGTTCACCGCCAACGCCATCATCACGCACGTCACCAACACGATAGCCATCACATCGATATAGTGCAGCCATGCAATTCCCATATGTTGGTAGAATGTCTTGCCAGCGTACAAGGTGTCGGGGACGTACAGAATGAAGTTGTGAAACGCATAAAGTGCAACGCCCCACACCAGCCCTGCAATCGCTGCACGCGCATCCATATTGCGGAACAGCAGTCCGGTGATGAATGCCGACAGGATTGGCATTGACGACAGCCCGTTCAGTTGTTGCAACAGATTGATGATGCTTTTGGCATTCTCGAATACCGGCACTAGCAGGATAGAGGTGATGGTCAGAACAATCGAAACGATGGCCGCCAACCGCCAATGATTGGCGACGGGACGAATAAACTTGTCGTGAAAATCGACTGAGTAAAGTGCGACCGAGCTGTTCAATATCGCGCTCGTATGCGCAATGACCGCCGCCATCATCATGGCGGCAAAAGCTCCCGACATCCAGCCGGGGAGAACGTGCGCGACCAACTTGCCATAGGCGGCGTCACCTAGGCTGCCAAAAAGTTTGAAAGCAACAACGCCAGGGATAACAACGATTGCAGGGATAATGAGGATGCGAACAACGGCGGCGGCCAAAACGCCTTTTTGTGCCTCCTTTACCGTGGGTGCGGTCATCGCCTTTTGCGTAATATTCTGGTTGGTTGACCAATAGAAAATCTGGATGAAAATCATTCCCGTAAATAGCGTATGGAAGGGGATGGGGGATTCGATGCTGCCAATCATCGATGTGCGTTCGGCTGGAACGGTTGAAAGGTCAAAACCTACTGCCGCCAGCGCCAGTATGACCACCAGAAACGCAATCGCCAGCACACCAATGCCCGAATAGGTGTCCATCACCGCTACTGCACGCAGACCGCCTGTTATGGTATAGATAGCCGCAATAATAGCCATCGGTGCGGCGAACCACAGCAGCGACCAATCGACGCCGAACATCGATTTCAGGAACAGGCTGCCCGAATAGAGCGCAGCGGGCAGGTAAATCAGAATGTTGCCGATCAGAAACAGCGCAGAAATAACGGTCCTTATGCTGCCGCCCTTGTATCGGCGCTCAAGCAATTCAGTTACGGTGGTGCAATTATTGCGATAATAAATCGGCACAAAAACATAGGCTAGGATCATCAGCCCGACAAAGCCCGAAATCTCCCACCAAGCAAGCAAGAGCATCTGATTGCCGTTCATGCCGACCAGTTGCTCGGTTGATAGATTTGTGAGCGTGATCGAGCCTGCGACAAACAGCCAAGACAGCTTGTTGCCCGCAAGGTAGATGTCCTTGCGCGAGCCATCATGCTGGTCACGGCGGACGGTCAGCCATGTCGCCAGCGCCACCAACATGGTTATGCCGAGGCATACCGCGATCTGGACCAGGCCGGCCGCTGGCATTGTTGCGAGCATTGCGTGCTTTCCCCCCACGTTTGGCGCGCTTACAGCGCATTGGCGGGTAGCGGGCAAGCCTTGGGGCGATGTTCATCACCGGGACCGAGGGAGAGACGGGTTGGAGTATCTGCGGCTCGATGGCGACGCGCTGACGCTGGTGTTCGCGCTCGAACGCGGCGGCGCGGCTGACCTTGTCTATCTGGGCGCGCGGCTGCCGGACGGCGAAGACCTCGCAGCGCTTAACGCC
>JBGSPK010000344.1:0-5807 GCA_041738665.1 Sphingorhabdus sp. | reverse complement strand
GCGAAAATCGGGAACGAAACGTCCAAATACGGTAGATTCATTCATCCAGCGTAATACGGTTTCCGGATCGCGCGGTGAAGTCAGAACGTCCAGAAACAGTGCATTGGCCCTTGCGTCGCGCCGAACATTTTTATCAATCATTCGCGCATCACGCTGCGCCGCCCGCATAGCAAGCGGATGGATTTCCAACCCATGCAAATCAGCCAGCTGGAAAATTTCGATCAGCC
Organism: Sphingorhabdus sp.; assembly: GCA_041738665.1. Classification (GTDB taxonomy): domain Bacteria; phylum Pseudomonadota; class Alphaproteobacteria; order Sphingomonadales; family Sphingomonadaceae; genus Sphingorhabdus_B. The sequence continues at coordinate 5,580 of JBGSPK010000344.1, read as the reverse complement.
GAACGGGTTCATCTGCGAAAAAGCTGTCATGCGGCAGCGCCAGTCGTCCGCGATCCAGCTGAAATCCGTTCAGCTTTTTCGGATTTCTTGTGAAGCTAGGTAAGAACCGTCTTCCCTTACGCGCCATCGTTTCATCGAGATGTGCCAGAAACAGTCCGGTCACATCGCCAACGGTTTTCGCATTCAGGAAATAAAATTGCATAAAGCGCTCAACCGCAGAGCGCCCGGGCCGGTCGGCAAATTGCATGCGTTCGGCAACTTCGCGTTGAAGGTCAAATGTCAGCCGGTCTTCTGCACGCCCAGTGATATTGTGCATGTGGCAGCGCACCGCCCACAGAAAGTTTTCAGCTTTACGAAAACGGCGATATTCGTCGGTGGTAAGTAGCCCCACATCGACCAGATCCGACGCAGATGAAACGCGATGGATATATTTGCCGATCCAGTAAAGCGTGTGCAGATCGCGCAAGCCGCCCTTGCCATCTTTCACATTGGGTTCGACGACATAGCGGCTGTCGCCCATGCGCTTATGCCGATCGTCGCGCTCGACCATTTTGAGCCTGACAAAGTCCGGCGCGGTCTTGCCAACGACGTCCTTCCAGAAACGCAGCGATGCCTCTTCATAGACCGACCGGTCGCCCCACACGAAGCGGCTTTCAAGCAACGCCGTTCGGATGGTCAAATCTTCCTGAGCCATCTTGACCGTTTCATCGAGCGAGCGGCTCGATTGTCCGACTTTCAGCCCCAAATCCCATAGCAGGTATAGCATCGCTTCAACGACCTGTTCGGTCCATGAGCTGCGCTTGTAGGGCGTGACAAATGCAATATCGACGTCGCTATGTGGCGCCATCTCGCCGCGGCCGTAGCCGCCGACCGCCAATATCGCGATCCGCTCTGAGGCGGAACGGTTCGCGGCAGGATAGGCGTAGGTTGTCACATAGTCGTAAATCAGCCGGACCAGCTGATCGATCAAAAATGCCTGCTCGGCCGCGGCACGATAACCTTGCGAGGGATTTTCACCCAAACGACGCTCGATCTCATTCCGGCCGTTTGCCAGCGCAGCCAGCAGCAATTCCAATACACGCGCACGCTGCGTTGCTGACTCACGCTCGGAGACAATAGCGTCCACATTCTCGGTAAGCGCCTTCCGGTCGATAATCTCGCGTTGTTTGACGATGCTTTCAGGAGCGGAGGCCATCAAGCATCCCTAGGCGCGATTGCACCGTCTGTCAGCCGACCTTTGCATTATAATCACGGCGCAGGGCAACCCGGTCAATCTTCTGTGTACCGAGCCGAGGCAATGGTTCGTGCGCTTGCCAAAAGTGTACGGGGATTTTGAAAGGCGCGAGCCTCGGTGCCAGAAACGCCTTCAAATCCTCTTCCGAAAGCGCGACGCCATCTTTGGTGTGATACACAATACCAGGCACTTCACCATATTTGTCGTCGGCGATACCAAAAACTGACAGTTCGACTATAGAATCATGCTCATAGGCGGCGGCTTCGACTTCGGGGCAGCTAATATTTTCGCCGCCGCGAATGATGATGTCTTTCTTGCGATCAACAATGAAGAGATAGCCATCTTCATCGAGATATCCGATGTCGCCGGTCCGGAAGAATCCGTCGGTAGTAAACGCGTCGCGCGTCGCTTCCTCATTATCCCAATAGCCGTTGAAATTTGCGATGGTGCGGATGCAAACCTCACCGCGTTCGCCCTGCGGCATGATGTTGCCGTCATCATCGAGCATTTCTACCTCGACCAGCGGCTTGGTGGCGGGGCCGGTGCTGGTTGGCTTGGCCAGATAATTTTCAGTAAAATTGCCGCACCCGACGCCGTTGGTTTCTGTCAGGCCATAGCCAAGCAACGGATATCCCCAGCTCATCTCTTTGCGGATCTTCTTCACATGATCGACGGGGCGTGGCGCGCCGCCTGCGGCAAACGCTGTGCAACTGGTCAAGTCATATTTATGGCGGTTGGGATGGGTGGCAAGTTCAATACTCATGAGGGGAACGCCAACAAAATAGCTGATGCGTTCCTTTTCGATAATCCGCATCGCTTCTTCTGCATCCCATTTCGGCATCATCACCAGCTTGCGTCCAATCGCGAAGCTTTGCAGCACCAGCGGCACCGAGGCTGTGACATGGAACAACGGGACGTTGACCAGCGCCGAAGGTTGTGCGGGCATGCTTTGCCCCGTCGCAGTCAGCAGTTCAAAAAACACAAGTGTCTGACCAACATAACTCATCGCGCCTTGTACGACGGCACGGTGGTCGGACACGGCACCTTTCGACTGCCCAGTCGATCCGGACGTGTAGAGGATCGTCGCGTTATCAAGCGGAACGATTGCGGGCAGTGGAGTCGAAGCACCTCCGCCCTGTGAGGTCAAAACCGACAGCCCATCAACCGGACGGCAATCATGGCTGAAAGCCAGCAGGTCACAAGCACCGATATCATGTCCCTCAAGCCGTGCAGCGCGCTGAGCATCGGCAAGCACATAGCGGCAGCCGACCATGCGGATGCCTTCTGCCAACTCACCGCCCTGCCACCAGCCATTGAGCAGCGTCGCTACGCCGCCTGCCATGATGATGGCCATATAGGCTACTATCCAGTTTGCCGAGTTGCGGGCCGCAATCCCCACCCTTTCGCCTTTTTGAAGTTTGCGACCTTCGACCAGCCCACCCGCGAGCACGCGGGCCGCTGCATAGGTTTCAGCAAAGCTCAAACGACATTCGCCATCGACCAGAAATTCCTTGTCACCATGGGTCGCGCAAAAGAAGGCAAAATAGTCATTCAGATTTGCCGGTGCCTTGGCCAGCATGGGCAATTGCACGCCATATTTTTCGACATGAGTAACGCTCAGGGGCCCGTCATTCTGCATCAAACGGTCAATCGTTGCGTTAATCGCGAGGTCCAGTTCGGACGGCATGTTGATTCTCTCCTAAACTCTTTGTGCACCTTCTATTTCGCTCTATAGGAAAGTCAAAATTTCCTGAGGAAACATTGTGCCGTTTGAGATTATTGCTGCTGCGACCAATTATATCCAGTTTACCGATTTGGGCGTTGGCCCGGTCGCCATCGATCTGGGCTTTTTCCAAATACGCTGGTATTCATTAAGCTATCTGGCAACGATTCTGCTGGGTTATTGGTATCTTACCAAATTGATAAAGCGCCCCGGTGCGCCGATGTCGCGCGAGCATTCCGACGATCTGATATTGTATATGACGCTTGGCATAATATTGGGCGGGCGTATCGGCTACATGGTTTTCTATGATCCCAGCCTGCTCGCGCTGGACCGGTTTTACAAGCTTTGGGAAGGTGGGATGTCGCTGCACGGCGGCACATTGGGCGTTTTGTTCGCGCTTTGGCTGTTTACCCGCAGCCATAAGCTATCTTATCTTCGTGTATGTGATTACATCGCAGTTTGCGTCCCCTTCGGTACATTTCTCATCCGCCTTGCCAATTTCGTAAATGGCGAACTGTGGGGCAAAGTAACCGATGTACCATGGGCAATGGTGTTTCCCGCGGCCGATGAATATCCGCGCCACCCCAGTCAGCTATACGAGGCCGGTCTGGAAGGTCTGTTAATGGCAGCGATATTGTGGCCATTGTTCTGGAAAACCGATGCACGTTACAAGCCTGGCTTCCTTACCGGGATGGCAGCGCTAATTTACGGCTTTGCACGCTTCAGCGTTGAGTTTGTCCGCGAGCCGGATAGCCAGCTAAAATGGTTGCCTGAATTAACCGGTCTCAGCATGGGGCAATGGCTGACGATACCGTTTATCATCCTTGGTCTATGGCTTGTGTTTACCGCCGCTGGGCGCAGACAGCGAGTTGAACCTATTGCCGGGACGAGCAGTGTCGCCTGACAAGGGGCAGCTGGCGCTTCGGCTGGCCAAACAGATTGAGGGTTCCGGCCCAATCAGCGTTGCCGAATATATGCGCGCGGCCAATCAGGAATATTATGGCAGCGGCGATCCGTTCGGGGTTGAAGGCGACTTCATAACCGCGCCGGAAATCAGCCAGATGTTCGGCGAATTGGTGGGCATGTGGCTTACTGACCTGTGGTTGCGGCAGAACAGCCCGCCTGGCTGCCATTATGTCGAATTTGGGCCGGGGCGCGGGACATTGGCTGCGGACGCGCTGCGTGCAATGGCTCAGTTCGACTTCGTCCCGAGCGTGCATTTTGTCGAAACGAGTGAGGCTTTGCGCGCCAAGCAAGCGGAGAATGTACCTTCGGCTGTATTCCACGATAGCTTGGCGACCTTGCCGACGGATGGACCACTGCTGGTCATCGCCAACGAATTCTTCGACGCGCTGCCGGTACGGCAGCTTATCCTGACCCATGCAGGTTGGCGCGAGCGCGTCGTTGTCCGCGACCGTGGAACAAAGTTTGCGGCGATGCCTGGTTCCTCCGCCATGGATGCAGCGGTACCTGAGGGATTACGCAACTCGCCCGTGGGAAGCATTTTCGAATCCGCGCCTGACTCGACCGCCATCATGTATGAAATCTCTGCGCGAATTGCGCAGCAGGGCGGCGCAATGCTGGTCGTTGACTATGGTTATGCGCAACCCGGCCTCGGCAGCACGTTGCAGGCTGTGAAGGCCCATGCATATGCGGACCCCTTTCTTGACCCCGGCACCTGTGATTTGACAGTGCACGTCAATTTCCTTGAACTGGGAAACATGGCGCGGATGCGCGAGCTTCAAGTCGTGGGACCGACGGCGCAAGGAGTTTGGCTCTCTGCATTGGGTATCCAGCAACGTGCGGCAATGCTGGTGGAGGCCACGCCCGAGCGCACCAATGAAATTCATGCCGCGCGGGACAGGTTGGTAAAACCCGGCGAAATGGGCACTTTGTTCAAGGTGCTGGCGGTGTATTCACCAGACTGGCCGGTACCCGAAGGTTTTGGCGGACCGCTGGGGTAAGGCAGTTTCAGCCGATCCAGTCGCTCACTTGTACAGCAACGTCATTGGCCGCATCGTTAAGTGCATTGCCCGTTGGTCCCGGTTCTACTGCCGAAACAGGTTTGCGCGCCTCAAACCGTCTCTTTTCGACAGCCTGACCGCGCACCAGTTTGACCGCGTCATACACAACGACAGCTTCGGAAGAGGCGGCATCAACCCCGAATTCCAGCAGACTTCCCGATAGATATTGTGTTGCCTTGCCGCCGGCATCGGTCTCATTAAGCACAAGCCTGCCAGTTTTGGCAGCATTTGTTTCCATCAACAGCAATTGCATCAGCCGCGAAGGCTTGTCGGCCCAGAATGCGTCTTTCAGATACGCAATGCTGCTGTCATCGATTTGTACCGGCACGCGGTTGGAATCGAGCTTTCGCGGGGCTTCAGGAAGCAGCACGATAAGCGCTTCGCTGGACGCGCCGCTTTTTGATGTGCCGTTTGCGACCGTGTTGGTCGCGGTCAGGACCAGCAAAGAGGGCGGCGCCTTAGCGCCGAAGCTGACGCAGGCACCAAGTGTCAGTGCACATAAACCCGTGAGCATCGCATGTTTGATGTTTTTCATGGTCAATTCCGTTTTCGGGTTATTTGGGTTTATAGTCGGGGAGGGCGGGCGCGCTGACCACGCC
>JBGSPK010000343.1:0-6841 GCA_041738665.1 Sphingorhabdus sp. | reverse complement strand
CGTTGAGATGAGCAGCAAACATACGCAATTTTATCTCGATAAGCAGAACGCCAAATGGAAAGGTGTTTGCGCAGGCATAGCCGACTACACCGGTGTCGATGTTCTGTGGGTCCGCCTCGGGGCTGTTATCCTAACGCTGGCGGGTGGCTTCCCTTGGACTTTGGTCGCTTATTGGGGCGCAGCATGGTTCGCGAACAAGAAGCCTATTCATCTGTATGTCGATAATGAGGACCAGAAATTCTGGCAGGGCGTCCGCCAGTCACCTGCCCGGACCACCCGCGACATCCGGTCGCGCTTCCGCGAAATCGACAACCGGTTGGCCGATGTTGAACTCTATTATGTCAGCAACAACAAGCAGCTGGCCGACGAAATCGAAAGCCTGCGCTAAGCGCGGCGTCTGGGAGGACCACAAAACATGTTTACCTTAATCATTCTCGCGCTGGTTGCCTGGTTCGGATATCGTCACTTCGCCAACAAGAAACGCGAAGCTGACCGTCGCAACTGGAGCGTGGATTTCCGTAATGCGGACATCCGTCCGGTCACCCGCCGACTGCCATGGAAGGACCTGTAATGAATTTTGCTGGACCGTCATTCATCATAGCAATCGTCATGATCTGCACCGCCGGATGGATATTCAACAACTGGATCCGCGCCAAGCACGGTTACCCGTTGGAAGATGAGTGGGGTGGAAAGACTGCGAAAGTCGATGCCGACGCTGACCGCAAGATCATGTTGCTAAGCACCGAAAATGAGACGCTCAACGGAAAGATCGGTCATCTGGAAGAACGCATCGCCGTGCTGGAGCGGATAGTAACCGACAAGGCAGGACGTTTGTCCGAAGAAATCGAAAATTTGCGCTAAGACGCTGTGGAACCTGCGCTAAAGCGCTGAGGAGGAAGATATGGACCCTGATAAACTTGCGATGATAACGGCAATCGGCCCAATGATCGGCATTGGCATTGTTTCGATATCGGTCGGATGGGTGTTGACTACCTGGATGCGTATCAAAAACGGCTATCCGCTCGATGGTGCATGGGGTCAGGCTGTTTATCCGAAAAATGATCAGGAAGCGGTCGAGCGCGTCAAACTGCTTAGTCAGGAAAACGCCCAGTTGCGCGCCGAACTCGGTTCGGTGAAGGACCGTCTCGCCAATATCGAAAAGATTGTTGTCGACGACAGCCACCGCCTGACGTCGGAAATCGAGGCCCTTCGCGGCCCGTCGAATTGAGGAATAAATATATGGATATCAACCCTTTACTTATTCCCATCCTCGGCATCAGCTGCGGTCTGCTGGCGATTTTCTCAGGCGCGATCGTTCGTCCCTGGCTTAAGCTCAAAGAGCGCCAGATGGAATTGAACGCAAACAGCATCGCGGAAAAAGCCGCGCAATATGGCGCCGACAGAAGCCGGCTGGAAGAACGCGTGGCGGTGCTGGAACGCATCATCACCGACCAAGGCTATAGCCTTGCGAAGGAAATTGAAGAACTGCGCAGCCTGCCGCCGCAGCAGGTCACACCGAAACCCGATCTGGTTTAAGGAGGAAATTATGGGCCCGTTTGAAATGGTCGTGGCGATTATCCTGATTGTCACAGTCGGCAAGATAATATCCGCCAAGCAAAAGGCGAAGCACGGCATCATCGAGGATGAGGATATGCTGGGCAACAAAACGCAGCGCCTGATCGGGAACCGCGACACGCAGGCAATGCAGGACGAAATTCGGGTGCTCAAGGACCGCATCCAAGTGCTCGAGCGCATCGCGACCGAGAATAACAGCGCGCACGATCTCAATCGACAAATAGAGGAACTGCGTAACCGCTAAACGCGGAGCGCTTTGGAACGAAAGGACGGAACCATGATACAGGATCCCAATTTCTACATCATAATCGGTGCCTTCGCGGTACTGTGCGTCGGCATTGTCTCTTCGCTCAGCTTGCGCGGCTGGCGCGACTGGATAGCGCTGAAACATGCCGAGCTTGACGCAGTTCGGCAAGGCAGCGATGCACCAGTGCCATCGGCAACATCGCGGATCGAAGTTGCCGACCTGAAAGAACGCGTGAAAAAGCTCGAAGCAATCGCGGCAGGGATTGATATCTGACCCCTGCCGCAATAAGCGCGGCACCACATGACAAACCTTACCGAAATCCAGGAAGAATATGAATTTCTCGAGGCCGACGACCGCTACCGGCTGCTGATCGATCTTGGCCGCGAATTGCCGGAGATGCCGGCAGCGCTGAAAACCGATGCCACTCTGGTGCGCGGCTGTTCAGCAAGTGTCTGGGTGTATCCGGTTACTGGAGATAGCGGGCTTACCTTTTTGGCTGACAGCAATGCGGCGATAACGAAGGGCATCATCGCATTGGTTCTCAAAACCGTCGAAAACAAAAGCGCTGCTGATATTCTCGGTACCGATATCGAAAATGCCCTCGCCCCGTTTGACTTGAAAAACCAACTCAGCTCAAACCGGACCCAGGGCATTCCGAATATGATATCGCTCATTCGTGAAACTGCGGCGCGTTATGCCTGAATCGTCTTTCTGAAATAGCTGTAAATCAGCACTGGCAGCATCGACGCACCCACGAGCGGAAACGCAATTGCCATAGCGATTAAAGCGCCTTTAAGACCTTTTGGCAATCGCGCGTCGGCATGAACTGTTGGCGCCCCAACCCCTCCCTTCGGCTTCCTTTTCCAGTAATGCACCAGCGCCGAAATCACCGCGCCAAGAAGCATCAAACAGACCAGCAAATTCGCCAGCTGGTTCGCCAATCCATATTGCCGCCCCATATGGAGCATCGTGCCCCATTCGATGACCCGCCCGCCCGGGCTATATTGTTCCCAGCCAATATCATCGAGCACACGGCCGTTTGCAGGATCGACATGAATGGTCCGCTGCCCTTCGGCTTTGTCCGGTATGTAATTGATCATGAATGTGCCGCCGGGTCCATCAGGGTAAAAGATGCGTACGCCTTCGCCAAATTTTGCCCGGTCGATCATCGCCAGATGCGGTTCAACCTTGGCGATGCCGACAAGTTGTGCACCACCATTTGGTTGCGGGCTATTCTGGATTACCCAAGGTATTTTTGCGGCTGCAGGATCGTCTGACGGCATCACATGATCCATATGATCATGTGCAGGCGGCATGGCCTTGGCTGTTTCAGCCTTATGTTCACTATGAAGCGCCGGGGTATGTGCTGCAAAGTTAGGAGTCGGTGCGACAAATGGCAGGGTGTCGCCGAGCTTCGCGAGTTGCACGCCCCAAAATGCCGACCACGGCAGCCCACTTAGCACGAGCGCAATTACGAACAGCGACACGAGCGCAGACGGTACAGCATGCAGGTCACGCCACATTCTTCGTCCGCTCACTCCGACGCGCGGGACAAAAACGCCGCGTAGCCGCCAATGCCTTGGCCACCACAGCCACAGGCCAGTGACAAGCATGACCAATGTCCAGCAGGCAACGAGCTCGACAATATGGCTGCCGATCTCGCCGCCCAGCAACGTGCCGTGGATCCGGCGGACAACTGCCATTGGCGCGTCCTCGGGATTGCGGATCCCGGCGATGGCTAGGGTATAGGGGTTCACATGCACTTCATGCTTCCGCCCGTCCAGACCTTGTAGAAGCCATTTGGCGGTATCGTCGGTCTGCAATGGCAACACCACGCGCTTGACCGTAGCGGCTGGATCAACCGCCTGTGCCGCCGCCTCCTGCAAAGCCAACGGCTGCTTCTGCCCTTCAATTTTGACCTTGGCGAAATCGGCATTCCACCAATTTTCAAACTCGCGGTCGAACAGGTAAAGCCCACCCGTTGCCGCTAACAACAAGAGTACCGGAGCCACAAACAGCCCGGCGTAAAAATGCCAGCGCCAGACAGCACGATAGGGTGACGATTTCGGATTTTGCAGCTCGACCGCGAGTTTACTCATCAATCCCTCCTGTCAGAAATTCACGCCAACGCGCAGCGAAATGGTTCGCGGATCGCCAGGGTAAACGGCGAGGGCATTGCCGGACGCTGTAAAATAGCGCTCGTCCAAAAGGTTGTTGACCGCGAGGTCAACGGCGAGTGCTCCAACCCTTGTGCCTGCGCCCAGGTTCGCGAGCGTGTAAGAAGGCAAAACAACCGCACTGCCATTGGTCAAAAGGCGGTTGCTGACATGGTTCAATCCGCCACGCACGATTACATCCGTTCCGGGCACGGCTATCTCCGTGCCTGCCGCAAAGCTGTGTTTCGGGACATCGCCGAGACGTAATCCCTGATCGCCGTCGTTGCTTTTGGTGATCTTGGAATCAAGATAGGCATAGCCTGCGCGCAGCGTCCACCACTCCGTCGGCTGAAAACTGCCCTCAAATTCAACTCCACGGACACGCTGCTCTCCAACATTTATGCTGAAATTTGGGTCGGTTGGGTCAGTCGTCAAAGCGTTGCTGCGCTTTATTTCAAATGCAGAAATGCTGCCTCTGAAACTGCCCGACGAAATGCGTAGGCCGAGTTCACCTTGCGCAGATTTTTCGGGCAATAAAGGCGCTCCAGTGGCAGACCTTGCGGCTGCGCTGCTTTCGACATCAAATCCGGTGTTGTACCCTGCGTATAGCGACACCGCATCATTCAACCGAAAGGTCGAGCCGATTTGCCAGATCGTGGTGCTGGTCTTTGCCCTGTTGGCTACGGGACCACCAAATGTGCCGTCGGATGCGTCAATCCAGCTATGCCGGACTGCACCGATGAGGTTCCAACGATCATTCAGATCGATCTGGTCCTGAAGATAAACCGCATGGCCATCGATGTTATAGAAATTGTCGAAAGCAAACACCGCCATGAGTGGGGCGGCGTCATAACCGTAAACGGGTGCAAGAACGCTGATCGGCGTGACATTGGTCAGATTGGACTGCGTAAACCGCCCTCGTTCCCGGTCATATTCATAACCAAACAGCAGCTTGTGAACCACAGGGCCGGTGTTGAGTTCGCCGGACACATCGATTTGTGCGATGTAATATTCATCATTTTCACGGCCCTGCCGCCCGTTGCGACTGATTGTTGTTAGGTTGGCTTGCGGCGCCCGCAGGCGAATTTGATAGAAACGCGTGTTGAATTCATTGAACTGAAAACGCGGCGTTACGGTCCATTTATCCGAAATCGCAATGTCGACCCATGCCTGAACCAGCGGCGCATGCGAGAAAAGATCGTCAACCGCCGGTTCACCCAGATACAGGCTGCGGTCGATAGCGGCCACTCCATTACTTTGGACAGTTCCGGGAATTGGAAGTCCCGGATTGCGGCGTGTGTCCCGCTCGACATATTCGGCGACAAGATTGGCGGTCACGGTATCCGAGAGAGAATAACGCAGGCTGATTGCGCCATTCAATCGATCCATATCCTGAAAATCTACAAAGGTGCCTGATCGCTCGACCTCGCCAGTTACCCGCACCGCTAAACCGTCAGCCAATGCTCCTGTTGCATCGACGGTCAGCATCTTTTGATCGAAGGTGCCGACAGTCGCCGCCATGCTAAAAGCGGCCTCATCCTGCGGGCGCTTGGTGATGATGCTGATGATCCCGCCAACCGCTGATTGACCGTACAACACGCCAGACGGCCCTTTCAGAACCTCGACCCGCTCGATATTCGAAAGCGCCGATGCGTCGACATCTTCATAATAACGCTGGCGGATGCCATTGCGCATCTGGTCGGCCAAAAAGCCGCGGAGTTTCAGGCTGAACGATTGATAGGCTCCGACGCGCGAGTAACCGGGATTGGCGCTCGGTACCAGCCGCAGGATATCGCCGATTGAGGTGGCGCCCTGCTCAACAATTTCTTCCGCGCTGATAACCTGAACCGACTGCGGCAGTTTTTCGATTGGCACACCGGATTTCTCGCCAAATTCGGTCTTGGTACCGGTGACGATGATAGTTGAACCGCCGCTATCGTCGGCTGCAAATACCGGGACGCCGGAACCCAAGGCAACTACGCACGCAGAAGCGCGCAAAATCGAACTCAATTTCATGATAATATCCTAAATCTAAACGGGAGATTGGCCGCAAATGCAGCCCTTTGGTTTAGATGAAGGAAGGAGGCCCTATGGCTGGCGGAGGCGGCGCGGCCAGACCGCGACCGACCGCCACTTCGCGCTCGGCAAATATCGGAGCGGCGAGTGCGACTGGAGCCAATGCGACATGAATTTCCGGCGCCGGAACATCGCTCGCCATAGTCGCGCCTGCAAATGCGCAAGGCTGATGTTCGACTGATTTACCTTTTGACGGGTCTTCTTTTAGTAGCTTGCCAGATTTTTCCATCCAGACAGTCTGGGTGTCCATGCCAGCACAAATCGTCAGGGCAAAGCCGCGCTCGCTGGATGGCATAAAACCTGACGGAATTATGACCCGCAACGCGAGCGCGAGCACAATCAGTGCGGCCGCAATGTTTCTGAATGGCGAAAATGCTCGAATCACGCGCGTCCTATGCGCGTGGGCATTTACGAGTGCAAGTGTCTAGCCCTTCCACTCCCGCCGCTCTTCGGCAACGCGCAGCACGTCATAGGCCGCCTGCCCCGCCTGAAAGGCTTTTGCGGCATCGGCATTGCCGGGATTCACGTCGGGGTGAGTCAGCTTGGCAATATTGCGCCACGCTTTTTTTGCATCTTCAAAGCTGGAATCGCTTTCCAGGCCCAATATGTCGAGTGCGTGCATTTCGTCACGGCTGCGGCTCCCGTCGCCTGATCCCGCCCAGCCATAATGTGCGGCTTCTTTGTAGCCCGAAAAATCGCGCTTCTCATTGGCCTCGCGCTGCTCGGCCTCTTCCTTGGTCAGCCCTTCGAAATAATCCCAGCCGCGATTATACTCGCCGGCATGTTC
>JBGSPK010000339.1:0-7030 GCA_041738665.1 Sphingorhabdus sp. | reverse complement strand
GGTACACTAAGAACGGTTTGTAAACATGCGCTTGGCAGATACTATCTGATTTGTTTCCCTAACCGGAATGTTTCTTCGATCAGAAGGTTGTCCTCAATGAAAATGCGTTGGCCGTTGCTCCTTAGCTTGGCGTTGATATCTAGCTCGGCTCAAGCCCAGTCCACGCTCGACAAATATTTGAAAAAGAGCACTGAAGGTAGCGCGTCCAAAACCAATCAGGCCGATGTCTCCGGTGTAAACAAGGTGTACAAGGACAATGAGGGGTTTTGGCGCTTGGACGACACGCGCGCTGGTGGCGGGTTTTGTGCCATCACTTATTATTCATCGGCTTATTACACAGGCTATGTCGGACCAACTGTCGGCAGCCCGGATTCCTTCATATTGTTTAGCGGCCCGACCGTTCCGCCAGTAAAAAAAGAAACCAAGAAGAAGATGACTCTCACTACAGGTGATGGTGAAGTCCAGACGGTACAGGCGTTTCATGCACCCAATGCTGAATCGAAGCAGTCAGGCATAATCCTCTTCCGGTTGACGGACATCAACGCCGCAATGAATGGCATAAGCGATGTCGAGGATCTCAACGTGGTGATGGATAAGAAACAAGTTTTCGCCATCAAATGGAAGGGTGGGCATATCGCACGTGCGGCGATGCAGAAATGTCTCGGGGCGTCTGCGCAAAAAATGGAATCGAAATGATGGAGGGTAAGTCGAAACCATTTTTCGCTCGTTCGCTATTTGCGGCACTGCTGGTCACCGTGGCCGTTCCGGCCTCTGCTGCCAAGTGGATGGTAATCGGTGAGGAGCCGGATCCTACCCCGAACCGCAGTGTTTATATCACCTCGGCTGACGAGGCTTGGGTGTTTCAAAGGTTTGTAGATGATTTTGACAAAACAAACACTGACAGGGCACCGAACTTATCAGCCACCTTGGCAAAAAACACGATCAACACCATCAACGTCTATCAGGTTTTCGAAAACGCGGGCGGCACAAATTTCATCACCTACACCCTGGATTTCAGATGCCAGGAGGGATTGGTCAGCATTGCGAAAGCGGCAAGTTTTGACCGCGCCGGCAAGGGGGATGTGAGAACCTCGACTGAATGGATGAAAGTGCCGGACAACTGGATGGGCAAGGCAGAGATGATCGCCTGCAACTGGAAAAATTGGCAAGCGGCCAAAGCCATTTGGGGGGGCGCTGCACCAGAACCCAAGCGCAAAAAAGCGAAGGAGCCGGCCGTCAGTTTTGCCTCGCTCGGGATGGAATATTTGGGCGAAGCGAACTATTTCCGGATAACCGATGCCATTGATGTGGTTTGGAACAAGCGCTGGACGGACGCCGTTCAGCCCGCCTATTACGAGGGTACGGCCGAAGAGAAGGCGGCGGCACAAGCCAAGCTGGCCCAAGTCTACGGCGAAATATCTGGGACGCTTGGAGATGCGAAGAAAAATGTCGAAGCCGAAATCAAAATGCAGGATAAGATCGACAAGAAACTGGGACGAGTAGGCGAAAAGTTCTTCCTCGAAATGCAAGGGATTGGGGGAAAATCCGAAGAGCAAGTCATCTCCTTATTTGGCATCCCACAGGGCATGATCGATACAACTCCCGGCGTTCGCCAGCTGAATTATTATTGGTCGGATACCGAAACAGTTCAGGTACCTTATACCGTCGATATTATCGGCGGGGCTGGCAATGGTGTAGTGGGAAAAGTCGGGGAAACCACCCAATATCGTTCAGAAACCCGAACCATCCAATGTTACCGCAAGCTGTTTTTAAGGGAAGGCGGCATGCAACCTGGCTACCGCGTCTTCGATTTCGACATTGGCTGTAGCTAATTGCGGCGCTTTATCATCTTATGTCTGGCGATTGTCTTGAGTGCCGTGGGCGGGCCACTCAATGCGCAATTTGCCCCGCCGTCCGGCGGATGCCCTCCGGGTATGTATTTGCAGGGATTCTCATGTGTTTATGACTCTCCTGCCCAGCCCGCTGCTCCGCGTCCGAAAGAATGGGTAAACGTTTACGTCGCCGTGGCGTGGCACCCCAATGCCAACGATGTCTGGGCAATCTGGAATGTTCGCGAAAGCCAGGGTGGTCGGGCATCGGCGGAGAAAGCCGTGCTTGCAGATTGCCGCAATGTCATGGGCGAAGGATGCACGATTGCGGCATCTGGCATGAACGGTAGCATTGCTATCGCGCGCCATCCAGGTGGCAGCCATGTTTGGGGGTGGGGTGAAGCGGCCAGCGCGGCAAAGAACGACGTGCTTACTCAATGTACAACAAAAATAGCTTGCACGATCGCGCATGTTTTTACCGCAAAACCGTGGGTCGAATATACCGATGTCGCGGGTTTCAACGAGATGAAGCGCTACCGACCAAGCGGTCGCGAGATACGACGACGCTACGGAGCAGCTGTTCTGCCTGGAAGCGATAATCCACTTTGGATAGACAAAGTCTGGACCAGTTCAGGACACGCAACAGAGGTAGAAGCACAACAGGCAGCCAGAGACAAGTGCATTGCTGACTCAGATGGTCAGTGCAAAAGCATGATCTCCAATACAGGCGGCGTGATCGCCATTTATCGGGAAGATAATCTCAATATTGGGCTGATCAATGAACGAAACGCTAACGCAGCCCGTCGCGCCGTTCGCAAGTTATGTGATCAGGACGGGGTCAAATGTACCGTGGTCGACCTGATCGATGTTAACCGTCCGGGGTTCAAGATTGTCGACGCGGCGGCGTCGAAATAGCGCTCTGTGAGAACTTAACCACCCGATATTATCGCAAGCTATTTTTAAGAGAAGGCGGCCAGCAACCCGGCTACCACGTCTTCGATTTTGACATAGAATGTAGCTAAGAAGGGATCCTATGCGGTTTTTCATCAAATCATGTCTCGCTCTGACGATGGGCATGCTGTGCGGCCCGCTGTCGGCCCAGTGTCGCATCGGTTCAGGTCCCGATCATGGGGATGGCGTACCTTATTGCAACGATTTAGCCCCAGCGCAGCAGGGCGCTCGTCCTACTGAATCGGTTAATGTTCACGTCTCGGTTGCATGGCACCCCGACGCTAACGATGTCTGGGCAATCTGGAATGTGCGTGAGAGCCAAGGTGGTCAGACATTTGCAGAAAGAGCAGTGCTGGCCGATTGTCGCAAAATCATGGGCGAGGGATGCTCAATAATAGACGGCGGAATAAATGGCTCGGTAGCTATTGGTCGCGATGGGCGCGGTTTCATGTTCACGGGCTGGGGCGCCACGGCCGAAACGGCAATGAAAAAGCTCGTCGACGGCTGTGCTGCGGAATCTCCGTGCGCAGTGATGCACGTTTTCACCGCCAAGCCTTGGGTTGAGTATACCGACGTTCCCGGCTTTGATGAATTAAAGCGCTATCTCCCAAATAGCCGTGGCGTAAAAGGCCGCTGGGGTGCCGTTGTCATGACCGCTGCCGAAAACGCCAGATGGGGCCGTACGGCCTGGGTAAGTTCAGGGCATTCGACCGCCGCCGACGCTCAAAAAACCGCACAGGATAAATGTAGCGCCGATGTTGGCGGCCTCTGTCCGTTTTTTACCCTTAATAAGGACGGCGTTATGGCGGTGTACTGGGACGAACGTGGCAACGTTCACGCATTGGACGAACGAAATAACAAAGACGCCAACCAGGCGGTTCGTGCGAGATGTAAGCGAAATGGCGTTAATTGCGATATGATCAAGCTGTTCGATGTTAAACTGCCTAGCCTCGAAATTGTCGATGCGTCGGCGCCAAAATAGGGCACTTTTAATCGGGGGTTTGTTGTAAATCTCCGCAGGCTGTTTGGAAATTCGTCTGCATGATGTTGCTACTATCGATGCTTAAAACGATGTCTGCAACGCGGTAAGTTCCCTCGGAGTCAGCCATAGTCACGAACCGCACGTCACAATAGGTGTACAATCCTTCCACCCAAGTTTCTCCGCTTGAGCTTGCTACACCGACCTGATTGTCGAACTCCTGACCATAAGACAGGAAATGCAACTTACCGTTGTCCGAAAAATGCGGGCGACCCATTCTTGCAATGATGTCGTCCTCGGTTTTTGCCTGCCAAACCGAGAGCATCTTCGATTCATAATCTCTCATTTTGCGGCTACCGCGCAGTTTTGCCGCTGCTGCATCGAATGCGAACTTCCCCTGCATTTCCTTTACTTTAGGCTCGTATGCGCGCTTGGTCTTGTCTGAAAGCTCAGCGAGCTGCTGATTAATCCCAGCCATTTTGCGCTGGGCTTCGGCTATTTCTTCAGGCGTCGACTGTCGTGACCATTTGCCGCTGGGGTCCGGGCGTTTCGCGCCTTTCCAGATCGTATTCCATGTGAAATCCAGATATTCCGTCCAGATCGACAGATCAGTGAGCGCATATCCGTTGATTATGCCGAACTCTGCCATTTTTGGGCGAAGCGCAGCTTTATCGACATTGCTGGCCGTGTCAGAGACGCTGCGGATTGCCTTTTCGATCTCAAGATCATTACACGCCAACTTATGCGCCGTCAGCATCGGAAGGTCCGACCGCGTTTCCCAGTCGCCAACCGGAAGATCTTCTGTTTTTAAATCAGCGCGCCGCAAGATTGAGCTTCCGGGGCCAACTCGCACTCTAACAGGGTCAGTCCACGCCGGGCCTTTGACAGCCTTGTTCGTCTTCCAATTTAATTTTGCGGCGCATTCAAACTGCAGCAGCAACTCAGCCAATTCTGGCTGCTCCGGACTTTCAAAAATAATCGCGACCTTCAGTTCTTTAATCTCGATCGGCTGAAATTCGATGCTGGGGGGGGTGCGATTTGTCGTTCCAAGTTGCGAAAAATAAGCCTGACGATTGCCGACCTCTCCATCGAGGTGGAAAATGAAACTCTGCGCGTGCGCGGGCATGCTTGATATCCCGATGGCGGTGAAACCAAGCGTAAGGAGGATTTTTTTCATTTTTGACCCTGATCGGTTAGTTTTTGACATTTGGAATTGGCACGGCGATTGAAGATATTCAAAACGCTTAACATTATTGCATGGTGCTAAGACCGTCCAGTATTCCGATGTACCGGTGCACTCGCCGCCAATTCACTGCCCGCAGGATGACCGACGAGCAGTGAACCGGATTGTAACGTGGCGGATTTCTATCCCCCTGGCGAAGCCGCAGACCCAGCAAGCAAGCCGCCGTCAAGATGGATTTCGCTTCCCGTCATGTAGGTTGCGTCATCCGACGCGAGCAGCAGGGCGATGGCGGCGACCTCCTCGACTGTGCCGAAACGTTTGAGCGGGGTGTCAGCAACCATCGCTGCCTGTCGCGCTTCGCGATCGGGTCCATTACCGATCAATGCCTCCCACATGGGCGTCAAGATCGCTGCTGGGTGGATTGAATTACACCGGATATTGAGGCCTTGCTGCGCGCAATAAAGCGCAACCGATTTACTGTGGTTGCGGATTGCGGCTTTGGAGGAAGCGTAGGCGGCGGCTCCGGGAATACCGACGAGGCCCGACCGGGAGGAGATGTTTATGATCGACCCCGATCCTTTGGCCCGCATCGCTCTGATGGCATAGCGGCACCCCAGAAACGTGCCGTCGAGATTGACCGCATGAACGCGGCGCCACTCCTCCAGTGACGCGTGTTCAGGGTCATGCGGGCCGGGGCTTTCTTCGAAGCCAGTGATGCCAGCATTATTGACGACGATGTCAATGCAAGGATGTTCGGCGGCAAGCCTCTCCCAGTCAGTCTCGTCCGCAACGTTAAGATTGGTGTATGTGCCGCCAATTTCTGCGGCGATGCGTTTGCCGTTTTCGGCATCGATGTCGCCAATGATGACATGCGCACCTTCATCTGCAAAGCAGCGGGCAATGGCCTCGCCAATACCGCGGGCACCCCCGGTCACGAGGGCGGATTTATTCTGTAATTTCGGCATGCGTATTTCCTGTGTTCAAGCGATTTTCTGCCCCGCGATGCCGCGGAGCACTGTCTAAACATGTGAAGAGCGCTTGCGCCCTTTAGCCTTGAATCACTGGACCAACTCCATTTAATACAAAAGCGAGGATAGACTGGCTCTTTCGCGAGAGCAAGTGCACGAGCATTAAGTTTGGTCATCTGCTCTTAAAATCGTGAGTCAGAACTTGAGTTGACGCTTGCGTCAACCTGCTGGAGCGAGTAAACGCCCGAGCTTAATCGCGCGATTAAACACGTATGCTGCTTTTCCGTAGCGGAAGGATGCCATGACTGATTCACCCGCCAAGTCCGGACCGCTCAGCGGCATCAAGTGTGTCGAATTGGCGGGTATCGGTCCCGGGCCTTATGCGGGGCAATTGCTGGCTGACATGGGTGCCGATGTGATCGTCATCGATCGGCCGGGCGTGGGAATGCCCAAGGCGATTGACGGGCGCGGCAAGCGATCCATTGTCCTTGATCTGAAAAAACCCGAAGCGGTCGAGGCCTTGCTTAAGCTCGTCGAGACTGCGGATATTCTCATCGAAGGCCTTCGTCCCGGTGTCACCGAACGGATGGGCGTTGGTCCCGAAGCCTGTCACGCGATCAATCCCGGGCTTATCTATGGTCGGATGACCGGCTGGGGTCAGACCGGACCTTGGTCGAAAATGGCGGGGCATGACATCAATTATATTAGCATGACCGGCGTGCTCAACGCGATTGGCAAGGATGGCCGTCCGCCGGTTCCGCCGCTTAATATGATCGGTGATTTTGGCGGTGGATCGATGTTTTTGCTAACCGGCATACTTGCGGCACTGATCGAACGCGGGCGGACGGGGAAGGGCAATGTCGTCGATGCGGCGATTGTCGATGGCACGCACAGCCTGATGAGTTTTGTCCACGGTATGGCGGGCTTGGGGCAGTGGCGGACGGTGCGAGAGGGCAATTTGCTCGACGGTGCCGCTCCCTTTTACCGATGCTATATAACCGCTGATGACAAGTTCATGGCGGTGGGTTGCATCGAACCACAATTTTTCGCAGCGATGATGGAGCGCTTGCCGATTAGCGCCGAAGCCTATGGCGGACAGCATGACCGCACTGCATTCGCG
>JBGSPK010000335.1:0-3073 GCA_041738665.1 Sphingorhabdus sp. | reverse complement strand
GCCCAACACCGCCGGTTGCTTCGACGCCGATAGCGCGGTTCGAACGCTGCGGCTGGCGCGCGAGGCGGGCGGCTGGGATCTCGTGAAACTTGAGGTCCTAGGTGAAGCTAAAACACTTTATCCCGATATGCGGGAGACGCTTAAGGCAACTGAGGTACTGGCCAAGGAAGGGTTCTTGCCGATGGTCTACTGCGTCGATGATCCGATTGCCGCCAAGCAACTTGAAGAGGCAGGCGCGGTTGCCGTGATGCCGCTTGGCGCGCCGATTGGATCTGGGCTTGGCATTCAAAACCGCGTAACTATTCGGCTCATTGTCGAAGGTGCCAAGGTGCCTGTTCTGGTCGATGCTGGCGTTGGCACGGCGTCCGATGCTGCTGTAGCAATGGAATTGGGCTGCGATGGCGTATTGATGAACACTGCAATCGCAGAAGCCAAAAATCCGGTCGGGATGGCAACTGCGATGAAGCTCGCCGTCGAGTCGGGGCGGATGGCATATCTTGCCGGACGTATGGGCCGTCGGATGTATGCTGATCCTTCGAGCCCTCTTGCTGGGCTTATCTGACGCGTTGTAATAAAATTGCTATAATCGCCATTGGTCGAACAAGATTGTTCGTTGGTCGCGCTATTCGTCGAAATGTCGACTGTCTTCGCACTTAATCGAAAGTGTAATGCGCGGGCAACACAGTGCGAGTAGATATTTGTGTGCAGGTCGGGTCCGCAAATATGCTCCCCAGCTACAGATGTCGGTCCGTCCTGCAACCCTCTCCCATCGGCTGACGGTGAAAAGCTGCGGCCGTGAAAAACAAAGGATGTTCAAAATGGCGACCCCCAAGCTGTTTACACTATCGTTGCTGGCCGCTTCTGCGCTGGCTGTATCAACTCCCGCCATGGCGGATTGGAAGACCAAAGAAGTCGGGCATGAAGATCTCGATCTGTCCACCGCCAAAGGTCAAGAGCGACTGAAGACCCGCATTAAACTTGCCGTCAAGCAAGTCTGCAGAAGCCCGCGTGCAATCACACTTAATGACCGCATGGACCAGCAGAATTGCGAAAAAAATGCAGTCGCGCGCGCCATACCGAAGGCTGAGCAGGCAATTGCCGCTTATATGGAAAATCGCAGATTTGCCGCACGCGAAGGCAAGGCAGTCGTCGGCAACTGATTTTCTTCCAAACGGAATAGAGGGCTCTGGCAAGAGATTGCCGGGGCCTTTTATTTGCCCGCAAGGGCTTTTACGTCGGCCAAATATTTGCGTCCGATCCGCATTGACAAATCATCACCCAATAAGGCATGCCACACCCCGCCGCCCTCATGGCGCAATCCCGTAATCAGATCGCGCCGGACAATATGGCTGCGATGGATGCGTTGGAACTTTTCGGGGTTTAGTCGCTGCTCCAAGGTGGAAATAGTCTGATGCAATAAATAGCTGCGTCCAGCAGTGTGCAGCCGCATATAGTCGCGTTCTGCTTCAATCCGTTCGATATCGATCGCCGCAATTCGGATGAGTTCGGCGCGGTGGGATACCCAGAATTCGCTGGCATAATCGCAGCTGATTTCTTCATTGGTCAGATTGGTCGTTGGTGCATCTTTGCTAGCCGACGTACGCGCAATCGCGCGGCCCAAGCGCTCGCTGGAAACTGGCTTTAGGACGTAGTCGATAACATCAAGGTCGAATGCCTCGACCGCAAAATTGTCATAGGCGGTCACTAGCACGATGGCTGGCTTTTTTTCCATTAACCCCAACGCGCGGGCGGCGTTGATACCGTCCATCTTTGGCATGCCGATATCGAGAAAAATCAAATCCGGGGTTAATTGCTGCGCTAGGCGCAGTGCCGCAACCCCATCATTCGCCGTTCCGACAATTTCTATAATCGGATGGTCGCTGCACAAAATTTCGAGGCGTTCGACGGCCAGTGGCTCATCGTCGACGATCATGGT
The DNA here is from genome assembly GCA_041738665.1 of Sphingorhabdus sp. Classification (GTDB taxonomy): domain Bacteria; phylum Pseudomonadota; class Alphaproteobacteria; order Sphingomonadales; family Sphingomonadaceae; genus Sphingorhabdus_B. The sequence goes on along the minus strand of JBGSPK010000335.1, from coordinate 1,137 downwards.
GTGAAGCCGCTTCATGATCTGATCCTGTGACTTAGTGGCAGCGTCAGTATTGCGGTAAATCCACCGCTGTCTATGATTTGGGTATCGAGACGTGCGGCTGACCTATATCGCGCTTCCAGCCGGTCTCTGACGTTAGCAAGTCCAATGCCGCTGCCGCCAACATGATCCTGGTCCATAACCTCTCCATCATCCGATACGCTGATTATGATATTTTCACCCTCGCTCTGGGCTTTGATTGTTATTGTAACCGGGCGTGTCGTGCGCGACACCCCATATTTGATCGCATTTTCCACAAGAGGTTGAAGAATGAGAGCAGGAACGTGCTGGTTCATTAACTCAAAAGGCACGTCAATCTTCGTACGCAGTCTTTTGGGATAACGCACCCCTTCAATCTCCAAATAGAGGCGCTGAAGATCGACTTCCTCTTCAATGGTAACATCCTCCAGCGGATCTGATGAAAGACTGGTCCGGTAGAAGTTGGAGAGGTTCTGGATCATCGCTTCTGCTTCGGCAGGTTTGCCAGTGATTACCAAGCTGGAAAGCGAGTTCAACGTATTGAATAGAAAGTGTGGGTTCACCTGATAGCGAAGCGAACGAAGCTCTGCATCTTGCGCGGCCTGGGCAAAGCGCGATGTTTTCCGTTCGGCTTCACGCACCTCGCGCGCGTAACCGATGGCGACATAAAGTGACCCCCACGCGATCAGGAAAAAATAGTGGGTCACCGAAATATCGGCAATTTCCTGCCAAAATGACAATCCCAGTCGATCCTTCAAATCCTCAACGGTTTTGCCGACATTGGGGTCTTTGAATAAACTGATTGGGTCATAAAGGTTGAATATATAAAAATTTGCCGAAGCCAAAAGCATCGCGCAGGGAATGGCGGCGATAAATGCGGCGCTCACCCGGAACCCCAATGAACGGCGGTCTGCCAGTCTGAGGCCCATATACAAGATCCACGTGACGAATACGCCGACAACCGCAACCATCAACCTGCGTTCGAACAGAACGGCCTGTGCTGGAAAGTCCAACAGCGCGGCCCGCAATGACAGGATCAACGCATAGAACGCCCAAAAACCGATTATGGTCAAAAGGGCCATCTGGTGGCCGACTAAAGCTTTCCTCGATTGGGCATATTCC
>JBGSPK010000322.1:0-2775 GCA_041738665.1 Sphingorhabdus sp. | reverse complement strand
TGAAACTCGGCAAAGCTCTCGGCACAATCGCCGCCCTGTAATAAAAACGCCTTGCCTTCGACGACCTTCGCGAGATCGGCGGTCAGGTTGCGCGCTTCACCTGCGAAAACCAGCGGTGGATAGTTGCGGAGAGTTTCTTCGGTCGAAGCAAGCGCCGCTGCGTCCCTATATTCGGGCATATGAATGCCCTGTGCGCTTCTCCAGCTATCCGGCGTCCAAGACGTCGCCATCACAATCACTCCAAAACATATCTATCAAAGGGGCGCCCTTTAGGCGTAGTTTATTATCACAGGCAAGCAAAAGTGGCAATTTTGCGTCACTTTCGGAAAATGCAACTGAGGCGCAATACTTTAGCATGATATCCACCAAATTCCCTGTTGGCAAATTGCTGAAAAGACGTCTATCAGGCCGCTGAATCGTCCGGACAAGCAGGGTAAAAATGCCATCTTTGAACGGGCGTCACGGGATTTCGACGGTATTGCGGGCTTCAAATCCGCGTCGCAAATAAGGGCAGCATATGGCTACGGTCAAAAAGACAACAGGCACATCCAAAGCGCCACGCAAGACAACGGCCAGCGCCGTTGTCGCAGCTGGTGCACCGGCATTGAATGGGGTTCCGATGGAAGCAGCAACGACAATCGGTGAAGGTGACGGGGTTCGTCGTCGTGACTTTATAAATATCGCAGCGGTAAGCTTTGCCGGTGTCGGTGCGGTCGCGATTGCCATTCCGTTGGTATCGCAAATGAGCGCAAGCGCCGACGTTCTGGCTTTGGCATCTATTGAAGTCGATGTCTCGGCAATCCAGCCTGGCCAGGCCATCAAGACAAGCTGGCGCAAGCAACCGATTTTTATACGCAATCTGGTCGCAGCTGAAATTGAAGCCGCGAACAAGGTGGATGTTGGCTCGCTCCGCGACCCGCAAACGCTGGCCGAGCGCACGAAGCCCGGCAAGGAAAACTGGCTGATCACGATGGGCGTTTGCACGCATCTGGGCTGCGTTCCGTTGGGGGCAGCGTCGGGAGAGGTTAAGGGCGAATATGGCGGCTATTTCTGCCCGTGCCACGGTTCGCACTATGACACCGCTGCGCGTATCCGCAAAGGTCCTGCTCCATTGAACCTGCAGGTTCCGGAATTTGCATTTATTTCCGACACTGTCGTGAAAATCGGTTGAGGGGTTAGAGCAAGATGAGCTTTCCTTGGGCACAAGAATATACGCCGCGCGGCGCGGTAACAAAGTGGGTGGACGAGCGCCTCCCCTTACCGCGTTTGGTATATAACGCCGTTGGTGCCGGTTATCCGGTTCCGCGCAACCTTAACTATTTCTGGAACTTTGGCGTGCTTGCGGGTGTTGCTCTGGTCATCCAGATCGTCACTGGCATCGTTCTCGCGATGCATTATTATGCAAGCGTCGACGGCGCCTTTAATTCGGTCGAGCATATCATGCGCGATGTGAATTCGGGCTGGTTCATCCGTTACGCACATATGAACGGCGCAAGCTTCTTCTTCATTGTTGTTTATATCCACATTTTCCGCGGTCTTTTCTACGGTTCGTACAAGGCACCCCGTGAAATGATCTGGTTGCTTGGCGTGGTCATCTTCCTGTTGATGATGGCCACCGGCTTCATGGGCTATGTCCTCCCTTGGGGACAGATGAGTTTCTGGGGAGCGCAGGTTATTACCAGCTTCTTCTCGGCCATTCCGCTCGTCGGCGAACCACTACGCCAGTGGTTGCTGGGTGGTTTTGCGCCTGACCAGGCAGCATTGAACCGCTTTTTCTCGTTACACTATTTGCTGCCGTTCGTGATTGCAGGCGTTATCATTCTGCACATATGGGCGCTGCACATACCGGGATCTTCGAATCCAACGGGCGTCAGCGTCAAGGGTGAACAGGACACCGTGCCGTTCCACCCCTATTACACGGCGAAGGATGGTTTCGGCCTCGGCATATTCCTGATCTTCTTTGTTGCAGTGACCTTCTTTGCTCCCAATATGTTGGGGCATCCAGACAACTACATTCCAGCAAACCCGCTGTCGACGCCCGCACATATCGTGCCTGAGTGGTATTATTTGCCTTTCTACGCCATTCTGAAGGCGTTCACTGTCGACTTTGGAATTCCGTTCACGGGCATCACGATTATCCCCGCAAAGTTGATGGGCGTGCTGGCCATGTTTGGCTCAATCCTTCTGCTGTTTTTCTTGCCTTGGCTGGATACGTCGCCGGTTCGTTCGGGTCATTATCGTCCGCTGTTCCGCAAGTTTTTCTGGTACGGCCTGATCCCCAGCATCGTCGTGCTGACCTATTGCGGCGCGCAACAGCCGCTTACGCAATGGGTTATTCTCAGCCAGATTGCTTCAGCTTATTATTTCGCGCACTTCCTGATCATTCTCCCGATCATTTCGCGCGTCGAACGACCGCTGCCGCTTCCAAACTCCATCACCGAAGCCGTGACCGGCAAACCGCTTGAAACCGCGGCCGCGTAAAACAGGGAAAGCATAGATCATGGTTCGTTTAATTGCTTTTTTGGTGGGCTTGTTTTTCAGTGGGATGCTGCTGTTCGGCCTTGGCGACACAATCGTCAGTGCCATCAAGGAACCTGCACAGCCGACAGCTGAACATGAATTTCACAAGATGGCGTTGCCAGAGAAATTCACTTTCGATGGCCCTTTTGGTAAATATGACAAGGGTCAGCTGCAACGCGGTCTGAAGGTATATTCCGAAGTCTGCTCGGCATGTCACAGCCTGAAGCTGGTTGCATTCCGCGATTTCGCGGCGCT
>JBGSPK010000309.1:0-3290 GCA_041738665.1 Sphingorhabdus sp. | reverse complement strand
TTACCCAAAAATTATGGCCGCTCGGGGATGATGTGACCTTCATCCCCGGCCACGGTCCAACCAGCCAATTTGGCTATGAACGGCAACACAACGCCTTCGTTGCCGATGATGTGCTGGCCGCGCGTTAAATCACAGAAGAGTAGCGTAAACCGTCCATAACGCCCAGCCGGCCAAACCTAGCAACGAGACCATCGTGGTCAGCGTGCCGATCATCCGGCCTTTGCCGAATGCACCGCCATCCATGCCTAGACCATGTGCGAGCCTGCCAACGATGTAAATAATGCCCAGACCCCAAAGCCAGTTGTTGGTACCGCCAGTCGCCTCCAATGCGGCAATCAGAACAAGCACAAACGGGGCGCTTTCCACAAAGTTAGCGTGCGCGCGCATCCGGCGAATCACAAATTCGTTGCCGCCATCACCAATCGAAACGCTTTCTTTGGTGCGCGCCTGACCGCACCGGACCATCAGCCAGATGTTCACGAGCGCGGCACCTGCAGCGATGGTAAGGGTAACGGGTAAACTCAACATATATTCTCTCCCTGTGGTCGCGCGTCGTCTAGCTGCTATATGTATGGTTGCAAAGCACAGAAAAAGCGGTATAGCGCGCCGCTCACACGGACATGTTCGGGTTACGAAGGCCGATTCTGGCGATTGCTTGCCAGCGCCGACCTTTTTACCTAATGTGTCCTAGAACTTATTGATTTTGAAATGGAACAGGTGCCGAGATGGCTGTCCCCAAAAGAAAAACTTCCCCTTCACGCCGCGGCATGCGTCGTAGCCATGATTCGCTTACGCCTGCAGCATATCAGGAATGCTCCAACTGTGGCGAATTGAAGCGTCCGCACCATTTGTGCGACGCCTGTGGCCATTATAACGGCCGCGAAGTGGTGGCAGTCGCCTAATCCTTTACCGGGAGAATAGCTGGTGTCATTGAAACCGCGTATCGCCATTGACGCGATGGGCGGCGACGAAGGCGTGCCTGTGATGGTTGCCGGCGCGGCTCTTGCCCGGCACCGGCATGACAGCTTCAAATTTCTGCTGGTGGGGGATGAAGGGCAGATTAAGGCTGCGCTCGACAACCACCCAAATTTGCGATCCGCTTCGGAAATACTCCACACCGATCAGGTCGTGACCGCCGACGACAAGGTCAGCGCGGCGTTGCGCAAATCCAAAACCAGCTCGATGGGCATGGCTATCAACGCGGTCAAGGCTGGCGACGCGAGCGCTGCGGTCAGCGCAGGCAATACCGGCGCATTGATGGCTACCGCGAAATTGGCACTGCGGACGATGCCGGGAATCGACCGGCCGGCTCTGGCAGCATTACTCCCCACCCTCGAAGATACCGACGTCGTTATGCTCGACCTAGGAGCAAATACCGAGTGCGAGGCGAAGAACCTCGTTCAGTTCGCAGTAATGGGTGCGGCTTATTCGCGCATTATTTTCGGTTTTGATCGTCCCCGCGTGCGCCTGCTGAACATCGGCACCGAGGAAATGAAGGGCACTGACGAACTGCGCGATGCGGCCCAACATTTACGCGATGCAACGGGTCTGCACATGGATTTTCAGGGTTTTGTCGAGGCTGACAAGATAAACCGCGGCGAATGCGATGTCGTGGTATGCGACGGCTTCACCGGCAATATTGCCCTTAAGTCGATTGAGGGCACTGCGCGGTTCGTGACCGATTTGCTTCGTCGCGCTTTTACTAGTTCGATCCGTTCAAAATTCGGATTTCTCGTTTCGCGTCCAGCGACCGAGTTACTCCGCCACCATCTCGACCCCAATAACCATAATGGCGCAGTGTTCATGGGCTTGAACGGCGTGGTCGTGAAAAGCCACGGAAGCGCGACCGTAAAAGGCGTCGCCAATGCTGTCGAGGTCGCAGCGCGGCTGGTCGAGGAAGATATCACCGCGCGTATCACGCAGGATCTGGCGCGGGTGAGTGCGTGAGCGAACCTGCTCTTCGCGCGGTCATCAAAGGCACCGGATCGGCGCTCCCTAGAACCCGCGTATCGAATGCCGAACTCGCGGCACGGGTCGATACTTCGGACGAATGGATCACCGAACGTACCGGCATCAAATTCCGCCATATTGCCGAACCGGACGAGACCACCGCAACGCTGGCGACCGACGCCTCGCGAAAGGCCCTTGCAGCGGCGGGCATGACGCCTGACGATATCGATCTTATCATTGTTGCCACCGCCACACCCGACCAGACGTTTCCCGCCAGTGCGACCATCGTGCAGCATGCGCTGGGCTGCAATGGCGGCGTAGCCTTCGACGTCGCTGCAGTGTGTTCGGGTTTTCTGTACGCCTTTTCGATTGCCGAAAGCATGATCCGCGCAGGCTCGGCTAAGAACGCGCTGGTGATCGGCTCGGAAACCTTCAGCCGAATCCTCGACTGGGAAGACCGGGCTACCTGTGTGCTGTTTGGCGATGGCGCAGGTGCAGTTGTATTGAGCGGCGAAGTCGGGACGCGCGGTGCGCTGGCGACCCGGCTGCACGCTGATGGCAAGCATAATGAGCTGCTTTACGTCGATGGCGGGCCGTCGACCACTGGCACTGTAGGCAAGCTGCGTATGAAGGGCCGCGAGGTTTTCCGTCATGCCGTGACAAATCTGGCTAATGTAATGACCGAGACTTTGGCTGCGGCAGATGTGGAAGCCAGCGACGTCGACTGGGTGGTGCCGCATCAGGCAAATGCCCGCATTATCGATGCAACGGCCAAGAAGCTGGGGCTTGATCCGAACAAGGTTATCCTCACCGTTGATCAACATGCTAATACCTCGGCAGCATCGGTGCCGCTTGCGCTTGACGTTGCCGTTCGCGATGGCCGGATTAAGGCCGGCGATATTATCGTTCTGGAAGCGATGGGCGGCGGCTTCACATGGGGCGCGTCTGTCGTCCGAATGTGAGGGTCAGAACCCCTTTAATCCGCCTTCGAGGCGTTAAAATGGCTCCGAGATCGAAGCCATTTTGACGTCCTCCGGATTTGACCCATTTTGCCCATTGCTACGTTGGCAAGCTCGGACATAGAACCACTATGTCCAGCGCTCGCCGCCTTGCACTGAGCAAAATGGCCTCAAACCTCGAAGGCGGATTAAAGGGGTTCTGACCCTACTTTTTCGACGATCGTCATTTTACAATCCAATATTTTTATTATATAACCGTTGCTTCTCAACAGACGGGTCGCACGTCGGGAGACGGTATATGGCGGATGCAGGTACATTGACGCGGGCCGATTTGGCCGAAATGCTCAATCGGCAGGTTGGATTGTCGCGCGCGGATGCCGC
>JBGSPK010000276.1:0-4911 GCA_041738665.1 Sphingorhabdus sp. | reverse complement strand
CGATGGTAGCTGGCCCGGCGTAGTGGCAAGCGACCGGGCAATTATTGCAGCAGCCTTGTGGACCGTTCACGCGGGCAAGCGGACCTTACCTGAAATGCTGGCTCGTCTTGCAAAGCCCGGAGCGTTGGCCCAAGCGGTTATCTGGGGTCTCGCCATCCGGCTGGCGCAACGGCTTGATGGCGGCACTGGCGGTGCGCTTGCCGACAGCCGCATTGAGGGCGACGATAATGTCCTGCGGCTGCGCCTAAGTCGTCAGGCGGTTCGGTTGCGTTCGAACTCGGTACAACGGCGGCTGCAGGCCTTGGGCGAAGCGTTGGGATACGCCCGCGCGGAGATTGTGACCTAAGACTCACCCCATCGGGTAGAGGATTTCCTTCGTCACTTTATGGACGGCGGTCATGACTTCGTCGCTGAGCTTCAGATCGATCGCCGCAAAAATCTCGTCCAGCTGATCTTCGCGGCTTACCCCAACAATCGTGGAAGCCACAAAGTCGTTCTGCTTCGACCATGCCGTCGCGAGCGTTACCGGCGACATTCCGGCATCGGCAGCAATGTCCAATATGCGCGCCGTCGATTCCAACGCACGTGGCCCGGCAAAGCGCTGCGCCATTTCAATTTGCCGCGAACCTTCCATTCCCAGATAGCGTGAGAAACGTGCGCCCTCCGGCCGGGCACCATCCAGATATTTACCCGACAAAACCCCGCCGCCTAATGGCGAATAGGGCAATAGCGATACGCCTTCCTGGCGGCAGACTTGCTTCAATTCATCCTCGAACCGGCGATTGTTGATCGAGTAATTATTCTGGATCGTGTGATACCGCGCCGTGCCCAGCCGCTCCGATGTCGCGAGCGATTTCATTAGGCCATAGCTCGTTTCGTTCGAGCAACCAAGTACGCGCACTTTGCCAGCGCGCACGAGCTCGTCGAGTGTTTCCATCGTCTCGTCATAGGCCGTATTGTGGTCGGGCCAGTGAGTTTGGTAAAGGTCGATATAATCGGTCTGCAAACGTCGCAGGCTGTCCTCGACCGCAACGACTATGTTGTGCCGATCCAGCGCCGTCATGCCGCCACGTTTGGGCGATTTGAACCATGTATGGCTTGGCCCGGAAACCTTCGTCGCCATGATGATGGCGTCGCGATTCTTGCCCTTCATCCAGCGGCCCACGATTTCTTCGGTGCGGCCGACCCATTTGATATCGGGTGGCACCGGATAGCCCTCGGCAGTGTCGAAAAAATTGATTCCGGCATCAAGGCATTTATCAAGAATACGGTGCGCTTCTGCCTCTTCGGTTTGCGAGCCGAATGTCATCGTCCCCATACAGATGTCGGAAACATAAACGGCACTTTTGCCGAGGCGACGATTTTCCATATTCTCTCCTATTATTGACCGGCAGCACCGACGACGAGAAATGCCAGCGCCGCCAGTAACCCTGCCATCCGGTTCGACCGAAAATGCCCCAACGCGTTGCTACCATCCGCCTTGAGCGAAATCAGCTGCATCGCAAAGTGAATTGCGACCGGTGCGAGCGCGACCAGCGCCTGTTTTTCAGGCCGGACGCTCCAGATTGCCATGCCCCATCCGGCTAATGCCATCCCGTAAAAAAGCGTTACCCCGGCCCGGATATGTCCGCCCAAGCGTAAAGCGCTGGACTTGATACCAACCAGCGCATCGTCCTCGCGGTCCTGCATCGCGTATATCGTGTCATAGCCGATAACCCAGCAGATCGTGCCCGCATAGAGCCAGAACATGGCGGGATACGCATGCCCCGCCACCGCGATCCACCCGACCAGCGCGCCCCAACTGAACACTAGTCCAAGCCAAAGCTGCGGCCACCAAGTGATGCGTTTCATGAAGGGATAGGCCGCGACCAGCAAAAGGCTTTCCAGCGCAAGAAGCTGGGCATTGAAGTTCAGCTGAAGCAACACGACCAGGCCGATGCCGCATAATGCGATCAACCAGAGCCAAGCCGCCTTTACGCTGACTGCACCGCTTGGCAAAGGCCGCGAAGCGGTGCGCGCAACTTGGATGTCCAGCTCGCGATCGACAATATCGTTGTACACACAGCCGGCACCGCGCATGGCGATGGCACCGAGCAACATCCACAGCAGCAAATCCCAACGCGCAATCGCTCCGCCGGCCAGCGCCAGCCCGTAAACACAAGGCCAGAACAACAGCCACCAGCCAATCGGACGGTCAAACCGCGCCAGCAAAGCAAAGGCACGTATCTTGGCGGGTAATATACCCATGAATCCGGTATATTCGCTGTCGGGGACGATGTTCGTAGTCACACTGGCCTGATAACCTGTGGCAAGCGGCTTGTCGAAGGCCGTTTTTAAGCTAAAGCGAACATATGCCTGCAACGCCCGCCTGGCCCCCGAAATCTACCCCTCGCCTGTTCGTCGAACAACCACTCGCCGAAGGAGCAGATGTACATGTGGGCGGCAATTCCGCGCATTATTTGCTTGGCGTCATGCGACTTAAAGAAGGTGCGCCGGTCAAGCTGTTTAATGACATGTCAGGCGAATATCTGGCGCTTGTCTCTAGCACCGGAAAGCGCGACCTTGTTCTGAGGGTTGAGGCTAAGCTGCGCGAACGCGAAAGCGTGCCAGACCTGTGGCTCGTCCAGGCCCTAATCAAAAAGGATCGCTTCGACTGGATCGCCGAAAAGGCGTGCGAATTAGGCGCAGCGCGCTTCGTGCCATTGCTCACCGCACGCTGCGTGGTCGACAAGGTCAAGGAAGACCGATTGCGTGCGCAGATGATTGAAGCTGCCGAGCAATGCGAACGGACGGCTTTGCCCGAAATTGCGCCGCTGACGAAACTTGATGCATTGCTCAAACAATGGCCCGCCGGACGAACGCTCTATTTCTGCGATGAGCGCGGCGGAGTGCCGTTCGGCGATGCTATCGTGACTGGTCCGGGCGCTATCGTCATAGGCCCTGAAGGAGGATTTACCGACGGCGAAAACACCGCAATCCGCGCCAATCCCGCTGCGGTCGCAGTCTCATTAGGGCCTCGCATCTTGCGGGCCGACACTGCGGCGGTAGCGGCTTTATCGGTGTGGATGTCAGCAGCAGGCGACTGGAAATCAGTTGAGGCGGCCAACAAAGGTTATGGAGAAACTTGAAGGCCCGCTTGTCGTCGCGGGCCCCATAGTGCCAGTAGGCGCAAAGCGGAATGCACGAATCGCGGCATTGTAACCGCTACCCAATGGCGCCGAATAAGGAGCAGCACCGGTTGTTGAATAGGTGACCATCGTTCCCTGATTGAAAGTATTGAGGCCACTGGGGACCGTTCCGTTAGTGAATGTAAACGGGGTCGAAGCGTCCAGCGTAAAATTCGCCGGAAATGGGTCAACCACAGTAATCGTATTGGCATCGACCGATAGGCTGCCAGTATTCTGGACGGTAATGGTGTACCGCACAATCGCACCGGGGATCGACTTGGGGTTAGTCCCGCTGACGCCGTCGGATAATATGGTGGAAGTTTTTGAAACGACCAAGGTCGCATTCCCGGCTAGCCTAGTGTTGGTAATCGTGCAGGTAATGACATCGCCCAAAACCGGCGTAATCGTTCCGGGTACGGTGGTGGGGAAGCTCGTGCTCACACCATTGGTGCCATTGGTGCAGCCCATCACGCTGGTGTATTGCGTGAGGCTGCCCGGCCCCGACATGATTTCATCGAGCGTGTAGGCACTACCTGCATTCACCTGCACAAGTCCAGTATCACCACCCGTCACCACGTTGGTAGCGCCGGCGGTGGTTGCAGAAGCGACCACGGTCGAGCCCTGATTGATGCGCACGGTAAACTGGTCGCTCGAAAAGCGCCGGTTGCTGCCCAGCGCCTTCCGCAGCCGGATATGCGGAAAAGCCGCGTTGGTGAACGTGCACTGCACCGCATCGCCGAATTGCAATGCGCCGAAATTGTATGATGTCGTGAGCACGTTATTGGGTAAGGGAGTCGAGCTGCTCGTGCTGTTGGTGCAGGTCAGTCGGCTGCTATATTGCGACAGCGCACTGACGCTGCCGCCTGCCATCGCCTCGGTGAGCGTAAGGTTCAACCCCGACGCCAGCGAAATGGCTGCTGCTGAAAATGGGCCATTACCCGTTCCTGTTGTCGTTCCGCTCGCTAGCGTGGAACCTGATGACGTTGCGGTAACCCTGAACTGGAATTGGTCGGCGGCATTAATGCGCGCGCCGACGATCTGCTTGTTAAGTTTGATGGATGCGAACCGAACGGCGAACATCGCGCCTTGCAACCCTCCCGCTGTCATATTTGTCGTGACCGTCGTCGGGCTGGTCGATCCGACGATATAGCCGCCAACGGTTCCAGGCACGCCGGTTTCGGTAAAGGTGTTGGTTCCAGTGCCGCTGATAGTCGGATAATTGCTGCCACTAATAGGGTTGACCTGATCCAGAATTGTCCAGTTGCCACCGTTTGTCACAAATCGCAAAGTTTCGCCGTCGTTGGTCGATTCTGCATCTGCGGCGACGAATGCATAGGCCGTGACCGCTGGCGAACCGGGCGGCGGGGTAATCGTAATTCCCGAAAACGTTAAAGATGTTGTGCCGGCGGCCGCAGTGTAAAGTATCGGCCGTCCCGGGATACCTAGAAAAGCTGTATTACCGACCGCAGCACCTGTCCATGACGGCGCCGCAATCGCGTTGTACGCAGTTGCGCCAGCAGGCGTTACCCTCACATTCATCGACAAAGTCGAACCGTCGGTGAGCGTAAATGTCATATTCTGGCCGGCGCCGGATCGCGCGGTTGCGTCATTGTAGCTTGCAAAGTTCAGCCAGCAGTAAGTTTCCCACCCTGCCGGTGCCGTTCCTTGGGTGGTCGCTGGCGCACAGCTTTGCGCTTGTGCTGGCGCGGCCATCACGCCGCAAAGCATAATCAGCGCACACGCC
>JBGSPK010000272.1:0-4485 GCA_041738665.1 Sphingorhabdus sp. | reverse complement strand
TACTGCGTTCGCAGACATCGATCTGGCGGCGCTGCGGGCGGCGCGGCGCAAACCGGGCATGACCAACATGCTGTCGCGCCAGCGCAACGCGCTATTTGCGGCCGCGTACGCCGCCGATACGCATCAGCATGCCAACAGCCTTATTGAAGGCGGTGTCGTCAAAACACCCGATCGCGACCATTTCAAACGCGTGAGTGAACAGACGATAGAACGCCTCGCCAAAGATGGCCTGATATGAGAGAAATGTCATGAGCAAGATGGACGTACCCCCGCCTTATACTGCGGTCACACAGCATGCGATGTTCCCCAAGCCCAGCCATGACGAGGCGGCGCGGTTCAATTTCCTCGCTGGCCTCAACCGCTATCTATCCGGCGAAATCGGCGCAGGGAACAAGCTCGCTTATGAACGCCGCGTGCTGCCCGCGTTCAAAGGCGAGCATGGGCGCGACCCGGTCGACCGGCATGAAGTGCGCCATGCGATGAACAAGGATCCGTGGCACCGTTTCTGGTCGGCACTGAAACGCAATTCGATGGAGATGCGCCAGCAAAACGGGCGTGCGATGGTACTGCGCCAGCTCGATGAGCTCGACGCAATGGCGCGGCAATATAATGAAGGGCGCGATACGCTAAAGCTAGACGCCAGCGTCAAAGTCCCGCGCTATCAGGCAGCGGTCGACATCCATTGCATGCCCGGAAGCTATCACGGTGAAGAACGTCCTGGCGATGTTTCGGCCGGTGCCAATTATGATTGCGGGATCTTCGCCACAACCGGCGGTGCATTGGGCGCACTAAATGATGGCGGCGGTCAGGCAGTCGCGGGCTGGATCAAGAAGGAACGGCCTGACTGGCGGCCCAAACGCATCCTCGATATCGGCGCTACGGTGGGACACAATGCCGTACCAATCGCCCAGGCATTTCCCGATGCGGAAGTCATCGCCATCGATACCGCAGCCCCGTCGCTGCGTTACGGCCACGCTCGTGCGCAGGCGCTTGGCGTGAAGAATATCATATTCAAACAGATGAATGCCGAGGAAATGGCGGAATTTGACGATGAAAGTTTCGACTGGGTGCAGACGACGATGTTCCTGCACGAGCTGTCGAACAAGGCGTTGCCGAACATCATCGGCGAGGGCGCGCGCGTGTTGAAACCGGGCGGCCTGATGTTCCATATTGAGCAACCACAATATTCGCCGGAAATGCCGCTGTTCGAACAGTTTATGCGCGACTGGGATGCGTTCAACAACAACGAGCCTTTCTGGTCCGCGATGCACGCGCTCGACCTCAAGCAGATTATGGAGGACAAGGGGCTTCCCAAAAGCGGGCAGTTTGTCGTTGGCGTGAAAGCGGTGGTCGACGAAAGCATTTTCCCGCCCTCACCCGAAGGCGCAACCGAGGATTATGGTCGCGCCGCGATCTGGAATGCCTATGGCGCGTGGAAACCCGAGGCAGCAATATGACCGAAGATCTCGACTGGATTTCGCGGTCCGGGCTGAAAGCCAAAGGCAAGCGTCCGCAATTTCTCGCGCCCGAGGATGACCGGATATTGTCGATTTTAATGGCGCTTGTCGGCGAAGTATCGGTGATGCGCGAGCGGATGGATACAATCGAACGGCTGCTTGACGCCCAGGGTACAATCAGCCGCATTGATATAGAAACTTATGCGCCCGATATGGTAGCCGGCCGCGAACGCAACCTGCTCATCAAGGAATATCTCGCCCGCATCATGCGCGGCGTGCAGCAGGATATGCAATCGCTCGCCGAACTCGAACCGCCGATCGACGACGTCATCAAGGAAATGGAAGCCGGCTAAATCAGAACGGCTTTGTTGCCCCCAGAAAACAGATTCCTGAAATCGTAATCCAGTAAATATAAGCCGCATAGCGTGCCTGCGCGATTTCGCGGTCAAGCTTGGCCTGGATTACTGCATCCGGCCCTGCTGCCAGTGCGCGGAAATAAACCGTCCATTGCCGCATCACGAAGCGCAAAAACAGGCCAATGCACAAAGTGAATGCATACAGGATCATCTTGGCCGGATACCAATATGTCCCCTCGCTCACTTTGACGGGTCCGCTACCCATGAATGCCAACACCGACATCAGCACGATGCCTGCAATAAGCGGATAGCGAAGATATTCTTCGGCGCGCGTTATCCTGATGCCGATGTCGGTTTCGCGCTTGACGAAAGCCGCCCACGTCATACCCAGCCAGGTCAGAAAAAACGCCCATGTCAGCCATAACCCGCCGCCGTCCAATATTGGCAGGAATCCGTAAATGTGGCCCATATGAAGGCCTAACGGGAACAGCAAAACGATACCCGTACGCGCCAATATGTCGATGCGGTAAGCTGTTTCCATGTGCCTTTTGCGCTCATCGAGACTGAGCGCCGAGTTGGTCACATTGTAGCTCGTCTGAAAAACACCCCACTCGCCGCCCAGCCAGTAAACCATCGCCAATATGTGCGCCCAGCGCAAGATATCGAGTTCCGAGAATGTCATTTTGCCCTCCAAGCCCTGAAGTTGAATTTGTCCGGACAACTTTAACTTGGCAAGCGAAAAATGCGCTGCCATGATGCATCAGTCAAAAGCGGGAGTTAGGACATGAAGCATCGGATCATCGAGGGCCGCCTCGCCTACACTTCAAAAAAGCCGGAGCGGCTCGACGAGCCGCGCGGGTTTGAAACATTCATGTTCACGCGGCACAGCGACGGCAAAGTGACGCTTCGTGCGCATTGCGAGATCGAGGAACCCGCGCCTACGGTGATGCGCGACATCATTTACGGTATCGACGAACATGGCCAACCAATGGACCTGGCCGTCCGGCTGACGGTGGGTGATGCGTTTATGGGGTCGGGCTGGCTGCGCTTCGACGGCAAAACCATCGAGTGCGAAAGCTTTGGTCCTTCTATCGGCCGCCTGTCGCAACGCGTCGTGGCCGAGCTGCCACTGGACGGCTTTGGCACTCACCCCATCGTTGCCGATGGCTATATGCTCGGCAGTCACAAATGGAGTCATGAAGGTGAGCGGCACAAATTCAATTGCTATCTGCCCTCGCCCGACCATCGTGGCGCTACCCCGCCGATGATCGCTCAAGTCAAAATCGATGGCATCTATTTGGGCAGGGAAGAAGTCACGGTGCAGGCTGGCACTTTTGCCGCGCGCCACTTCCAGTTCGTCGATGATGGCAGCGCAGGCATGGCGGGGGAACATCCGCCTTATGATTTGTGGATTACCGACGACGCGGACTCGATTTTCCTTAAGGGCGGCGTCGGCGGCTATATGATGACGTGGTACGAACTGGTCGAGTTAAGCCGGTAACTGGAGAGTAGAATATGAGACCGTTGATATTTGCAGCGATGTTGCTGGCAGGCTGTGCTTCAACAACAGCTGAAACGCCGCCCAAAACTGCATCGCCCGGGGTCGAGACACCCGCCGAACGGCTACCCACAGACATTCGCCGGCTTACCATTATCGTCCGCGATATGGACAAGTCGCTTGCCTTTTACCATGACGTGCTTGGCCTGAAGGTCAACTATGACATCGTGACCACGACCTCGGGCGTCGCGCTCCCGGCTGGTGAACCCGGAGCGAAAGCACGGTTGGTTTTGCTCAACGGCAATGACCCCTGGATTGGCTGGATTGGCCTGATGCAGTGGGTGGACCCGCCAATTGCGGCCGAGCCCTATCCGACCCGAATGAAGCCCGGCGGGGCGGTGCTGGTGGTCAACACCGACGATGCAGTCAAACGCTGTGCCATGGCCAAAGCTTTGCCAGCGATTAAAATGACTTCCGAAGCAAGGCTGCAAGTATACCCGGGACGAAATGGCGGACCCGATATTCGGGTCATGGGCTGCAATGTCTTTGACCCGGACGGCATTTTGGTGGAGATAAACCAGCTACTGAAAGGCTGAGGAGGAAGAGTGTGCAGGTAACTGGGAAGACCGCGCTCGTAACGGGTGGGAGCGATGGTATCGGCCTCGAAATCGCGCGCCAGCTGCGGGCCAAGGGCGCCAGCATCATTGTGTGTGGCCGCCGGGAAGAACTTCTGGCTTCTGCGCGCGATGCAGGGATGGAGGCAATTCAGGCTGACCTCTCCAGCGCCGCGGGCTGTGCGGCTCTAATGAAGCAGCTCGGTGACCGCCCGCTCGACATCCTCGTCAACAACGCCGGGATGAGCGGTAATTTTGGCCCCGGCGAACCGATTGACTTGGCGTTGACTGACAAAGCCATTTTCCTCAACCTCAACGCCCCGATGCATCTGATTGGCGGTTTGTTACCCGGAATGATGAAGCGCCCTGAAGCCGCAATCGTCAACGTTACCTCCGGCCTTGCCATTGCACCACGCGCGGGCGGCCCCGTCTATTGCGCGAGCAAGGCCGGGCTGCGCAGCTTCACGCAGTCACTGCGCCATAATCTGCGCGATACCAATGTGCATGTGATTGAGGCGCTGCCCCCGGTAGTAGACACCGCGATGACGCGCGGCCGGGTT
>JBGSPK010000223.1:0-1728 GCA_041738665.1 Sphingorhabdus sp. | reverse complement strand
GCCGTCGAGTTCGAACGAGAATATCGGACCGCAGGCTTTCATCTGGCTCATTGCCAGATTATGCTGGGGATGGCTGGCAAGACCCGGGTGCAGCATGACCGGCACGCGCTTCTCTAGGAATTTACCGACGGCCAGCGCGTTCTCAGACTGCCGCATCGCTCGCAGTTCGAGCGTTTCCAGACCCTTATGTACCACCCAAGCGTTGAACGGCGACAGGTTCGGTCCGGTGTTGCGCTGGAACGGCAAAAGCACCTCGTCGATCCATTTTTGCGAACCGCAAACCGCACCAGCGAGCACGCGTCCCTGCCCGTCCATCAGCTTGGTCGCGCTATAGGCGACGACATCCGCGCCGAAATCCATCGGGCGTTGCAGCACCGACGTGGCAAAGGCGTTGTCGACGACGGTGGTAATCCCATGCTCCTTCGCCAGCCCGCAGACATAGGCCATATCGACAATATCCATCGTCGGGTTGGCCGGAGTTTCGAAGAAGAAAACTTTGGTATTCGGCTGGATCGCGGCCAGCCATTCGTCATTGTTGCGGCTGTCGATGGTCGTGGTGCTGATCCCCCATTTGGGCAGCAAATTGTCGGTCAACCAGCGGCATGAGCCGAATGCGGCGCGCGCTGCAACAACGTGATCGCCTTGCTCAAGCTGACACAGCAAAGCCGTTGTCATCGCCGCCATACCAGTCGCCTGAGCGCGGCAAGCCTCGGCACCTTCCATCAGCGCGATGCGCTCTTCGAGCATCTGCACCGTCGGGTTTTGTAGACGTGAGTAGGTCATGCCCTCGGCCTCACCGGCAAAACGCGCGGCTACGGTTTCGGCATCGTCATAGGTAAAGCCCGAGGAGAGGAACAGCGCCTCCGACGTCTCGCCATGCTCGCTGCGCCACGTGCCGCCGCGCACTGCCTGCGTGGCAGGCCGCCATTTACTCGTGATTTCGCGATTCTGGCCGGTGGTTTTCTTCATTGGTCGCTTTTCGGGGAGTGTGAAGGTCAGGTCAAGGCAGCAAGAACGGCATCGCCCATTTCGCTGGTGAACATGTTGCCGCCAAGGTCAGCCGAACGCGCGCCATTGGCCAGTGCTTTGGCCACGGCGCTTTCGATGCGGTCAGCGACATCAGGCAAGCCCAACGAATAACGAAGCATCATTGCAGCGGACAATATCGTCGCCAACGGGTTGGCTTTGCCCTGCCCGGCTATGTCGGGCGCGCTCCCGTGGATGGGTTCGTAAAGCCCCTTTTGATTGTTATCCAGCGAGGCGCTGGGCAGCATCCCGATGGAGCCAGCGCACATGCTCGCCTGATCGGAGAGGATATCGCCGAAAAGGTTGCCGGTAACGATTACGTCGAATTGCCCCGGATTGCGCACCAGCTGCATCGCGCAATTGTCGACATACATGTGGCTGAGCTCGACTTCCGGATATTCGGCATGGGTTTCAATCACGACGTCACGCCAGAGCTGCGACGTCTCAAGCACGTTGGCTTTATCGACCGAGCACAGTTTTTTGTGTCGCGCCATTGCGGTTTCAAACCCGACACGGGCGATACGGCGCACTTCGTCCTCATTATAGGACATGATGTCATAGCCTTCGCGCTTGCCGTCGGCGGTTGTGCGCATGCCTTTTTCGCCGAAATAGACATCACCGTTGAGTTCACGAACGATGACCATATCGATTTGGCTCGCCACTTCGGGGCGGAGGGCGCTGGCGTCGGCGAGTTCGGGGAAC
>JBGSPK010000207.1:0-14427 GCA_041738665.1 Sphingorhabdus sp. | reverse complement strand
GGATGCGGGGGCGCTGATGGCGAAATCGAACGAACCGCTCCGCCCGGTCATCGTCAAGAAAATCTATGAGGCTCCGCACGCAGGCCATCATGGCGGCGCGTGGAAGGTTGCCTATGCCGACTTTGTGACCGCGATGATGGCGTTCTTTCTGCTCATGTGGCTCCTGGGGGCGACCACCGAGAAACAACGCAAGGCGCTTGCCGACTATTTCTCCCCCACTTTGGTCGCCAGCAAACAGGACAGCGCCG
This sequence comes from Sphingorhabdus sp., assembly GCA_041738665.1. GTDB lineage: Bacteria > Pseudomonadota > Alphaproteobacteria > Sphingomonadales > Sphingomonadaceae > Sphingorhabdus_B. The sequence continues at coordinate 14,179 of JBGSPK010000207.1, read as the reverse complement.
GATCAACCAGTTTTTTTGGAGGTGACTCGATTACGTCGGTCGACAAATATCCCCACCGCGCTGGACAAACCGGTACCCGAAGCATGACCATCCCCCGCGATGCAACTGGCGGACCGAAAGAGGCTTCGGGCATCGGCAAGGACCGCGCAAAGTTCCAAGAGCTGCGCCAGCGGCTTTTACAAAGGCTCAGATCCGACAGAAGCATAAGGAAATTCGCCAGTAACCTGCGTTTTACCGAAACGCGCGAAGGCCTGCGGATCGATTTGGTCGACGAGGCCAATTTTTCGATGTTTATCTCCGGTACCGACATTTTGACACCCGATGCAGTAGGTCTGTTGAACCAGGTTTCGGCAACGATTAGCGAGCTGCCCAATGGCATCATCATCCGCGGCCATACCGATGCGCAACCGACGTCGCAGCGCCTCGGCATCAACAACTGGCAGATATCGTCAGCCCGAGCGGAAGCTACGCGCGCACATCTGGTTCGCGCTGGCGTATCGCAACGCCAGATTGTGCGCATCGAAGGCGTCGCCGAACGCGAACCGTACCTCCCCAGCAATCCCTACGATCCTAAAAATCGGCGGATGTCGATAACATTGGGCTGGCGGACGGTCAGCGAATAATTACGTCCGAAATGGAATTCTGCACGAAATTCTGTGTCTTTTAGCGCCACGCTTATCCACTTTGGATGCAACGTGGCTTGGCGCTAATTTTGTTAGTATTCTGTTTACCATATTCGCCAAAACGATGGCTCAACGAAATCTCTGACGGGAAATTGACATGAGCCTGACCACCCTGACCGAACAGAAAAGCAGCATCGAAGACATGCTAATCGGCAATAGCGCGCCGATGGTCGCCTTGCGCGATATGGTTTGCCGCATTGCGCGCTCATCTGCGTCGGTTTTGATCTGCGGCGAGTCTGGCTCGGGCAAGGAAGTCGTTGCCCGCGCCATCCACATGGCAAGTTCGCGCGCTGCCAAACCCTATGTCGCTATTAATTGTGGGGCCATACCTGCTGAACTCATCGAATCCGAACTATTCGGCCACGAGAAAGGCGCGTTCACGGGCGCGCACAGCCGCCGTACCGGCCATTTCGAAAATGCCGACAAGGGCACACTTTTTCTCGACGAAATCGGCGACATGCGTTTCGATATGCAGGTCAAATTGCTGCGCGTATTGGAGGATGGTCTGGTATCCCGCGTCGGCGGTAACAGTGCGTTGCCTGTCGATGTGCGTATCATCTCGGCAACGCACCAGAATATTGAGAATGCCATTAACGATGGCCGTTTCCGCGAAGATCTGTTTTTCCGTCTCGGGGTAGTACTGGTTCAGGTTCCTTCTCTGGCGGAACGCGTCGAGGACATTCCGTTGCTCGTGTCTCATTTCCAAAAGGGAAAGTCCGCGTCCGTCACATGTCGCTTCGACCAAAGCGCCCTACGGCGACTGATGACGCATAACTGGCCCGGCAATGTCCGCGAACTGCGCAACATCATCGAACGCGCCAATGTGCTGTTCTGCGGCGAGACGGTGGATGCTTTCGGGGTCGATCAGCTGATAGGGCGCGCGGGTCCCAAGCTGATCGCCGTCCCGCCGTCTCCGCCGCCTCCATTGCCGGATATCAATCCCAACACTCCCATCGACCTGAAGGCGCAAATCGAACAAATGGAACTGGAGCGCATCCAGGCGGCTCTCGCTTATGCCGATGGGGTGATTTCCGAAGCGGCCCGCATGTTGACGCTAAAGCGCACCACATTGATCGAAAAGATGCGCAAATACCGGCTGGAAAAAATCGCCGCCTAGAAGAATTCGACGAGTGGGATTGTGTCGCGTCGGCGATATTGGCGGTCGGCTGATTTTACTTCCTTAGAATCGAACTGCACCGAAACAGGCTCCAGCCTTATGATCTGCACGGTCGCTGTGGCGACGCGGCTAACCCGTGAAGGTGTCGCTTCCGGCGCAACAGGGCCAGCAGCAAGCAATAAGGGCAGGAGCGCAATCACGGACAAAGGTAAACGCCGCTTTAACCATCGGTGACAAGGCTGAATGAAGGTTAACGGGCGGGCAGCGCCCCTAATACACGACAACTGAGCGCATTTATCGAGAGCTGTTCCGAAACGCTACAGAGGTGCGTACGGAAATGAACCGATAAAGGCTGTTGCGCCTCGGTGGCGGCTTTGCTAGTGGCGCGCTCCTACCTGTCTAGGCGCGTGCGGCCATGGCGGAATTGGTAGACGCGCAACGTTGAGGTCGTTGTGGGCGAAAGCCCGTGGAAGTTCGAGTCTTCTTGGCCGCACCAGACACACAGCTCAGGCTTTTGCCTTCAGGCTCTCCGCAACCGGCACTCCGTGCCTTTCTAGCGCTTCGACTATCTTGCCTGCGCCCTCCAGATCGCCCCAAAACATCGGTCCGCCGCGATAGATTGGCCAGCCGTAACCGTAGATCCAGACAACATCGATGTCGGACGCGCGCTGGGCCTTGCCCTCTTCGAGGATTTTATAGCCTTCATTGACCATCGGGTAGAGCGTGCGCTCGACGATTTCCTGATCGCTGATGTCGCGTTTAGGCAGGTTCGACGTCGCACGGAATTCCTCGATGATGGCAAGCGCTTCTTCGCTGGGCGTGCCGACGCGCTTTTCGTCATAATCGTAAAAGCCCTTGCCGTTTTTTTGACCGAAGCGACCCGCTGCGCATAAACCATCGCGAATGCTTTCTATGCGGCTCGGCTCGCGGTGCCAGCCAATATCGAGTCCAGCCAGATCGCTCATCTGGAAAGGTCCCATCGGCATACCGAAATCCGTATGCACCTTGTCGATTTGCGCCGGCGTTGCCCCTTCCAATAGCAGTTGCATCGCCGGTTGCTGCCGTGTCGATAGCATCCGGTTGCCGATAAAGCCGTGGCAGACGCCGGCGACCACAGCGACCTTGCCGATTTTCTTGCCAATCGCCATCGCGGTTGCAAGGACGTCATCTGCCGTCTTTTCGCCGCGCACGACCTCAAGCAATTTCATGACGTTGGCCGGCGAGAAGAAATGCATGCCGACCACATCTTGTGGTCGTGATGTACTGGCCGCAATTTCATCGACATTCAGGTAAGACGTATTCGACGCCAATATTGCGCCGGCTTTGCAGATGGCGTCGAGCTTGCCGAATACCTCTTTCTTGACGTCCATGCTCTCATAAACCGCCTCGATGATAAGGTCGCAGTCGGCTAAGTCATCAAGGCTAAGTGAAGGCGCCAAGATGCCCATCATACCTTCGACTTGCTCATTGGTGAACCGGCCCTTGGCTGCGCTGTTTTCATAATTTTTGCGGATGACACCGACCCCGCGATCGAGATTTTCCTGGACCATTTCGACGATCGTCACCGGAATGCCTTTGGCCAGGAAGTTCATCGAAATCCCTCCACCCATCGTGCCTGCGCCGATAACGCCGACCTTTTTGATATCACGCAGCGGCAGGTCCTTAGGCAAGCCGTCGATTTTCGCTGCTTGGCGTTCTGCAAAAAACATATGGCGCTGCGCTGCCGATTGCGAACCGCCCATCAGTTTGAGGAATTCGGTGCGCTCGAATTTGAGACCCTCTTCGAACGGCAGCCGCGTTGCGGCCTCGACGCAGGCCAGGTTCGCATATGGCGCTTCAAAGCCCTTCCACTTTTTCGCGTTGGCCGATTTCAGTTGCTCGATAATTGCAATGTCGCCTTCGATCGGGCGCTCACGCGTCGGACGAGGGCCTGCCATAATAAGTTCGCGGGCGTAGGCTATGGCATCCTCTGCAAGGCTGGCTTCGCCTGCAAGCCGGTCGACCAGCCCCATCGCTTCTGCTTTTGGCGCAGGCACCGGCTCGCCCAGAGAGCACATGGTGGCCGCCGCCTCTATCCCCACAACACGGGGCAATCGCTGCGTTCCGCCTGCACCTGGCAACAGGCCAAGCTTCACCTCGGGCACACCAAGTTTCGCCGATGGCACGGCGATACGGTAATGGCACACCAAAGCCGTCTCGAGACCGCCGCCTAACGCCGTGCCGTGGATAGCAGCCACGACCGGCTTGCCCGCCGCCTCGATCATGTTCAGCACTGCATTGAAATCCGGCCCCTGCGGCGGCTTGCCGAATTCGGTTATGTCCGCGCCTGCAATGAAGGTCGCACCGTCGCAGCGCAACACGATGGCTTTCACCGACGCGTCGGCAAGCGCCGTGCTGAAACTGTCGTGCATGCCCTGCCGGACATGCCATGACAGCGCGTTGACCGGCGGATTGTTGACGATCACGACGGCGATATCGTTGTGGATTTGCATGGTTACAGATTGCATCGACAGGCTCCTCTAGACTCGGGTCTGGGCCCGCGCACTCATCTAATGCATTTTTGAATTCATGCGCAATGCGGTGTTGCCCGTTAACCAAAACCCGTTCCCAGAAAATTAGGGATTCACCCCGATAGCTGATAACATGAATTTACGTATTGATCATTCTTTGGAAGATGATGGTAGCAGCGAGGCAACCATGAGCATCGAGGAACAGGGCGAACGGCGTCAGTTTGCGCGCAATCTGCGCGTCATGCGCGTTGCCCGGCTGGCTGCGCCCGACCTTGATGCCGAGGGGCTTGGCATGGTCCGTGATGTGTCATCCGGGGGAATGATGATCGACGCGCATTTCGATCTCGCAATTGGGCAGTCGGTATCGATTGCACTAATTGATGATCAGGAACTGACCGGCACCGTGGCATGGAAAGAGGGCCGCATGATCGGCATTTGTTTCGCCGAAGAAATTCCCGTCGACCAAATACTTGCGAAGCCCGCAGCCCAAGCTGACGGCAAACGTGCGCGGTTACCACGATTTTCCGTTCAGAAACCCGTCCAGATCAAGCTCGACACGGTTACGCTCGATGCGATTTTACACGATGTGTCGCAGCGCGGCGGGAAATTGCAATGCGAGGGCAAGCTACGCGTGCACAGCAACCTACTGTTGCGCACAGAGGGCACCCGACCTGTCGGTGCAACAATCAAATGGCGCGCAGGCGATATGCTAGGCGTCGAGTTCCACCGGCTGCTTGCAATCGATGAACTCGAACATTGGTTAAAGGCTTAAACCTTCAGCTCTTTAATGATCGCCGAGAAATCCAGTCCGCCTGCACCGCCGTCGGCAAAGGCCTGATAGAGCTCAGCTGCCTTCTTTCCCATCGGTACCTGCGCGCCCACGGACTGAGCTGCCTCCACTGCCAACTTCAAGTCTTTGAGCATTAGCACAGTGGCAAAGCCGCCTTGATAATCATTGTCCGCAGGCGACGTTGGCCCAACACCGGGAACAGGACAATAGCTGGTCATCGACCAGTTCTGGCCAGATGCCTTGGACGAAATATCGTAGAATGTTTGCAAGTCGAGCCCGAGCTTTTCGGCCATCGCAAAGGTCTCGCATGTCGCGATCATCGACGCACCGAGAAGCATGTTGTTGCAGATCTTGGCTGCCTGCCCTGCGCCCGATGAACCAGCATGGATAACCGCCTTACCCATCGCCGCCAGAATTGGTTCGGCCCGGGCGAAAGCTGAATCCGTACCGCCGACCATGAATGTCAGCGTACCCCCATTGGCCGCGGCAATGCCACCCGAGACCGGGGCATCCACCATCTCGTAGCCCGCCGTGACTGCGGCAGCGGTCACTTTGCGTGCGGTGTCGACATCGATTGTCGAGCAATCGAGTAGCAGCGCGTCCGTCGGGGCATGGCCGATAACATCGGCCTCGAAGACGCTATCCACGATCTTGCCGTTCGGGAGCATAGCGACAACCGCGTCAACACCAGCGACCGCCTCGCGGACCGACGTAAATGTCGCACAGCCATTAACCCCGGCACGCGCCAGTGCCTCGGGCGACAAGTCGAAAGCATTCACTTCATGCCCCGCCTTGACCAGATTGGCCGCCATCCCGCCGCCCATATTGCCAAGACCGATAAATGCTATTGTGCTCATGATGTCGTGGCTTCCTTTAAAACGCGCTGGTTGAACAGCTTGGCAAGAACGTCTTCGTCCGTGCGTTCATACACCAGCCGCCCAGGCTTCATTCCTGTCAGATACCCCAAAGCTGCGATGCGGCCCTCTCCTAGAAACAATGTTTCAGGTTCAGTGGCCGCAATCGGGTCGCGATAGGCTTCGTCCATCGTCTCGATGCTCCAGCCGTCCTTGCGCAGCGCATTGACCAGATCGGCGATATAAATCGCGTTGAGGTCGGTTTCGTGGAGTAGCAAGACGTGGATTGGGGAGCGATGCAGCGCCTCCTGCGCGATCGCCTCATAATGGTTGGCGGTCAGCAGCATGGTTTCGACATAGAGCTTGCGCAGTGCGTCCATGTCCATTTTTTTGCCATCACGGCGGGCATTAGAGGCCAGGTTTTCGAGATGCCAGTCATAATTATCGATGGTGACATAAGCGTTTTTGAGTCCGCGTTCGCGCAAGCCCGCACGCACGGCATCGCGCTGCTCAATGCCGGTTCCCTGCTCACCCAGAAACGGATACCGAAACCAGGCGCGATATCCGGGACGACCCTGTAGCCAGAGTTTCGCCTTATCTATATCCGCCAGATAATCCGCTGCGGTCATCCGGCTCAACCATTTATGGCTGTGACTGTGGTTGCCGATAACATGTCCGGCTTTAACATAGGCGGCGATCCGCGCTTCGCCGCCAACACCATGAGGCTTTTCCAGATTGCCCGTGGTGACAAAGAAGCCCGCCTGCTTGACTTTGACCTTTTTGAGCGCCGAAATCAGCGCCGCAGCGCGCATATCTGAGGTTTCGAAAAATGCGCCCGGCATGCGGGGCACATCGTCAAAGCTAATGGCTATGCGCTTTTCGGCAGAGGCCGGAAACGCCATCAGTAGCGCAACAAGTGCCAGAAACAACCGCATCTGTCACCCCATCGTTGGAATGACGAACGCATTGGCCGCATCGCCGAAACCACCATCGGGCCAGCGCTGGGTGATGGTCTTGACCTTGGTCCAGAACTTCACGCCTTCCATACCGTGCTGGTTTGTGTCGCCAAAGGCAGAGCGCTTCCAGCCGCCGAAGCTGTGATAGGCGACGGGGACAGGAATCGGCACGTTGATGCCGACCATGCCGACATTGACGCGCGCGGCAAACTCGCGCGCAGCATGGCCGTTGCGGGTAAAGATAGCGACGCCATTGCCATATTGATGCTTGCTGGGGAGCGCCAAGGCTTCCTCGAAGTTGGCGGCTCGCACCATTTGCAGGACGGGTCCGAAGATCTCTTCCTTATAGCTTTCCATGTCGGTGGTGACATGGTCAAACAAGGTTGGGCCGATGAAGAAGCCCTGCTCATGACCTTGCAGGGTAAAGCCACGACCATCGACCACTAGCTCAGCGCCTTCATCGACGCAGGTTTGGATCCAGCCCTCGACCTTTGCCTTGTGCTGCGCGGTAACGACAGGTCCGTAATGCGCTTCGGCATCGGTTGAGATACCGACGCGCAGTGCTTCGATAGCCGGGATGAGTTTTGCTTTGAGCCGTTCGGCTGTCTCATCGCCCACAGGGACAACAACCGGCAGCGCCATACAGCGTTCGCCTGCTGAACCGAAGGCCGCGCCCGCTAGGTCATTCACCACCTGATCAAGATCGGCGTCGGGCATAACGATGCCGTGATTTTTTGCGCCGCCCATCGCCTGCACGCGCTTGCCATTGGCGACACCGCGATTGTAGACATAATGGGCGATGTCGGAGGAGCCGACAAAACTCACCGCGCCGATTGCAGGGTGGTCGAGGATCGCGTCGACCATCTCCTTGTCGCCATGCACGACCTGGCAAATGCCTTCGGGCAAGCCTGCCTCAATAAATAGTTCGGCGAGTCTAACCGGCACGCTCGGGTCGCGCTCGCTGGGCTTGATGATGAACGCATTGCCAGTTGCAATCGCCACACCCGACATCCATAACGGGATCATAGCCGGAAAGTTGAACGGGGTTATGCCGGCACCAATGCCAATCGGCTGGCGCATTGAGTAAACATCGATGCCCGGGCCTGCGCCTTGGGTATATTCGCCTTTCAACACGTGCGGGATACCGCAGCAGAACTCGATTACCTCAAGCCCGCGCTGGATGTCGCCCTTGCTGTCGGCAATCACCTTACCATGCTCCGACGAGAGCATATGCGCCAGCGCGTCCATATTGGCCTCGACCAACCGCTTGAACTCGAACATCACCCGCGCACGCCGCTGCGGATTTGTCATTGCCCACGCTGGCTGCGCGGCCAATGCGGCATCGACCGCTCGCTGCAAGACAGCAGCATCGCCCAAAGCCACACGCGCCTGAACACCACCATTGTTTGGGTCCATCACATCGCCGAAGCGTGTGGGTAGTGACTGCCCTGCAGACCCAGGAATAAAATGTTCAATCTGCCGCATATTGTCTCTCCTAAATTCTGCCCAGATATCTTGTGCCATTTGGCATTTTATTGCAATATAGGCTCATTAAATTTCAAAAAATTGAACTCGAGCTTTTTCACCTACTTGCATCATGCCGGGGGCTTTTCTGAATGGAAAGCGGAACGTCGCGCCTTGCAATGATGTTTAGTACCAGACATATGTAACATGGCGTATAAGGGTGGACTTATGGGTTCGAGCGTACACGATTTTCCGGGATTAAGGGACATTCATAAAGAATGTCTGCGGCTTGCTGGCAACCATTATAGTTCCAAGGAAATCGCGCGCATGCTCGGTATATCGAAGCATACCGTCGATCAGCGTCTCCGCCATGCCACCCAGCAAATGCAGGCGGCATCCCGGTTCGAAGCGGCAAGGCGTTTTTGTGCGTTAGAAGCTGCGCAGTCTCAGGATGCAGCCCCAAGCGGCATGTGCGACCCGATAGTATACAACCCGCCGCATATTCCGCTTCCCACAGTTGTGGCTCAAGAGGCAACATCGAACAGCGAAAGAGGCCCGCTGAACGACACAGAAGGCTCCAGATTACAGGATGCGCAAGCGCCTTTTTATTTTGGCGACGCATCCAGAATCGAAGCCCTGTTTTCAACGTCGGTCTCAACACGGGAAGTACCGCCATCTTCGCTTAGTCTGCGCATGAAGTCATTGCTGGTTGCGGCAATCGCTGCAATCTCGCTCCTGGCCTTCGCTGCAGCCGTAGCTGCGTTAGAGGTTCTTTCCCGCATCTGAACTTGGGCGTTGCGCCCGCTTTTTGGAAGCACCGCGCGTGCTGAAAGGAATAGTTATGTCTAATCGCCGAGCAGATATCTCGAGTAAAATTGCCGTGGTCCGTGGAGTCGCGGCCAAATTGCACGCGGCCGAAGAAGCAATTGATCTGGCCATTATGAAACTTGCAGAGCTTAACGGTGAACTGCCATCGGCGCGTATTGAAGCCAAACTGTCGGCAACGGTTTGTCAGCCGGCGTTCGATTTGTCAGCGCAGGCGTTGCAATCGCTCGTTCAATGCCGGCGCCAGACCATTGAGGCGCATGCAGCACTGGCCGATACCCAGCGCGACATCGGTCTTGGCACCCATGCAATGGGCGATTTGTGGAAACTGGCATCCGCTGGTCAGCCGCCTGCTCTCGCAGTGGTCAAAACTGAGGCGGCCTGACATCGATACTGCCCTTGACTGCCTGTGAACGGCATGCTGACCTCCGTGCATGATTTGGGGTTGGCTATTTGCTCTGCTGTTCTTTGCAGCATCGACATATGTGGTGGTCAAGGGCGATCGCTTCCATCGTCTGGCAATTTGCGTGATGTTGCTGGGCGTTTTCGCCACATTTTTCGCCTATAAATTTTGGAAGTCACAAATGGCTGCCCCTCAATCTCACTGTATTGACGATCGACATGCTGGCTCTGTTAGCCTTTGCGTGGATCGCGATGCGTTCCCGTCAGTTCTGGCCGCTGCTGCTGCTGGGGTGGCAAATAGCGGCGGTGACGATTCACCTGGCGAGCAGTTTTGCACAACATCTTTTACCCAAAGCCTATGGCGTGGGTCAGGGGATTTGGGCGTATCTGCAGTTCGCGACAATTTTCGTAGCTACCATGCGGGCGCAACGGCAAAAGAAGTAAAGCTGCTCAGCACAGTTTTAGGCCCTGCTGTCAGCTCTGCCAGCATTAGCAAGTTAATCGACAGATTTGGTTCCACCGCAGGTCTTGCTGCGGCAGATGCGGACGAGCTAGCCGCCATTATCGGCGATGCCGAAGAAGCTGCGAAGCTGCGTTCCATTCTGCAAATCGCCAAAGAAATTGGCCAACAGAAAAAAATCGATCATCCCGCCATCGATAATTGCGAAGATCTTGTGAGATATCTTCAGGCAGAAATGGGCATTTGCCGGGTCGAAACTTTTCGTGTTCTGTTTCTCGACACGCATAACAAGCTTATCGCGAATGAGGTGCTGTGGACAGGCACTGTTTCCGAGGTCCAGGTTTATCCGCGAGAGGTCATTCGGCGCGCGCTGGAGCTGGACAGTTCCGCCTTTATCGCCGCGCACAACCATCCGAGCGACGTCGTTACCCCCAGCAGGCTCGACATCGAATTGACCAAGAAGCTGCTCGACGCTGCTGCGGCGCTCGACATCGCATTTCATGATCATTTCATCGTCTCGGCCAATGGATATCACAGCATGCGGTTTCACAGATCCATCGACCCATGGGCTTAGGATAACAGACATTTGACTATCTTCGAGAAAATGACGCCCGACCGGGAAAAACGTCCCGGGCTCGACGCGTCGATGCGGCTCGAAGTGCAACATATCCTCGCCAGCAATCAGTTCAAAAAGGCACCCACGCTGGAACGGTTATTGGCGTTTCTTGTACAGGAAACATTGAGCGGCAACGGCAAAAAGCTGAAAAGCTATACCGTTGCGGTAGATGGATTGGGCAGGGACCCGCAATTCGACACGCAAATGGATAGCTATCCACGGGTTCAGGTCCTGCGATTGCGCAAGATGCTGGAGGCATTTTATTCGCGCCATGCCCCCCTTGCAGATATGTGTATCTACATCCCGGCCGGCAGTTATGACGTTCGTCTCGCACGGCCAGCAGTCGCGTATCCGGAGCTTTTCCGGCCACTCGATGATATGTCGTTGCCTGTTTCACGAAACGCCGTTTTGTTTCCTGTTCCCGCAGATTTCGAACGGCTTCAAAGTGATGTGACAGAAGGGGCTCTTTCGGCCGATCATACCGAAAAGAACATCGCCGGGCGGCGCCCCATATTTTTGCTGGCATTGCTATCGCTGCTACTGCTTTTTCCGCTTGTGGCAGTCTATCTCACGCTGTTCAGCCCGCCCTATCCGGCAAAGAATGCCGCACCGACCAGTCGGCAACCGTTCATGCTCATACAATCGCCAAGCAATTCGCCTGATCCCGATTCTAAAAGGATTGCAGACGGGGCCTATGCGACGCTCGCCGATGGTATCGGCCGCTCATGGCTCGTCCGTCTTCGGGTCGACCAACCAAGCCAATCAGCCCTATCCGAGCCAGAATATAATCTTGCGATTCAAGTGGGCCAGATGCAATCGGGCAAACGTCCGCTGTATCTAAGGTTGACCGACAATCGTAGTGACGAACTTATATGGTCGACCAGCAATTTGCTCGACCCCAGTGCGCCAATGCCGGAAAGTCTGGGTAAAAGCATAGCCCAGTTGGCGGGGCCGTTTGGCGTTATCGCGACACGGGAAACCCAACGCTTGGAGGGCGCTTATACTTCAGGTTATGCCTGTTTGCTGGGCTATCTTGCTTCAGTCGACTCTCAAAATTCGGACTTGCGCACGCGCCTTTCGAGCTGCCTGATCGTGCCTAACGACGATCTTCGCCTTGATGCTGTGCGTTTGGGCTTCATGTCGTTTCATCTGCTTGAAACAGCTTCTCCAGAAAATAAATCGAAAGCAACGACGGAGGCTCTGACCGTTGCCCAACGCGCCATCAAGTCCGACGCGAACGAGGCCTATGCGCATTTTGCGATGGCACGGACGAATTTTGTGGCGAATAATTGCGCTAAAGGAAAACTTCACACGCAACATGCTGTCGACGCGAACCCTTATGATCCGATCATCCTTGCCGTGCTGGGTAACTTTGCGGTGGCTTGCGGGGACGCAAATAGTGAGGCGTTACTTGTCCGCGCGCTGCAGTTAAGATCCCCGGGGGAATCATACGCGCGCCTGTCGCTAATTCTTGGGGCGATCCAGAATGGTAAAACCGATCAGCTCCAGTCCTTGTCGGCGGAGCCAGTGTACACGCCGGGCAGAAGCGCCGCTTATCATTATCTATGCGAAACCTTGATTGCCGCAGCATCGGATCGTCCGGTAAAAGCCCGGGAGCAATGGCGAAAGTTTGCCGCGGCATCAGCGACCCCGCAAGGCACGCCCGACGATATGATGAAGCAGATTGTGCTGTCTCCACAAATTCGTCAGCGCATTCAGGCCTACCTCAAGGGCAAAGACATATTGCCGACCAAAACGATCAAATAGCCTGCGACCGCAAGATAACTGCCGAATGGAAAGATGAATTGGTGACGGGCAGCGGTCGCACGGACCGTAATCAAAACGCCTAACCCGATTGCGCTAGCTATCAACAACGTCAATGGAAGCGCTTGCCACCCAAGCCAGATGCCCAGCGCACCAAAAAGCTTTGGGTCGCCCGCCCCCATTCCGTCCTGATGTCGAAATCTTTTGTAAGTGCGCCGGATGATTTCCAAAGCGAGAAAGCCTGCCAATGCTCCTATCACCTTGTCCGATGCAGTGACATCAGGTGTGAGCAATGCACCAAAAAGCAAACCGGCAATAACCAGCAACACTAACAGCCTGTTTGGAAGCCACAGATGTTTATAATCGAGGATGATGAGCGGCAGTAATGACCAACCGAAAATAGCGGCTGCCAATGCCTGACCGTCGGGGAGCAACAGGCCCGAAACAACCCCAATGGATGCAGCAACAAGTTCGACGGAGATCGCCTCAACTCCGATTTTTTGACCACATTCTCGGCACTTGCCCCGCAAAAGCAGATAAGAAATGACGGGTAGCAGATCATAAAATGCAATCGGCTTGCTGCATTGGTCGCAGCGCGATCTGCCCTCAATTACGCTTTCGTCCCGCGCCCAGCGGCTACACAAGGCGGCGACAAAGCTGCCCCATATCGCGCCTAATATTGTCAGCGATCCGAGAAGGAACCAAAGCGGCAAAGCGGCCAATATGTCGCCCACATTATCGTAAAAGCTATTCAGAATCGGCCCTTCCGGACCATGCGATATCCACCGGCCACTGGCCGGAAGCCGGCAAGCGCAAGCGGAGCCGCTTGTTCTATGCGGTCGCCTTCGACGAATATCGTGGCGGTATAGGTGCCATCATCCGAGATGCGGATGTCGACATGCTCCATCGCCGACTGGCTGAGCAGCGGAATGAGGAGCTGTCCGCGATCACATCGCGGTTTGGCTAAAAGGCCGTTGGAGAGGTCAAGCCCTGGTAAGGTATTGGCTAAGGTCAGCCGAACGTTACCACTTGCTTCGGCGCATCGACCTGCGGTGAACCGCGCCGAAAAGTCCTGCAGCTCAATATTCTCCGCTGGCAGCGGCGCGAAAAGTGATGCGACCGGCAGGGTAGCCTTCATGTTATCGATCGACACGCCGCCCAACCCCCGCGTGACGGACCCGCTGATTCCCGGCGCAAATGGGGCATCACCGCGCGACAGTGAGATTTCGGCGCGTCCTAGCAGCAGCGGCCAGAAATGCAGGCGCGCATTGACATCGCCAATGGGCAATCTGCCAATGCGCAAATCACGGATCGACCCGTCCCAAATGATACCGTCGACTTTGCGTGCAGAAACGCCGCCGCCGCCAACAATCGTCCGCAGCGGCATGAAGATGATAAAGGCGATCAGCAGCAGCACCGCAGAGCCGGTGGCAATACGGCGGCGGGTCATCTTGCCACCTTCTGCAATTGCGCTTCGACGGTGACGCTGCCGTTTGCCCCGCCGCGCAAGGTGACGCTACTTACCGCAACGCCTTGCGATTCGAGTTCGGTCAGCCAGGCCAACAATGCAGGCGCGCGCGCCTGATCCATGCGGAAGGTCATTTGCCCGGGCGTAGCATTCGCCGATTTAACGAGGTCGAAGCCTTTTTCGGCGGCGCCTTGGGTGACGATCAGCGCGATGTCCGCGCCGCCGGCGATCCGTCCGGAGGGCTTTTCCGCCAGCGCGGCATTTACCGTT
>JBGSPK010000170.1:0-3404 GCA_041738665.1 Sphingorhabdus sp. | reverse complement strand
GACGCAAGCCGTGGTTGATGCCGTCGGCGCTGAACGTACTTCGGTCCGCCTGTCGCCCAATGGAGAAACCCAGGGCGCGGATGACAGTAATCCGGTCGCTTTGTTCACCGCCGCAGCCGCCGCCTTGCAGGATATCGGCATCGCGTTTCTTGAGCTGCGCGAGGTCAAACCTTATGGCAATTTCGGACAGACCGAGGTGCCGCGCGTATCACCGGAAATCCGCAAGGTGTTCAAGGGCCCGCTGGTCCTCAATCAGGAATATACGAAGGAACTCGCCGACGCTGATCTGGCATCGGGACTTGCCGACGCAATCAGCTTTGGCCGACCCTATATCAGCAATCCCGATCTGGTCGAGCGCCTGCGCACCGGTGCGGAACTGACGCCGGACAATTACCGGACGTGGTATTCGCCTGGAGCAGAGGGTTACACCGACTATCCATTCCTGCAGAATGTGGACGCCTAACATATGATCGAGGCGGGGCTTGGCATTTACACAATAGCCATCCCCGCCGTGCTGATGGTGTTGCTAGCGGTGGCCGAAATCATTTGGCCGCGACGCGCGCTGGTGCTGGGACGCTATCCACGCTGGTTGACCCATGCGATGTTTTTCCTGACCAATGCGGTTGTCGGTCGGCTGCTTTCGTTCATCCTGGTCGTAGGCGTTGCTGCCGCTTGGGCCAGTAAGAACCAGTTTGGCTTGCTGAACCAGACCGAATGGCCATGGCTGGTCGAAGCCGTCCTTGCTTTCATCATTCTCGATTTTGCAGTCTGGCTGCAGCATCTGGCGATGCATCGATACCCGGTGCTGTGGCGGATTCACGCGGTCCATCATAGCGACCGCGATCTCGATGTTACCACAGCGCTGCGTTTCCATCCGTTCGAGCTGATTGTGTCGACGATCTACAAATCCATTTGGGTCGCAGTTATTGGAGTGCCCGTCATCGTTGCGCTGCTGTTTGAACTTTGGCTCAATGCCAACGCTTTGTTCAATCATAGCAATATCCGACTACCGCAAGCGGTCGACCGCTTGCTCCGGAAGATATTGGTCACCCCCGACATGCACCTGATCCATCACAGCATCGACCGCAAAGACCAAAACCGCAATTTTGGCTTTGCGCTGACAATATGGGACCGCGTTTTCAAGACCTATACTAATGCCGCACACGCGCAGGCGATCGGCCTCGATTCATCGCAGGACAGCCGCCCCAGCCATTTGTGGTGGAGCATGAAGCAGCCATTCGACCATATTTAATGGCATGATTAAATACGTTGACGGCCAGATCGAACCGCCGCAAATTGGTTGAAACAGTCTTGGGAGGGACGAGATGCGCAAATTGGCATTGATGCTGGTCGCCAGCACGACAGCATTGCTGGTCGCCGGGTGCAACCGCGACAATGGATCGTCGATATTTGGTGGGGGGGAAGAGGCAAAGGTCGTCGAAACCGCTTATCCCGAAAATGTCTATTTCGGCGATACCCATCTGCACACGGCCAATTCATCCGATGCCTTTGCATTCGGTGTCCGCCTCGGACCTGAAGATGCTTTGCGCTTTGCCAGCGGTGAGGAAGTCACTGCAACGATGGGGCTAAAAGCCAAACTGTCACGCCCGCTTGATTTCCTTGTTATCGCTGACCATTCGGATGGCTTGGCTGCATTAAAGGCAATCCATGATGCCCCCCGGTTGCTGCTCCGCGATCCGTTGCTCGAACGCTGGCATGACGAGTTGCAAAAGGGGCCGGAAGAATCGGCGCAGGTCGCTCGCGAACTAATCGACCGCTTTTCGCAGCGCACATTGCCTGCCGCGATGATGGACCCAAAAGCGAATGCCGAGCGCACTGCCGATGTCTGGGCAGATCATACCTCGATCGTCGAGCGCTATAACAAGCCCGGCAAGTTCACCGCATTCATGGGTTTTGAATATACGCTGACCCCGAACGGCGACAATCTCCACCGAGTTGTTATCTTGCGCGACGGCAAGGACAAAGCGGACAAGGTCATTCCCTACACATCATTAGTCGGAACCAGCGCCGATATGCTGTGGGACTATATGGACGGCTATGAGAAAGCGACCGGCGGTAAAATGCTTGCTATCCCGCACAACTCGAACCTGTCGAACGGTTTGATGTTTCAGATGACAATGCCCGGCGGCGGTCCGATGACGGCGGACTATGCAAGGCGGCGTGCGGCGCGCGAACCGATTGTCGAGGCAACGCAAATCAAGGGCGATAGCGAAACGCATCCGTTTCTTTCGCCCAATGATGAATTCGCAAATTTCGGCAAAGCCGGATGGGACATCGGCAATCTCGACAATTCGGTGAAAAAGACCAACGACATGTTCCCCGGCGATTATGTGCGCGAGGCGTTGAAACGCGGGTTGCTCATCGAACAGCAGACCGGCGTTAATCCCTACAAATTGGGGATGATTGGATCGACCGACAGCCACACCGCGCTGGCCACGGCCGACGAGGATAATTTCTTCGGCAAATTTTCGGCAAACGAACCCAATGCCGATCGCGCATCGCGTCCGCAGACATTGGGCACTCAAAAGGCCGAACGTTTCGGCTGGAACTATCTCGCAGGTGGCTATGCCGCAGTCTGGGCAAAGGCCAACACGCGTACAGCAATCTTTGATGCGATGATGCGGCGCGAGGTATATGCGACCTCGGGACCGCGGATGGTCGTGCGCTTCTTTGGCGGTTGGGATTTTTCGGATGCCGACCTCAAGGGCAATCTGGCCAAGGCAGGTTATGATCGCGGCGTTCCCATGGGAAGCGACCTGAAAGACGGCAAGGGCGCGCCGAAATTCATGCTTTCAGCGCTCAAGGATCCGATGGGTGCCAACCTCGACCGCATTCAAGTCGTGAAAGGCTGGGTTGATGGCTCGGGCAAGCTGCAGGAAAAGGTGTTCAACGTTGTCTGGAGCAGCCCTGAAAAACGCAAAATTGGCGCAGACGGCAAAATCCCGGCGGTGGGTGATACCGTCAATTTGGCGAAAGCAAGCTATGCGAACAGCATCGGCGCACCTGAGCTGAAGACGGTCTGGGAAGACCCCGAGTTCAATCCGAAGCTGAAGGCATTTTATTATGTACGCGTTCTGGAAATTCCAACGCCGCGCTGGGTGGTCTATGACGCTCTGCGTTATGGTGCAAAGCTGCTTCCGGGAACCGAGCTGAAGGCGCAGGAACGCGCATATTCGTCGCCGATCTGGTATAATCCAAAAAAGGCCTGAGCTTACTCCGCCTCGATTTCGGCAAGGATAGGGTCCGGATCGGCAATCCCCATTAGCCGCCGCATTGCCAATCTTGCGAGCCGCTGCGTCTCTGTCTTGCGCCGCGCTGCGGCGAGTGGAACCAAAGCCGCCGGACGCGCAATTTCAGCGTCATAGGCATCGGCGATAATCAGT
>JBGSPK010000149.1:0-8249 GCA_041738665.1 Sphingorhabdus sp. | reverse complement strand
CAATCGTGCGCGCGGCAACGCAGCGCAGATGTTGGAAAAATACAAGAAGCTGGCGCAAGATGCGCAATTCAACGGTGATCGGGTAAACGCCGAATATCATCTGCAATTCGCCGACCATTATTTCCGCGTCCTTGCCGATTTTCGCGGCCGTCAGGAAGCGCGACAGGAACAGCAGGGCGAACGTCGTCCCCGCGAAGATCGGGACGATTGGCAAAATGATGATCGTTCGCAGGGCTTTTACGAACAAGGTTCGAACGAAGGTTCAGAAGCCGAATCGGAAGCCGCTGACGATGCCCCCAGCAACGAACGCGAGGATCGCCAGCCACAAAGGGCGGCCAGTAACGAAGACCGTCGTCCACGCCGTAACGATCGGCCTGAACGCTCTGGTAACGAACGCTCGGGCAGCGAACGTAGCGGCAACCGCGCGCCACGTCGTCACCATAGCGAAGAAGCCGACGATGCACCTGCAAGCCTGGATCTTGCGGTACTTCCACCCGCGATTGCGCTCGCCAGTAACGACGATGTTGAGGCGGAATCCCCTAAGCCCGCCCGTAAACCGCGTGCGCGTCGGCCAAAGTCGGCGAATGACGAGGACGTTGTGACCGCAGCAGAATAAGCTCCGGAAATAACGTACTGGTTCCATTAATGTTGTGGCAATCAAACCGAAACTAATTCATCCTATGTGACATTGTTACAGGGGAGAACTACCATGCGTCGTTTGCTGCTACTCGGATTAGGAGGAGCGCTGGCAGTTCCGCTATCCGCGCAACCCGCACCTACTAGCGTTGCGGTACCTGGCGAAGCTACCGCGCAAGGCGATATCGCGGTCACCATCTACCAGAACGGGCAGAGCCTCGTTCAAGACACGCGCCGCATGAACCTGCCTGGCGGCCGCTCCAAGCAGGAATTCCCTGACGTTTCGGCGCAGATTCGCGCCGAAACCGTTACGTTGACCGGCCCGGGCATCGGCATTGTCGAACAGAATTTCGACTATGACCTGCTAACGCCTGCCAAGCTGATGGAAAAGGCGGTTGGGCAGACCATCACGCTGCTGCGCACCAACCCCGCAACCGGCGCGGAAACACGGGTGCGCGCCAAGGTGCTTGCGGCGAATGGCGGTGTGGTGCTGCAGATCGGCGATACTATCGAGGTTTTGCGCGACGACGGCCTGCCTGTCCGCGTCATTTTCGATAAGGTGCCGCCGAACCTACGCGCGCGGCCAACGCTATCAGTGACGCTGGAGTCCAAGGGTGGCGTGACGCCGACGACACTGACGTACCTGACCCCAGGCCTTGGCTGGACGTCAGATTATGTAACCTTGTTCGACGATGCGAAACAGACCATTGACGTCCAGGGCTGGGTCACGCTGACCAACAATACCGGCACCGATTACACCAACGCCGATGTGCTGCTGGTTGCCGGTAATCCCAATCAGGGTGGTAATCGTCGGGTATATCAGACGCCTTGGAATGGCTCCACCGGAACCATCGACGAGGCAGGAACCGAGAGCAACGACCGCGAACGGCTGGGCGATTATTATCTCTACCCGCTTGCTGAACGCACGACGATAGCGAACGCCCAGCAAAAACAGGTCAGTTTCCTCGACGTCAAGGCGGCGCCCGCACGCAGCACATATGAATTCAACAATGGCTGGCTGGCCACCAACGAAGCAGCCAGCGCAGCGTCGGTGCTTAAATTCTCGACATCGCGCGGCGGTGGCTTGGGCGACCAACTACCCTCAGGCACGATGCGCGTCTATATGCGCGATAAGCGCGGCGACCCTCAGTTCATTGGCGAAAGCGTGATAGAGGCGACACCAATGGGCAGCGCCATGTCGATCCGCACCGGCGAAGCATTTGACGTGAAGGTCAAGACGGTTGTGGAGGAACGCACCCGCATATCCTCCAGCCGCTGGAAAACCCGGATGCGGTATGAGATTACCAACGCGCGCAATAACGCCATCACGGTGGATTTGGGCCAGAACGGCCTGTGGGGCGATGTACGGATTACTGAACAGAGCCAAGAAGGCAAACGCATTTCCGCTGACCGGGTTGAATGGAATGTGCCGGTGCCTGCAAACGGCAAGGCGACGGTGACGGCGACTTTTGACAGCCGGTATTAGGTTTCGCCGAATGGCCCGCCAAAAAACCGTAGTGCTGAGCTTGTCGAAGCACGCCTTTCGGGGTAGCGCCACCCTGAGAAGCGCCCTTCGACAGGCTCAGGGCTACGGTATCTTGCTGGCGATGGGTTGCAGTGTATCAGCAACCGCCCAAACCGTCATCACCTCCCCCGAACCCGAGGCCGTGTCGCTTACCGTCTATCGCGGACAGAAATATGGCAACGCTCCGATCGACCCGAACTGGCCAACCGGTTACGCACTCGTTACCGAAACCCGCACGGTTGCGATCCCGGCGGGCGAAAGCGTTGTTCGCTTTGAAGGCGTCGCCGAGGGCATGTTTCCTGAAAGCGCCATCGTCACCGGCCTACCAAAAGGCGTGAAAGAAAAGAACCGCGACGCGCGCCTCCTATCACCGCTGGGGCTGGTCGACGCCTATCTGAAACGCGAGGTGACGATCACGCGCACGAGCAAGGCGACCGGCGTGGTGCGTGAATATCCGGCGTTCATCACATCAGCCCCTGGCGGCGCAGTAATATTGCAGACCAATGAAGGCTATGAGGCGCTACACTGCACTGGCCTTCCCGAACGGATGGGCTTTGACAAGGTGCCGGCCAACCTTTCGGCCAAGCCGACGCTTTCGGTTATCACGCAAAGCGACAAACCGACCACGGCAAAGCTGACATTGACCTATATGGCCGCCGGGTTCGACTGGCAGGCGAATTACATCGCGCAAGTGCAGGAGCGCAGCGCCGATGGCAAAGGCAAGGTCGATATGTTTGCCTGGTTGACGCTGGCGAACGGCGGCAACCAGAGCTTCGTCAACGCCAACACAATGGCGATTGCAGGCGAGCCCAACCGCGTCCGGCGCGGCGCGCAAGCAAGACCTACGGGTGGTCCGCTCAACCTCAAATGCTGGCCGATGCAGCGCACGGATCAAGTGCCGTATCGCCCCGGCTATTATCCAGCCCCGCCACCTCCACCGCCCGCGCCAGCTTTGATGTATCTGGAAGGGGCAGCCGACAGCATCGTCGTGACCGCGCAAAAATTGCGCCGCGCCGATATGGCCATGGCCGCGCCAATCGCCGTTGTTGTCGCCGAACAAGAGGACTTAGGCGACCTCAAACTTTACCGCATCCCGGAACCCGTCACTGTCAACGCAAAGGGTCAAAAGCAGGTCGCGATGCTCGTCAAACCCGGTGCTGCATTCGAACATTATTACGCCGCTAATGTCGGCAATTACAGCGGCGAGAGCCAACCGATGACGCTGATGCTGCGGGGGCAGAACAAGACGGATAAAGGGCTAGGCCTCCCCATGCCGCAGGGGCAGGTGATGATATTCGAAAACAGTAGCTACGGCCCGCTGCTTGCCGGAGAATCTGCCTTAAAGGACCGCGCCATTGGCGAAGAGGTCGAGATGACAGTCGGCCAATCAAGCGACGTGCGCATGCAGGTAACGCTCATGTCCGAAAAAGGACGGACGCAACGCTGGAAAGTAGAACTCACCAACGCGCGAAGCTCGTCCATCAATGTCGAAGTCGAAATCCCCCACGAACTGCGCGGCAAGGTGAAAGATGTTGCGAAGGTCGACGGTGTGCCGACATGGAAGGCAACCGTGGGCGGCAATGGCGAGGCGGTGTTGTTTTATGACGTGCGGTTGGAGCGGGAATAAGCAAGATGACGCTTTGCGTAATCCGGATCCGGGAAAAGCGGGTCTTGAAGATGTTTGTCCTTTTGTCCCTGGCGCTCCTGAGCTTGCCAGTTGCTGGTTTCGCTCAAGATGCTGAAGACTTACCTCCTGGATTACCGCTATTAGGGCCGGCCCAAAGCTGTTCCACCATGCGATCCAATGCAAGAGGGCCCGATAATCCGCAAGCCGCGGAACTTGCCAACGCGATCGACCCGCCTTTGACCGGAAGCGCGACGACTGCCGTGAGTTTGCTTGAACGAATGCGCGTCCGGCGCGTTCCCGGCGTCAGCATAGCTGTGATCAGAAGCGGTCGCCTGTCTTGGGCGCAAGGCTTTGGCGTTCGCGACAGTTCGACTTGCGACCCAGTTACGACCGACACTGCGTTTCAGGCCGGCTCGATCAGCAAGTCGTTGACGGCGGTGCTTGCGATGCAGGCTGTCGATCAAGGCGTCTTGTCCATTGATCGAGACATTAACGACTATCTCGTGCGCTGGAAGTTAACTCCGGGGGAAGGCGCACCGGGCAACGCCACTGTTACTCTCCGCCAGCTGCTCCGTCACACGGCCGCCATCAGCCAGCCGGACAGCCAGGGGGTTCGTCCCGTCGAGCCGACATATGATATCGTTCAGGCTTTGCGAGGCGAGCGTCCGGCAAAGGGTCAACCCGTCCACATTGTCGGCGTGCCCGGCCAGATATGGTCTTACTCCAACGGTGGCTATCTCGTTGTTCAATTGGCTTTGGAAGACAGCCTAAAAACGCCTTTCGGAAAACTCGCGCAGCAGCGCATCCTCGAACCATTAGCTATGAATCTCAGTAGCTTTGATCAGCCCCCTGCCCAGCCCGACCTCGCCGCTGGCCACCACATTGGTAAACCATTTGTCGACAAGGCCTATGGTGTGCCTGAACTGGCGGCGGGCGGGCTTTGGTCTACCCCAACGGACCTTGCGCATTTTCTGATAGCGATCAGAAATGCCGTTAAAGGCACAGACAATCGCATACTTCCTCAGAAGTTGGCTACGATGATGATTGAACCCGGTATGGGAAATTGGGGCGTTGGCTTTTCAACTGACGGGAGCCGGTTTGGTCATGATGGAGCGCGATGGGGCATGATGTCGAAGATGTGGATTGACCGGGATACGGGCGACGGAATTGTCGTGATGTCCAATGGTGAAGAAGGACTTCCGTTAGCGACCGAAATCATTCGTACGGCCGCGAACCTGTATGGCTGGCAGGGTCTGCAAAGTCGCTCTTTTGCCCTTGCGCGCGATTCAAGCCCGATATTCCTGCGCGGCACGATGAATGATTGGCACATAGGGGCCAAAATGACCTCGATAGGCAATAATCGTTTTGCGGCCACCCTAAGCATTCCTGCTGGGCAGCAATCGTTCAAGCTGGCTTCGGAAGATTGGAGCACGTTCGTATTGGGGGCAGGCGCTAGTCCAGCGCTAATCAAGACAAACTCGCTTGATCCAGAAGGGCCGGATATCAAGATCGCGTTTCCCACTGCCGGCCTTTACCGCTTCTCCTTATATGCTCCGGATAGTGGACTCGCTAAATTGACCGTCACGCCGGTAAGTGATTAAAATTTAAGCCTTATTGATGAAGGCGTGGCCGCCAGTCTAGCCTTCAGGCAAAGCCCTTGGTTTATGGTCTTCGTCAAGCGCAACGAACGTGAACAGTCCTTCGGTCACCTTAACATCGTGCTGCCCACGCGCGCGGGTGGCGATGACTTCGATGCGGATGCCCATCGAGGTGCGGCCGCGCCGTTCGAGGCTTGCATAAACCGAGATGATATCGCGCAGCAGGATCGGAGCGATGAACTCCATCTTCTCGATGGCAACCGTTGCGCAGGCGCCTTGTGCAATCCGCCCAGCCAATATCCCGCCCGCCTGATCCATCACGCCCAATACCCAACCGCCAAAAATATGGCCGTTGGCGTTGATATCTGCAGGCCCCGGCACAACGCGCAGAACAGGATCATTGCGTTTGGGGAGGTTGCGGATGCCTTCGGTCATTTGTCTGCTTCGCCCTCAAATGGGTCTTCGATTGACTCGTCGTGGCCCGAGCCGCTTGACAGGAACACCAGTCCCATGAGCGCCGTTGCCAGCAACAGCATTGCGAAAATCCCGCCCGCCGTCGCAATATAGAAATGGATCGAGATCATGCCATATTGGCTGTAAAATATGCCTAACACCAACGCAGTTATCGAGATGGTGAATACAAACATCCAGCGCATCAACCGCCGATAGCGGGCCCATGCAAAGCCATTATAGTCTGGATCATCGAGGCGGGAGGGGCGAGTCATATTCTTGTGAAGTGCGCTGTATGCTATAAGTTCCCCCGGGGGCAAGGATAGAGGAGAGTCGCGATGACGATTGCAGCAATATTGAGCGGACGGGACAGCGCTGTGTGGACCGCGCAGCCGCACGAAAGCGTCGGCGAAGTTGTCACGCGGCTTGCCGAGAACCGCATCGGTGCGCTGCCAGTCGTCGACGATAATGCGGTAGTTGGCATCTTTTCAGAACGCGACATCGTTTATGGTGTGGCCAGACATGGGGCCGCCTTCCTCGCCAAAACCGTTGGCGAGACGATGACATCGCCGGCGATTACGGTAACGGGCGACACTGCCATTTTATCCGCATTATCGATGATGACCAAACGCCGTATTCGCCATTTGCCAGTGGTAGAGGACGATCGCCTGACCGGATTTGTTTCTATCGGTGATCTCGTCAAGCACCGCATTGAGAAAATAGAGGCAGAGGCGGCCGCGATGCGTGATTATATCAGCATGGCTTGAACGCTTGCCAATTGAGATACTTGTTCTTATTATGTTCCAATTGCTGATTCTAGAAAATCCCATGTCGAAGATTGATTTCTACACCAATCCGATGTCGCGCGGCCAAATTGCGCGTTGGGCGCTGCACGAGGCTGGCGCGGATTATGAGCAGCATCTGCTCGATTACGGCACAACGATGAAAGCGCCCGAATATCTGGCGATCAATCCGATGGGCAAGGTTCCTGCTATCGTCCATGACGGCGAAGTGGTGACAGAATGCGCTGCCATTTGCGCCTATCTGGCCGATGCTTTCCCGGACGCCGAATTGCAGCCGACGCCAGCTAAACGCGCCGATTATTATCGGTGGATGTTCTTTGCGGCCGGGCCATTGGAAGCCGCGATCATAAATCGCAGCCTGAAGTGGGAACCTACCGCAGAGCAGGAACGGATGGCAGGCTATGGTAATTATAATCATGCAGTCGGCGCATTAGAAGGCGCGTTATCAGGCAAGAATTATGTCTGCGGCGATCGTTTCACTGCGGCGGATATATATGTCGGATCGCAAGTTGATTGGGGCCTGCAGTTCGGAACTCTGCCCGCAAGCCCGACCTTCGCCGCATATGCCGAACGTTTACTTGAACGCCCGGCCTATAAGGCTTCCAAAGCGATTGACGGCGCATTGATCCCCGAAGCACAGGCCGCCACGCCCATGTGAGTAGAAACCCAGGAACGTCAGCCGGGGTTTTGCGTCGTTACAGGCGGTTTCGTTGTAGGTGAGCCAGTAGTCGGTGCCGACTGAACACCTGGCTGGAGGGTGCCGGGCTGCATCGTTAGCGGTGCGTATACGGGCCTTGGCGCATATTTCATATTCCAATCCGCAAGGTCGCGCTCATACTTCACATAAGCGTCGTAGAAGCGGACGAAAACACCGTCGATGTCCGTCAGTCCGCCAATTGCATATTCGGCGAGTGCTTCCTTTGGTACGGTATTCGCCTCCGTGACCTTACGCAGCGACATATCGCAATATTCGGAACGTACGGGCGGTAGCGCGAAATAATTGTAGAGATCGGTCATTCTGGTGTCGCGTACCCGCAACCCATTCTTCCCTGGATATTTCGATACATATTCACGGTCTACGGTCTTGCTGGTCTTCGACAGCAGAACCTTATGTGTCACGATGAACTTGTTATACTCGGTGGCAATCTGCCCCCAGACTGGCCCTTGGCAATTGAGCGCCGCAACGTTCAACGCAGAGCGGAAATGCCATATCTGCTCATCGCGGCTGAGACCGCGATTTGGGGTCACCCGGACGCCGTCCAATCCCAAAGGCGGAATGGTCATAGACAGCGCGGCACCGCCTGGCGGTAATGGCATAGCTGGTGGAGGCGGTGGAGGCACCGGCAATGCAATGGGCGGTGGTGCAACCTTGACTGGCGTCGGTGCACAGGCGGCGACCGCGCTGATGATAATGATTGCACTTAAACTTTTGATGCCGCGACGCATTAATTTCTCTCCAAATCACTGGATCGATTCAACAGGATTTTTTCCGCAAAGAAAAGCCCTGTTCGGCAAAACGCCTAAAGAAAATGGCCCAGTGGTTTCCCACCGGGCCATTTTGCATTCTCAATCTGAACGGCGCGTGACTTAGTCGCGGCTGCCCATGAAGC
>JBGSPK010000319.1:0-2569 GCA_041738665.1 Sphingorhabdus sp. | reverse complement strand
TCCAATCATCACTGGCACTCGAAACGGCTTTTCGTATGAAAGGACAAATTTTCCACCGGGAAGTAATGCTCCTGTCCTGCTGAACGATAGAGCACGGCTCGGATAGTCAATGGTTACTATTCCATCAGCGAAAAAATCCCGTCCGATTATGCCTGAAAATGCCATTTCAGGTGCCATGCGGCTGCTATAATCGCGGGTGATAACCTCCATGTCCTGACGCGAATATCCGCCGATTTCAAAGGTTGTGAAACGCGTTACATCGACCGTTGCATTGTTCACCCCGTCGCTGGTTTCGCCGGTTTTGCTGATAGGTAAAGCCAACGCCTTTGTAAGGCTTGCATCGGACCTACCCAACCCGCTTGCGCCGGTGTCAATGGCGAATACAAACGGGCCTTTGCCGTTTACCTTGGCATCAATGTAAATGCGACCATCGACGATTTTGAAAGGGACTTTGAACAGCAGATCTTTCGCGGAAGAAGCCGGTGCATCGCAATTCAGTTTGACTGATAATGGAGGCGAGGTCGGAGTGATGGGTTCAGCAGTCGCACATCCGCTTAGAAATGCGGAAATCAATGCAATATATCGTCTCATCAACCTCATCCCATGTATTAGTATGTTATATCACTAATACACTTAGTCATAAGGGTCAATGCTACAGTAGTACTGGTTCACCGCAGCCAATGTCTGTCACAGGAAATCAGGCCTTCTTCCCCTGCGCAATCACATACCACTCCACTGAGCCTTTGCGGCTGGCCGGCGGCTTGGCGTGCTTAACCGTTGTAAAATTGCTCTTCAGCACGGCGAGCATTGCAGGGTCGGTGCCGCCAGCAAACACCTTGGCAACAAAATCGCCGCCAGGCTTGAGTACTTGCACTGCAAAATCGACTGCGGCCTCCACAAGGCCCATCGTTCGCAAATGGTCCGTCTGCTTATGCCCGACGGTATTGGCAGCCATGTCAGACAGGATCAAATCCGGAGCCCCGCCAAGTTCGGCGATAAGTCGGTCTGGTGCGCTATCGTGCATGAAATCCATCTCAAGCA
Organism: Sphingorhabdus sp.; assembly: GCA_041738665.1. Taxonomy (GTDB): domain Bacteria; phylum Pseudomonadota; class Alphaproteobacteria; order Sphingomonadales; family Sphingomonadaceae; genus Sphingorhabdus_B. Next base: position 1,528 of record JBGSPK010000319.1, on the reverse strand, counting down.
ACGTTACGCCTTCAATTGGATCAACCGGCAACAAATCGATGCCAACAATCGCAGCCTTTGGTTGCTGACGCCGAACCACTTGTGCCCAGCCGCCGGGTGCAACACCCAAGTCAACAACCGCACGCTTGCCGCGCAAGATATGAAATTTCTCATCAAGCTCGACCAACTTATATGCCGCCCGGCTACGATATCCTTCGCCGTGCGCGCGCTTCACATAAGGATCGTTCAACTGCCTTTCGAGCCAGCGGGTCGACCCGGCAGTGCGGCGTTTTGCAGTCTTGACCTTCTGCTTGCCCGCCAGCGTGCGACCTGAATCTTTCCCACCGAACAAATTATCTGCCATCTTCAGTTCCGCCTGTTGCGCCGCTTGGCATCGCTCGCCATCAACGCCCTTAATATGCCTTCACGAATGCCCCGGTCGGCAACACCCAATCGCTCACCCGGCCATATATCGAAAATCGCCTCAAGAATTGCGCAGCCTGCGACGACAAGGTCCGCACGTTCATGACCGATAGTGGGAAAATCCGCTCGCCCCTTTACGGACCTTCGCGCGAGTTCCTGGCTGATTTCTCGCATTGCTGTCGTTGGCAGGTGCAATCCATCGACAGCCCGGCGATCATAGCTTTGCAGCTTCAAATAGACGCTGGCCAGCGTGGTGACTGTACCCGACGTTCCAAGGAGACGATGATCGCCGCTATCCTTTGGTAAACGGGCTGCAAATTCGGAAAAGCTGTTTGAAACCTTGTCGCGCATCGCCTGATAGGTGGCCGCCAGTGCCTCGGGACCGCAATCGTCCTGCCGTTCGCTTTCGGTTAACGACACGACACCCCATGGCACGCTAACCCAGTCAAGAATATGCGGGACAACGCCATCGGTCGATACCAGAACCAGCTCCGTTGATCCGCCGCCGATGTCGAAAATCAGCGCAGGTCCCTCGCCTTCCTCCAACAGCGCATGGCAACCCATGACCGCGAGCCTTGCTTCTTCCTTGGGGCTGATAATATCGAGATGGATTCCGGTTTCGCGCTTGACGCGCTCGATGAACTCGACGCCGTTGAGCGCCTGACGGCAAGCCTCGGTCGCGACCGAGCGTGCCAGCACGACATTGCGCTTTTTCAGCTTTTCCGCGCACACAGACAAGGCCTCAACCGCCCGGTCCATCGCTTCATCGCTCATGCGGCCAGTGCTGGTCAGTCCTTCGCCCAGACGGACCACGCGCGAGAACGCGTCCACCACGGTAAAATCGTCCCCGCCTGCTTTGGCGATAAGCAAGCGGCAGTTGTTGGTCCCCAGATCAAGCGCGGCATAGGCCGTGCGATCAAACCAGTTGCGCCGAATATTGGTGCTTTCAATTGGCGCGGTGGCGTTTACGCGCTCTACACGCACGGCGCCGTCGACCGGAGTCTGCTGCACTTTTGCAGCCTTGGGTGCCGCATTTTTGCGACGGGGCGGTTTCTTGGCTTTCCGCCGTCGTCCCTTTTGCGGCGATGGTGCGACATTCTCGCCCATGGCCGTAACTCACTTCTTA
>JBGSPK010000075.1:0-2236 GCA_041738665.1 Sphingorhabdus sp. | reverse complement strand
ATCCGCATGACTGCAAGGGCTATCGCCGCTTAATCCTGATTGGCACAATGATTGCTGAACTTTGGAGACATTATCCAAAGGAGTTTTCATGCCATATCTGTTTCTGCTCGCTGCGCTGGCATCACCCGCGTTCGAAGATCTCGAAATTCTCGATGAACGCATTTTCGTTGTTTCCGAACATGCCGAACAGATCGATAAAAGATTGAAACTCGCCGAATGTCCTGACGATCCGATCATTGCCCCGCCGGCAGGAGGCATGGTGGTCGTGCGTTGCCCGGCGCTAGGCTGGCGGTTGCGCGTGCCGGTGAAAGCGCCCTCTGTTGCGGTCGCGCCAGCCGAAATTGTCGTCCGCAAGGGCGAACTGGTCGAATGCGTTTCAGGCGGTCCCGGCTTTGCGGTGTCGACATCGATGATCGCGCTCGAGGACGCAGGCATCGGTCAGCCGGTGCGTGTCAAATCCCCGTCATCACCAATTCCGATCACGGCAACGGTCAAGTCTCGCGGGCTCGTATACTTTTAAGGCCTAAAAGCCTGCCAAGATTTGCCGTTCTTGTTTCTGTCAGGCCTGTCGGGTTTCCGACGGGCGGTGGAAACAGGAGCAATCTATGGTGGATTCCGTAAGTTTCGGGACGGCCCGGCCGGTTCCCCAATCAAGTCTGTTTGCAAAAGAAGTAAAAAAAACATCAAACCCGATGCTGTACCGCCGACAAATGCGCGCAGCTTAAGCCTCGCGAGTGCGCTCGCACAAATGGGCCCGCCATTTGATGCGGGCAAAGTCGCGTCGCTCAAGGCGGCGATTGCCAGTGGCAGTTACCAGATCAATCTGGGCGCCATCGCCGATGGCATCGTGCGCTTTGGTCTCAACGATCAAGCCTGATGATCGGCGACGTTATCGATTGCCAGACGAAGCTGATCGCTGCACTCGATGCGCGTGATGCCGATGCAATATTGTCGGCCAGTGCTGCGCTGGCCCAAGCTGTCGAGATCTTGCGCGTGTCACCGGCTGCACCCAATTCCGACGAGCTGACGCTTGGATTGAAACAGGCAGACGCCGCGCGAATCCGGGTCAAATATCTGACGGCATGGAACCGCCAGAAAATTGACCGGCTCGCTGAATTGCGCGGTCAATTCAGCGGCAACATCTACACAAAGCCACGCGAATCCGTCTAATTTCGATTTTGGCATGCTGGTTGCAAATCAGTCTGCATGATCGACCGGACCCAAAACCAAATAGCGACAACACAACGGGTAACGTCCGCTATTGCCAACGCCTCGGCGCGTACCGGCGTGTCATTCGATTATCTGATGGATCAGGCGCGAATCGAAAGCGGGATGCGTCCCGATGCGCGCGCCAGCACGTCAAGCGCGACCGGGCTATACCAGTTTACCAAGCAAACATGGCTTGGCACAGTGAAGCAGCATGGTGCCGCTCACGGGCTGGACTGGGCGGCGGGCGCGATCACGCAAAACCGGGACGGCACATTCTCCGTAGCCAATGGCGAACTACGTTCGTCGATACTCGACTTGCGAACCAACCCGGAAGCCGCAGCGGCGATGGCCGCCGAATTTGCGGCCGACAATAAAGAATATCTTCAGTCACGCGTCGGCGGCAGCCCCGAAGCTGTCGACCTTTACCTCGCGCACTTCCTCGGCGCCGAGGGCGCTGCTCGCTTTCTGTCTGCTTATGCAGACAATCGGGATCAGACAGCAGCGACGCTGTTCCCGGCAGCCGCCAGCGCCAACCGCCCGATTTTTTACCGGGAAGATGGCGGAGCACGAAGCCTGTCCGAGATTCGCCGCGACTTTGCAGCCAAGCTTGGCAATTTGCCAAGCCCGCCGCTGATACCTGCGCGCGCTCAACGGCAAAACACGAGGACGAGTCAACACCAACCGCCAATGACGCTCGCGCAAATGGAACCGATGCCCAAACGGCTGGATCTCGATTTTGCGCGTCAGGCGTACCGGCGACTATCAGGGCATTCCGCTTGATGAACCGCCTTAATCTTGCAAGCGGTATCGCCAGCATAAAAGGCGGCGCGCTGCCGATTGCCATACTGCTGCTTGTCATGCTGATGATTGTGCCGGTTCCCGCGGTTTTGCTCGACGTCGGCTTCATCCTCAACATCATGATCAGCCTTGCAGTGCTGATGGTCGCCATGAATGTCGCCAAGCCACTCGACTTTTCGGCATTTCCTACCGTGCTGCTGTTCGCAACCTTGTTCAGGCTCGCGCTCAA
>JBGSPK010000067.1:0-16047 GCA_041738665.1 Sphingorhabdus sp. | reverse complement strand
GTCGCGCCCGGCCAGCGCCAACGCGGTGGCATTCAACGCCAGGTCGACCTCTGCCTCCGGTCCCTCTGGTTTCTTGACCGACCCCTTGAACGAATTTGTGAATGAATAAGCGGTGTCAGGTGCCGGTTCCGCACATGACCGGATGACCTTGCCATTTTCCACCGCCAGCAAAGTGCCGCGCCGTGATGAATCGTAGGTGATCCAATGCGTCCCTTCCTGCGCAAGCGGACGTTGCGTTGCCGGAGGCGTGAGGTTGGCGCAGCCGGACAAGGCCAGAGCGGTGGCAGCAATCAAAGTGGACTTACGGATCATGTGGCTTCTCCCTGAATAACATCTACAACATGGCACAAGTTATTCCGCAGACCCGTGACCGGCGTCACGGCAGCCGACATCGGCTTGGCTCACAACATAAAGGACAGCTCATGATACCCTTCGTCACCATGACCGACACACGCGGCCAGAAAATCTCGGTCAATCCGGAAATCGTCCAGTTCGTCCGCTTGGCCGACAATTCGGACAATGGATGCCTGATCGTCTTCGGCAAAGACCAGTTGTTGAGGGTGCGCGGGACGCTGGAAGAAGTGACGCGGATACTGCGGGAGGGGTGAGGCGTGTACCGACCACGGGACTCGGTACGCACCTCATCGCCCCTGCTTAGTCAACTCAGATTTGCCCATATTGTTTTGTATTGAGTGTAATTCTCCAGTGCCTCAGCACCTTGTTCGCGCCCGTAACCTGACATCTTGAAGCCGCCGAACGGCGCATTGGGATGATATTTATGCCAGGTATTGAGCCAAACCGTGCCAGCCTTGATGCGGTCGGCCAACCGAAGCGCACGGGCCATATCGCCGGTCTGGATTCCGGAGGCGAGGCCATAAGGCGTGTCGTTGGCCAGTCTGATTGCTTCGTCTTCGCTGTCGAATGGAATGACCGGAACAACAGGCCCGAAAATTTCCTCCTGCGAAATTTGCAAGTCATTCGTGGCGTCCGCGAACACAGTCGCCTCGACAAACAGACCCTTGCCGTCGATCTTTCGTGTATTCCCGCCAGCCGACAAGCGCGCGCCCGATTCATTGCCTATTTTGATATAGTTGACCACCTTGTCATATTCGGCGCGCGAGGCAATCGGCCCGATCTGCGTTGCAGGATCAAGCGGGTCGCCCAACACGGCATCGCGCGCCATTTGCGAAAGCCGTTCGACAAATTCGTCATAGATGGCGCGTTCGACAAGGATGCGTGAGCCGGCAACGCATACTTCGCCCTTGTTCCAGAAAATCCCCCAGAATGCGGCCTGCAGCGCGGCTTCAATGTTGGCATCGGCAAATACGATATTCGGCGACTTGCCCCCGAGTTCCATGGTAAGATGCTTCATGGTGTCGGCACCGTTGCGCATGATACCTTGGCCGACGCTGGTCGAACCGGTAAAGGCGATTTTATCGACCTTCGGGTTTTTGACCAGCGCATCGCCCAGAGAGCCGCCGGGACCCGTAATCAGATTATAAACACCTTCCGGAATGCCGGCATCCAGCGCCACTTGCGCCAGCGCCAATGCGGTCAATGGCGTATCCGATGCGGGTTTGTGAACAATGGTATTACCTGCCGCAAGCGCAGGCGCGATCTTCGATGCCGACAGCGCGAGCGGAAAATTGAAAGGCGTAATCGCCGCTACAACGCCCAATGGTTGCCGCCGGGTCAGGATGCGGACATCCTGCTCATAACTTCCCCTGTAGCTTCCGCCCATAGCGCTCATCGCAAGTCCGCCAAAGAAGCGGAACAAGCCTGAGCAATGCGGCATGATGATCTCACGGAAATCCTTGTAGGGCATCCCCATGTCCATCGCTTCGCGAATGGCAAAATCCTCCGCCCGCTCGTCCATGAGATCGGCCATGCGGAAGAGAATCTTGGCGCGTTCCTCATGATGCATCCGGCTCCACGGTCCGTCTTCAAATGCGTCATGGGCTGCATCCACCGCCATTTCCGACTCGGCCACGCTGGCTTTGGCGACCGTCGTCGTCAGTTCTTCGGTTGTCGGATCGCTATTGTCGATTGTTTCTCCCGAGGCTGCATCGCGCCATTGGCCGCCGATCAGCAACTGGCCAGCCGCTATTTTTTTGCGTTTCGGTGCAGGCGTGTTTGATCCAGCGGTCGTCATCATCATTTCCTTTCAAAATTATCGGCTTGGGACGCGGTTTATTTTTGTGTTTCAGTCGGTAGACAGCGACAGACCAATGCGGCTGCCCATTCCAAGCCCGTAGGCTAACCGAACCAGAAGGAAGCCAGCCGGCTCGACATATCGGGCGTTTTCCAGTGGGCCTGAGTCAACGACCGTAGCGGGCAGAGCTGCCACCAAATCGGCAACCCGGGCCTTTGCTGCATCGTCATCGCTGCATATGAAAACCCCGGGTGCCTCGCCGTTAATCAGTGGATTATCGCTGTGCATAAGCTCGGCAAATGGCGGGATAGCCTTGACGACCGTTGCCAGCGGAATGAGCGCAGCGATTGTTTCAGCGCCCGACGTGGACGTTCCAATTTCGAGACCACTCAAATCGGGCTTCAATACATTGGTGCAATCCCAAACTGTTTTGCCCGCCATAGGTCCGGCGGCGGCAATTGCATCGGGAACGGCATTCCAGGGTACGGCCAGAGCAACAATATCACCGAATTCTGCGGCTTCGGATGGTGATCCCCAAAGCGCGCCATAAGCCTCGGCCGACACCTTGAGCTTTTCGAGGTCTTTGGCGTAGCTCAGCATGACCTGATGCCCTGCCGCGCCAAGCCTTTTTGCCAAGGCCGTTCCAATGTTACCTGCGCCTATCACCCCGATTTTCATTCAATTAGCTCCAGCATTTGTAAAAAATATTTTTATGGTATGAATATGACACATATATGAACTTAAAATAATTATTCAAATTAATGAGATACATAGGATATGAATGAAATAAATTTGCGCTCGGTCGACCTGAATTTGCTGAAGGCATTTGATGCTATCGAGCGGGAAAGAAATGTCACTTCAGCCGCAGCGAGCATTGGCATAGGGCAACCAGCCATGAGCCACGCGTTGCGCCGTTTGAGGGATGTCGTAGGCGACCCGCTCTATGTCCGTGGCCCCGGCGGCATGATCCCGACGGCGCGCGCTATCGAGCTGATCGGGCCGATTAGGGCCGCACTAGCCCAGATCGAGAGCGCGTTAGGCGGCAGTGCATTATTTGATGCTTCGACCAGCTCGCAGCGCTTCTGCATCGGCATGAGTGATCTGGTCGCTGCGGCCGTGGTTCCAGGGCTCATTGAGTTGATCGGGTCGCAGGCCCCACTCGCCGATTTGGGGATTCGAAACGTTGACCGAACCAACGGTGCCAAAATGCTCGATAATCAGGATATTGACCTGGCGATCGGCTTGTTTCCGAAAATCAATAGCTGGCACCAAAAACAGGATTTGTTCGAAGAGGATTTTGTCTGCGTATTCAACCCTTCGCTCGTCAATTCGAAGTCACCGATATCGATGGACGACTATCTCTCTCATTCTCACATTTTGACCACGCTGCAAGGCGACGAAATCGGGTTTGTCGATAAAGTTCTTGAAGAGCAGGGCTTGAAACGGCGCATCCATATCACGAGCCCGTTTTTTCTGCTTTCCGGGTACCTGCTTCATCAACTTCCACTCATTGCCACACTGCCTCGGCACTATGCTGAGCTATGTGCGGCCACGTCAGATCTGGTTTTGAGCCCGCTTCCCTTCGACACACCCCGGTTCAAGATTTCCATGGTGTGGCATGGCCGAAATGCGAACGACCCGTCTTTGCAGTTTATCCTCAATATGGTCATTTCGGCAACGCAGCGACCATAACCAAACTAGCCGCGACGCTTTCGCAACCCTCTCCCATTGGGAGATGGCTTTTGGCCCAACCGACCTTGCACCCCCTCCCCAACCGCGCTAAGGCGCGGCCAGCAAATGAATCTCCCGCTTTAATGCCGGTTCGGCTGCCCGTTTGACGCCTGTCATGTAACCTTGGACCCGCGATGGTCGAAGGCAGCGGGAGTGGCCTTCCCCAACCGGTTCGAAGCCCGAAACATAAGGGACAGTTACCAATGACCGCAATCGGATTAGACAGCCTTCAAACCCGCACTACGTTAAAGGTCGGGGGCCAGACGGTCGACTTTTTCTCCATCCGCAAATTGTCGGAGAAACTGGGCGATGTGTCGCGGTTGCCGTTTTCGATGAAGGTGTTGCTCGAAAATCTGCTGCGTTTTGAAGATGGCGGCTTTACCGTTTCGGTGCAGGATATCCAGGCGATGGTCGACTGGCAGGCGGACGCCAAATCGACCCGCGAAATCCAGTATCGCCCTGCCCGCGTGCTGCTGCAGGATTTTACCGGCGTGCCGTGCGTTGTCGACCTCGCCGCGATGCGCGACGCGATGACCGCGCTGAAGGCAGACCCGGCCAAGATCAATCCGCTGGTGCCGGTGCATCTGGTCATCGACCACTCGGTGATGGTCGACGAATTTGGCCACCCCAAGGCCGCCGAGCAGAATGTCGAAATCGAATATCAGCGCAATGCCGAACGCTACGACTTCCTGAAATGGGGTTCGAAATCCCTGAATAACTTCAAGGCTGTGCCTCCCGGAACAGGCATTTGCCATCAGGTCAATCTGGAGCATATTGCGCAGGCGGTGTGGACTTCGGTTGGCCCGGACGGCACGACCATCGCCTATCCTGACACCTGCGTTGGCACCGACAGCCACACGACAATGATCAACGGCCTTGGTGTGCTTGGCTGGGGCGTGGGCGGGATCGAGGCCGAGGCGGCGATGCTTGGGCAGCCGGTGTCGATGCTGATTCCCGAAGTCGTTGGCTTCAAACTCACCGGCGCGCTCGCCGAGGGTGTGACCGCGACCGATCTTGTGCTGACCGCGACTCAGATGTTGCGCGCCAAGGGTGTGGTTGGGCGCTTTGTTGAATATTACGGGCCGGGTCTGGCTTCGTTGAGCCTTGCCGACCGTGCGACGCTTGCCAATATGGCGCCTGAATATGGCGCGACTTGCGGCTTCTTCGGCATTGACGAAAAGACGCTCGATTATCTGCGGCTTACGGGCCGCGATGAGGACCAGATTGCTTTGGTCGAAGCCTATGCCAAGGAGCAGGGTCTGTGGGCTTATGCCGACATGGCCGACCCGATTTTCACTGACACGCTGTCGCTCGATATGGCAACCGTCGTGCCTTCGCTTGCCGGACCAAAGCGGCCGCAGGACAAGGTTATCCTCACTGAGGTCGACAATGTGTTCAACGACGACCTCGCATCGGTTTACAAGCATGATGGTGCCAAGCGCGTTCCGGTCGAGGGCAAGTCCCACGATATCGGCGACGGCGATGTGGTGATTGCGGCGATTACGTCGTGTACGAATACTTCGAACCCCAGCGTGTTGGTCGCCGCCGGTCTGGTGGCGCGCAAGGCCAATGCCTTTGGCTTGCGGCCCAAGCCTTGGGTGAAGACGTCGCTGGCGCCGGGTAGCCAGGTGGTGACCGACTATCTCGACCGTGCTGGCCTGACCGCCGATCTCGATGCGGTTGGGTTCAACCTCGTCGGCTATGGCTGCACGACCTGCATCGGCAATTCCGGCCCGTTGGCTGAGCCGATTTCGAAGGCGATCAACGGCAATGACATCGTCGCCGCCTCGGTGATTTCGGGCAACCGCAACTTCGAAGGCCGCGTGTCACCCGACGTGCGCGCGAACTTCCTGGCCTCGCCGCCTTTGGTCGTCGCTTATGCGCTCAAGGGCACGGTGACCGAGGATTTCACCACCACGCCGATTGGTCAAGCGACCGATGGCACCGACGTGTATCTGAAAGATATCTGGCCAACCAATCAGGAAGTGCACGACGTCATGACCGCGAACATCGACCGCGGCATGTTCACCGCGCGCTATGCGTCCGTCTACGAAGGCGACGCGCACTGGCAGAAAATTCAGGTCGAAGGTTCGGACACCTACCAATGGCGCGCAGGTTCGACCTATGTCGCCAACCCGCCTTACTTCGAGGACATGAGCATGACGCCAGCACCGGTGATGGACATCATCGAAGCCAAGCCGCTGGCGATCTTGGGCGACTCAATCACCACCGACCATATTTCACCCGCAGGCAGCATCAAGGCCGACTCACCAGCCGGAAAATTCCTTATGGAACATCAGGTTAGCAAAGCCGACTTCAACAGCTACGGCGCCCGCCGCGGCCACCACGAAGTCATGATGCGCGGCACCTTCGCCAACATTCGCATCAAGAACGAAATGGTCCCCGGCATCGAAGGCGGCATGTCGAGCTACAACGGCGAAACCATGCCAATCTACGACGCCGCGATGAAGCACAAGGCCGATGGCACGCCGCTGGTTGTGATCGCCGGCAAGGAATATGGCACCGGATCAAGCCGCGACTGGGCGGCAAAGGGCACCAACCTGTTGGGCGTCCGCGCGGTTATCGTCGAAAGCTTCGAACGAATCCACCGCTCGAACCTCGTCGGCATGGGCGTGTTGCCGTTGCAGTTCATGGAAGGCGAAAGCCGCAATACGCTGGGCCTGACCGCCGACGACAGCTTCACGATCACCAGCGTTGCGTTACTCCAGCCGCGCCAGACGGTAACCGTAATGGTCACCCGCAAGGATGGCAGCACCTTCAACTTCGACACGCTGTGCCGCATCGACACCGCGAACGAGGTCGAATATTTCATGAACGGCGGCATCCTGCACTATGTGCTGAGGAAATTGGCGGCCTAAACTCTCGATAGGATCGACAGCGCCGCTTTCAAATGCGGCGCGTCGATCATTTTGCCTTCCAGTTGCAACACACCTGCTCCAGGGGTGGCGGCGAAGGCTTCAACGACCGAACGGGCGTGGTCGAGTTGCTCCGACGACGGCGTAAACCCGGCATTTATCACCGCGACCTGTGACGGATGGATCGCCAGCATTCCGGTGAAGCCATCCCTCGCCGCCCGCGCGACATATGCCGCCAACGCCGCTTCGTCGCTGATGTTTGGAAACACAGTGTCAATCGCCGCAACCCCCGCCGCATGCGCGGCAAACAGAGTCAGTGAACGCACCATTTCATAAGGCGCGGTGTAGCTGCCGTCTGCCTCACGCGAAGTCGCAGCGCCAACCGATGCGGGCAAATCCTCAGCGCCCCAGCTGACGCCTGCCAGATAATGCGACACCTCACGCAAAGTCCCAAGATCGAACACAGCGCCGGGCGTTTCGGTCGCAATCGGCAAGATCGGCGGAGCTTCACCATCGGGATTGTCCGCCACCGCCGCCGCCTCGGCGCGCAGCCAGTTGACCGAGCGAGCGCCCTCTGCCTTGGGCAATACAATTCCGTCGGGCAGGAACGGCAACACCGACGCTAGGTCATCATGCGTCATGTGGCTGTCCTGCGGGTTAACACGGACAAACACCGGCACCGGCCTGTCGCCCGACAAATATTCCGCCGTAGCCTCACGCGCCGCAACCTTGCGGTCGAGCGCGACCGAATCCTCCAGATCGATGATGATGGCATCGGCACCGCTAGCCGAAGCCTTGGCAAAGCGGTCAGGCCGGTCACCCGGGACGAAGAGCAGCGAGCGGAGTTTCATAACACTACTATAGCCGTTCGTGTCGAGCAAAGTCGAGACACCGTGAGGATGCGCACCGCGGATAGGCATCTCGACTAGGCTCGATGCGAACGGATTTGGGGTTAGTCGGAGCTTTTCTTCAGCAACGCCGCACGCTCGCAACTGCACACCACTTCATCGCGCTGGTTGAGACAGCGGTGGAGGAACGTAACGACACCCGCATCGGGCCGCGATTTGCTCTCCTTCAGTGCGATGACTTCGGTTTCGGCGCGGAGCGTATCGCCGAGAAACACGGGCTTTGGCATGACCAACTTGTCATAGCCCAGATTGGCGACCAACGTGCCCAATGTGGTGTCACCTACTGACAGCCCAACCATTAGGGCAAAGGTGAAAGTGCCATTGACGAGGATCTGCCCGAACTCGCTGGCCTTCGCCGCCTCCGCATCGATATGCAGCGGCTGCGGGTTGTGAGTCATGACCGAGAACAGCAGATTGTCAGTCTCGGTCACCGTGCGGCGGATTTCGTGGGCGATGGTATCGCCGATTTGCCATTGGTCGAAGTATTTGCCTGCCATTAAATCCTCCCCGGCACGGGGAGGGGGACCGCGCGAAGCGTGGTGGAGGGGGCCCTCCACCCAAAACCGCGCGCCGGGACGAGAGCCCCCTCCGTCAGCCCTTCGGGCTGCCACCTCCCCGGTCCGGTGAGGATTAAGTTGCTCGCCTTCATTCTTCCACCGCCTCTATCCGCACCAGCAACGCCTCGACCTGCACCTGCGCGCCAGCCTCGGCATTCAGTTCCGCCACTACCCCGTCGAACGGCGCGGTGAGGCTGTGCTCCATCTTCATCGCTTCGAGCGTGAGGAGTTTCTGGCCCTTGGTGACTGTTTGACCCGCCGCAACCTCGACCGCGATGATGCGGCCGGGCATGGGGGAGAGGATGTCGCCGTCATGGGCCGAGTGGTGGCCAGTGCCTCTTGCTGCGTACGAACGAAAAGCGTGCGTAAACCCAAGTTCGGGCACCACTGCCCATTCGGCGGAACGCGATACAAATGCTGGATCAATGGATTCGCCGCGTTCGAATGATATAGTTTGATTATGCTGATCCAAAAGCAATGCACGGGTGGCTGATGTCGAATTCATTCGAAAACCGCTCCACTGCTCCCACACTCCTGTTCGACGCAATTGGTGGTCGACCACATCACATGCCGTGAATGCCTGTTCGCCGAGAGAGGTAGAAAGCACCTCCAAAGCGGCATTCAGGACGCCATCGCTTGGGGGTTCAGGCTGCGTCAGCCTATCAAGCTCGCGGCCAATCAGCCCCGTGTCAACGTCGCCGTCCAAAAACGCTTCGTCACGCAAAAGCCGAACGAGAAAACCTGCGTTGGAGCGCACCGGCCATATCGCGCAGTTCAGCAACTCACCGGCTACCGCCTCTGACGCCTCTCCTCTCGTTTCTCCGCGACCGATTACCTTGGCAATCATTGGGTCGTAATATGGACTGATTTCGCTGCCGCGCTCGACGCCAGTATCGATACGAGCGGCAGAATAATAGGAATCGAGATCGAATATTTCGAGCTTCCCGATGCTCGGCAAAAACCCTTTTGCCGGATCCTCGGCATATAACCGCGCTTCCATCGCCCAACCGTTGATGCTCAGCTCATCCTGCCGCAGCGGCAGGCGCTCCCCGCTCGCCACGCGCAACTGCCACTCGACCAGATCGACGCCTGTTATCTCCTCGGTCACCGGATGCTCCACCTGCAACCGCGTGTTCATTTCCATGAACCAGATCCGATCCGCGCGCAGGCCTTCGGATGCGTCGGCGATGAACTCGATTGTGCCTGCGCCAACATAATCAACCGCCTTGGCCGCCTTCACCGCCGCCGCGCAGAGTTGCTCGCGCGTCGCTTCGTCCATGCCCGGCGCGGGCGCTTCCTCGATGACCTTCTGGTGGCGGCGCTGGAGCGAGCAGTCGCGTTCGAACAAATGGACGATGTTGCCATGGGTGTCGCCGAAGACCTGCACCTCGATATGACGCGGGCGCTGGATGTATTTTTCGATCAGGACGTGCGCGTTGCCGAACGATGCGGTGGCCTCGCGCTGGCAAGAGGCGAGCGCGTCGGCGAAGTCGGCTGCGTCCTCGACCTTGCGCATCCCCTTGCCGCCGCCGCCCGCGACTGCTTTGATGAGGACGGGGTAGCCGATTTCGGCGGCGCGTTCGGCGAGGAAAGCGGGGCTTTGATCCTCGCCCATATAGCCGGGGGTAACGGGCACGCCTGCCTCGGCCATCAATTTCTTGGCCGCATCCTTCAGCCCCATCGCGGTGATGCTGGCGGGGCGCGGGCCGACCCAGATTAGCCCCGCGTCGATCACCGCCTGCGCAAACTCGGCATTTTCGGACAGGAAGCCATAGCCCGGATGGATCGCCTCAGCGCCTGTGGCGAGCGCGGCAGCGATGATCTTCTCACCCACCAGATAGCTCTCGCGCGCCGGAGACGCCCCGATATGCACCGCCTCATCGGCTTGGCGCACATGCAGCGCCTTGGCATCGGCATCCGAATAGACCGCGACGGTACGGATGCCCATAGCGCGCGCAGTGCGGATGATCCGGCAGGCAATTTCGCCCCGGTTGGCGATGAGGAGAGATTGGATCAACGCAAATCCTCCCCGGCACGGGGAGGGGGACCATCCAAAGGATGGTGGAGGGGCACGTGAGTAGTCTCCTGCCCCAGCCGCTCAGCCAACTTCCCTACCCTCTCCTCACAAACCTCAAGTATCCGCAAAACCGCACCTTCCAAATTACCCAACACCGCACTCACCGGCACCCGCAAAGTCGCCACGCCTTGCGACCTCAAGAAATACCCGCGCGCCGCATCGGCTTTCGCAGCAACATGACCGTCGTGCGAATGACCGTCTACCTCAATTGCAAGCTTCGCTGCTGCGCAATAAAAATCCAGAATATATGGCCCAGCAGGATGCTGACGGCGATACTTGAAGCCAGCGGGCCGCTTGCGCAACTCGCGCCACAATATCGTCTCGGGCAAGCTCATCTCGCTGCGCAGCTTACGCGCGCGTTTGAGCGTGTCGGTGGGACCAGTTATCACCTCGCGTGCCCCTCCACCATGGTGCGCATGGTCCCCCTCCCCGTTTCGGGGAGGATTTGCTGCAAACCTCTCACATCCGAAACACCCCGAACCGTGGCGCCTCCTCGACCGGTGCGTTCAGCGCCGCCGCCAGCGCCAGCCCCAGCACATCCCGCGTCTGCGCCGGGTCGATAATCCCGTCGTCCCACAGCCGCGCGGTCGCGTGATAGGGATTGCCTTCGTCTTCATATTTCTGGCGGATCGGGGCCTTGAAGGCTTCGGCCTCCTCAGGCGTCCATTTCTCGGCATCGCGGTGGACGGTTGCCAGCACGCTCGCCGCCTGCTCCCCGCCCATCACCGAAATCCGCGCATTGGGCCAGGTGAACAGGAAGCGCGGTGAATAGGCGCGCCCGCACATGCCATAATTGCCCGCGCCAAAGCTGCCGCCGATCAGCACGGTGATCTTGGGCACGCTCGCGGTGGCGACAGCGGTGACGAGTTTTGCGCCGTGCTTGGCGATCCCCTCTGCCTCATATTTGCCACCGACCATGAAGCCGCTGATATTCTGCAGGAACAGCAAAGGTATCCGCCGCTGGCAGGCGAGTTCGATGAAATGCGCGCCCTTGACCGCGCTTTCCGAGAACAGCACGCCGTTATTGGCGAGGATCGCGACCGGCATCCCCCAGATATGCGCGAAGCCGCAGACGAGCGTGCTACCATAGAGCGCCTTGAATTCGTGAAACTCGCTGCCGTCGACCAGCCTCGCGATGACTTCGTGGACGTCATAAGGCGCGCGGACGTCGTCGGGGATGACGCCGTAGAGTTCTTCGGCGTCATATTTGGGCGGGCGCGGGTCTTTGAGATCGATGTCGGGTTTGTGGATTGGGCCAAGGTGCGAGATGATGTCGCGCACGATAGTCAGCGCATGTTCGTCATTCTCCGCGACATGATCGACCACGCCCGATTTGCGCCCATGCAGATCGCCGCCGCCCAGATCCTCGGCGCTGATTTCCTCGCCCGTTGCGGCCTTCACCAAAGGTGGCCCTGCAAGGAAAATCGTGCCTTGGTTGCGGACAATAACGCTCTCGTCGGACATCGCGGGCACATAAGCGCCGCCCGCGGTGCAGCTGCCCATGACGCAGGCGATTTGCGGGATGCCCTTGGCGCTCATATTCGCTTGGTTGAAAAAGATGCGGCCAAAATGGTCGCGGTCAGGAAAAACCTCGTCCTGATGCGGCAGGTTCGCGCCGCCGCTGTCGACGAGGTAGATGCAGGGCAGGCGGTTGGCCTCGGCAATCTCCTGCGCGCGCAGATGCTTTTTGACGGTCATCGGGTAATAAGTGCCACCCTTCACCGTCGCATCGTTGCAGACGATCATGCACTGACGGCCCGATACGCGGCCAATGCCGGTGATTAGGCCGGCCCCGGGGACTTCGCCGTCATATAGGTCGCAGGCCGCAAACTGCCCGATTTCGAGGAACGGCGAGCCGGGGTCGAGCAACCGTTCGACGCGCTCGCGGGGGAGGAGTTTGCCACGTGCCGTATGACGCTCGCGCGACTTCTCGTTCCCGCCCAGCGCCGTCTCGGCGACCTTCGCCCACAGCTCATCGCGCAGCGCCCGGTTATGGGCAACGCGGGCCTTGTAGTCTTCAGCTTCTGTGTTGATCTGTGTCGTTAAAGTCGGTGCGCTCATCGTTTCAATTGAAACGATTTTGCAGATTTAGCAAGGCCATCGCGGCCAGTGCCGCCTCCCCGCCTTTGTCCTTTTGCTTGGGGTCGGCGCGGACGATGGCTTGTTCTTCATTCTCGACGGTCAGGATGCCGTTGCCGATCGCGATGCCGTCCATGGTCAGCGCCATGATGCCGCGCGCGCTTTCGCCCGCGACGATCTCGAAATGATAGGTTTCGCCACGAATTACGACACCGATGGCGACAAAGCCATCATATTGCTGAGCTTCCGCCGCCATCGCGATGGTGCCCGGAATTTCGAGCGCACCGGGGACAGTGATGACCTCGAATTCGTGGCCCTTTGCCTTCAGCGCGGCTTTCGCACCGGCCACGAGCATGTCATTGAGATGGTCGTAAAAACGTGCTTCAACTATAAGAAAATTAGCCATTATTCGCCTCCGGTGCCGGGTATTGGGTGCTCGCCGACAATCGACAGGCCATATCCTTCGAGACCAACTAACGTGTGATGGGTGTTGGTCAACAATATCATGTCGTGAACGCCAAGTTCGGTCAGGATTTGCGCACCACCGCCATAATCGCGAAGCTCCTCGACTTCGGGAGCGCCAGCGCTTTTGCCTTCGGCGCGCAGTTGCATAAAGCGCGACACAACATTTTTCATCGGCTTGTTAATGACCACAACGACGCCGCTGCCTGCTTCCGCGATTGCCTCCATCGAGCGTGACAACAATCCCGAACGCTCATTGTCCTCACCGAACACATCGACGAACATCGACATCGTGTGCATGCGAACCAATGTCGGCTTGGCGGTGTCGATATAGCCCTTCACCAGCGCCATCGTTTCGTCGCCCGTCGCTTTGTTATAGAATGTCATTGCGGTCCAATCGCCGCCCCATTTGCTGGTGAACTTCATCTCGGCGCGCTTTTCAACAAGATGGTCATGCTTGCGGCGATAGGCGATCAGATCGCGGATGGTGCCCATTTTGAGGTTATGCAGCCGCGCGAATGACACTAGATCGTCCATCCGCGCCATGCTGCCGTCATCCTTCATGATTTCGCAGATCACACCCGATGGATTGAGGCCCGCAAGGCGGCTGATATCGACAGCCGCTTCGGTATGCCCTGCCCGCACCAACACGCCACCATCGCGCGCGGTCAGCGGGAAGACATGGCCGGGCGAGACGATGTCGTCCGGTCCCTTGGAGGCATCGACCGCAACCGAAATAGTCCGCGCACGGTCAGCGGCGCTGATTCCTGTCGTTACACCCTCACGCGCCTCAATCGATATGGTAAACGCAGTCTGCATGCTCTCACGGTTTTCGCGCGCCATCGGGGTTAGCCCCAATTGCTCGCACCGCTGCTTGGTCATCGACAGGCAAATGAGGCCACGCCCATGAGTCGCCATGAAGTTGATCGCGTCGGGTGTCGCCATCTGCGCCGGAATGATCAGATCGCCCTCATTCTCGCGATCTTCGTCATCAACAAGGATGTACATGCGGCCATTGCGCGCTTCCTCGATAATCTCCTCGATGGGGACCAATGCAGGCGTATCGTCATTGGCAAAGAGATAGCTTTCAAGCTTACGCAGCGTATCCGCAGTCGGATTCCAGTCGGGCTGGTCGAGATCGCGCAGAGTGTTGGCATGAAGCCCTGCAGCGCGGGCAAGGCCGGAACGGGACAAGCCGCCGTCATTGACGAGGCTGCGGAGTTTGGTGATAAGTTGCGTGCTCATGATTCTTCATTTTCACATTTCAATGTGATTGTCAAAGATTGAATCACATCAAACTGTAGGGAGAGAAGCATGGCATCGACTGTCTGGGTCAAGAAATCGGCACTAACCGAAACGCAAATCCACGACGATGCCCTGCCCATGCTGGGTGACGGCGAAGTCCGGCTGAAAATCGAAAGCTTTTCCGTCACCGCCAACAACATCACTTATGCGGTGATCGGCGATATGTTCGGCTACTGGAATTTCTTCCCCGCCGAGGGCGATTACGGCGTGGTGCCGATGTGGGGCCATGCCGTCGTCGAGCGATCGCAGCATCCCGATATCGCGGTAGGCGAGCGCGTTTACGGATACCTGCCGATGGGCTCCCATCTAGATGTGCTTCCCGGCAAGCTGAGTGCCAGCGGCTTCACCGATTTGGCCGCACACCGGCAACCGATGAGCCCGATCTACAACCAATATAGCCGCCTCGCCGCCGACCCCGAACATGACCAGTCCAAAGAGGCCGAGCGCATGCTGTTTGGGCCGTTGTTCAAAACCGGCTTCCTGATCGAAGCCATGTTCCGCCGCGAAGGCTGGTTTGCTGCTCAGAATCTGATCATGACCAGTGCATCGTCGAAAACCTCGATGGGGCTGGCGAGCGTTGCCAAGGGCCTGTCGCCGGACATCAAACGCATCGGGATAACGTCGGCTGGCAATGTCGATTTTGTGCGTGGCACCGGGCTTTATGACGAAGTCATCGCCTATGACGAAGTCGGCAGCCTACCGCGCGCGGCTTCGGTCTCGGTCGATTTTGCAGGCAATAGCAGCCTGTTGCGCGGCATTCACGAGGTGCTGGGCGAAATGTTGAAATACAGCTGCCTCGTCGGTGCAACGCATGTCGAAGCGCGCGGAGCAAACAGCGCTGGAGGTGGCGGAAGCGCAATGCCCGACCCCAAACCAATCTTGTTTTTCGCCCCCGATCACGCCGTAGCCACCGTTCAGGAACTTGGCCCAAAAGGGTTCGGCGAGGCCATCGGTGCCAGCTGGAAAAGCTTCCTCAAAGCCATCGATGGCGTGATTGCCATCGACGAACGGCATGGTCTCGATGCCGCCGCCGATGCCTTTGTAGAAACGCTTGAGGGCCGGGCCGACCCGCAGATCGGCATTATCATCCGCCCCCGAGGCGCTTAACTGCCAGATTCCACAGCCAGTTTTTTAAATGGCTTTATAAGCCACAAGCCTGCGCATGCACTGAACAGCCATTGCGACGTATAGGTTATAAATGCGCCAATGACGTGCATATCGATGACCTCCGTCGCCAGTAAAATCGAAGGAACGCCTCCTGCAAGCATTGCAGCGTAACCCAGCGCTTGGTCGTGCTCTGCGCTAGATCTGATCAATTGTGTCCCCCAAAGGATGAAGGCCAGACCGACTGCGTAGGCCGAAACATACACCAGCGACTGGTTGAACTTCCAACACAGATTAGCAATCTCCTCCGGGAATTGCCCATCCGCAGCGAGCGCCGGTGCGATAAATCCATTCATCGTCCCTGCGAATATAGCCGTAATTATGCCAACCGAAAAAGTGATTAGCGCAAGTAACGTCCAAAAATTGTTGAGCCCGAGACGGACCGACACGCGGACGAAACCAGCCTGCAATATGAGCGTCGTAAATATAAGCCCGCCATGCACCAGCTGGAAAATGCCTGAGTCATTGGTAAAATCGGTAGGATGATGCGCCATTACCGGCACTGACAATAATGCCGCACCCATCAACATTAGCCCGGCAATACGGTCGGTTGCCGCATCCTGTTTTTCATTGTTAGTCATATTTCGTCCTTATTTGGCAGACACGGCCACAAGAGCCATTTTTGCATGGACATTCCAACTAGATTTGGGTTGATGGTCGGCCAACCGACAAATGATCGCAAATGTCTGGCATGGAGTCATCGATGACACGTTCTTCCGAGCCGAAATCCAGATTG
>JBGSPK010000059.1:0-3214 GCA_041738665.1 Sphingorhabdus sp. | reverse complement strand
GACGCACGCAGCCGCTTTGATTATGGCCCGCCGCCGCCTGCGGAACTGCAGCGGAGACGCTACCCGCGCTGAGCGGATAGCGGTCTCGGCCAATTTCGGGGGAAATTGTGTACGAAGTATTGGAAAATGAAGTGGCAGCGGCCTTGGAAGGTGTTGGCGTAGCTATGCCCGACACAATCATCGCCGCCGTCAAGAGGCTTGCCCGGGAAAATGAGCTTCCCGACCCGGGCAGCCTCTTCCAGACACTGCCAATGGACAGCAAGGGGCGGTTGCCTTTCCATCAGGCCGAAAATGCGCTTGAGCTGGCTGGTCTGACGACCGCGCCGCTATCCGGTGCGCGCTTTCCGAAAAAAGCGGAGCATATGCCCGCGCTCATTCGACTGAACGACGACAGCGTCGCAATCGTCTATGAGACGACCAAAGACCAAGCACTCGTGTGGAAGGCCGAGACCGGCGAACCTATCTGGACAGACCTCGCCGAACTTGAGAGCTATTATGTCGGACAAGCTATCCATGTCAGCGGCAATGCTGGCCGCCTGCGCAGTGGCGATGAGGGATGGGTCAAGGCCGCCCGCGATAACTGGTTCTGGGGTGAGCTATCGAAGGTAAAGCGCGATTTTTATCCGGTGTTTGGCGCTGCTTTCCTCATCAACTTGCTGGCATTCGCGCTGCCTCTGTTTTCCATGAATGTTTACGACCGCATCATCCCGAACCGCGCGGTTTCAAGCCTTTGGGTCTTGGCGATCGGTGTCCTGTTAGCCTTCGCTGTGGAGTTTGCTTTACGTATGGCGCGGTCGACCTTGCTTGATGAGCTGGGTCGCAAGCTTGACCTAAAGTTATCCGAAAAGATTTTCGGTAAACTGGTCAATCTGCCTTTGTCAGACCGGTCAGGCGATACCGGACGGCTGGTACGCCGGGTTTCAGAATTTGAAATCGTGCGCGATTTCTTCGCTTCAACCACTGCTGTGCTGCTTGTTGACTTGCTGTTTCTGGTCGTTTTTGTTGGGCTAATTGCTGTGCTTGCGGGTTGGCTGGCTATGGTACCGGTCGTGATTATCGCGGTCATGTTCTTCGCGGGTAAAATACTGCAAGGTAAGATGACCGTAGCGACGCTCGACGCGCAAGCCGATGCCGGGTTACAGCACAGTCTTTTGGTCGAAGCCATCAGCGGCGCCGAAACGCTGAAATCCACAGCATCCGAAGGCCGCGTTATCGGGCGCTGGCGGAACCTAGCGCGGATGAGCGCGCTGACTCAGGAACGCTTGGGTCATCTTAATGCAACTGCGGTGACGCTCGCCAGCGTCTGCCAACAGATCACCAGCATCGCATTGGTCATCGGCGGATTTTATCTGTTCGACGCAGGCAAGATATCGATGGGCGCGATCATCGCCATCGTCATGCTTGCCGGGCGCTCGCTTGCACCTGCTGGCCAGCTTGCTTTCCTGATGACACGCGGGCGGCAAGCGCTGACGGTGCTCGATAGCCTCGGCGGTCTGATGGAGAAAGCTGACGAACGTTCCTTTGGCAGCAACAGCGTCATCCCGACGGTACGCGAAGGCCATATCAAGATCGAGGATGCGAGCTTCGCTTATCCGCAAAGCAGCCGTGAGGCGCTTTCTGGCATCAATCTGGAAATAAAGCCGGGGGAGAAAATCGCGATTATCGGCCGGGTCGCATCGGGAAAATCGACTTTGGGCCGGCTACTCTGCGGTCTTTATTATCCCGACGAAGGTGCGGTACTTTTCGATGGCCTCGACAACCGCCAGTTCCGTCCGATTGATTTGCGCCAGCAGCTGCGTTTCGTCGGGCAAGATGCCGAACTGTTCAGCGGTTCGATCAAGGACAATCTGCTGATGGGTGCGCCCAACGCCGATGATGATGCCTTAATCGACGCTTTGCGCCGGGTCGGGGCGGACGAATTTCTGGGACGTGATGATGGTGGCTTTGATCGCGGCACGGGTGAGCGCGGACGCAATCTCTCGGGCGGGCAACGCGGGTTTCTGGTGCTCGCAAGGGCGCTAGCCTCGCCCTCGAAACTGCTCTTTCTTGACGAGCCGACCGGCGCAATGGACATGCGTACCGAGGCAGCCTTCGTTGAGCGCCTGAAAACAGCGATTTATCCCGGCCAAACGCTAATAGTCTCAACCCATCGTCACGCTGTCTTGTCGCTGTGCGACCGGCTTATCGTCATGGATCGCGGCCGCATCGTTGCCGACGGACCGCGTGACCAGATTATGCAGCAGGCGGCTGCAAAAGGCGCGGCATCATGATACATGATTATCCTGACCGGCTGAATGCATTGTCGATCGATGACGAGTTGTCCGTTGCCAAAAGATCGAGCGGTGAAAGCGGACTTGGCAAAGTGGTCCTCGCACTTATCGGCCTCAGCATAATCATTGCCGTGCTGGTCACTCAGATCGATTGGCAGGATGCTTTTGATCGCGTTTTTTCAGGGGATAGAAGCGTTGCGGCTGCCCCAATACGGACCAAAGAACAGATCGCGCTGATTGCGGCAACGCAGGCCGATCAGACGAAGGTCGCAGCCGAGGGCGACGACGCGCAGGTTTTGAACGAGGCAATCCCGCTCGGCAAAGGGCCAGTTGAAACTGCATTGCCGTTCTACATCACCGATACCAGCATGACGAACAGCGAAAAGGCACTGCGGTGCATGACGCAGGCAGTCTATTATGGAGCCGGTTTTGAACCCGTTGCGGGCCGCTATGCAGTAGCGCAGGTTATTCTCAACCGCATGCGCCATCCGGCATTTCCCAAATCGGTCTGCGGTGTGATCTATCAGGGCAGCAGCCGTCCTGGCTGCCAGTTCAGCTTTGCCTGCGATGGCTCGCTGCTCCGCGCGCCGGGTGCAAAGGCTTGGGTAGAGGCGCGTCGTGTTGCCGAAGACGTTTTGTCAGGCACTGTAACATCGACCGTTGGCATGGCGACGCATTATCATGCTAATTATGTGTCGCCATATTGGGCTCCCAAACTGCACAAGATAACACAGATGGGCGCCCACATCTTCTACCGCTGGCCGGGCAACTGGGGCCGGCGTGTAGCGTTTAGCGGCGTGTATCGCGGCGGCGAATATATCCCTGCTGTTTCAAGCCTTGCTAACATGAACGCAGGAAAAGATGGCGATTTGAGCGACGAGCTGTTGGTCGCAGACACGCCTGTACCCGTGCGCGAGGCAACGGACCGGCGCGCCGATAATGAT
>JBGSPK010000026.1:0-6863 GCA_041738665.1 Sphingorhabdus sp. | reverse complement strand
CCAGATATTCGGCGACGGTAATGGCAAGGCTATCCATCTGGGTGAGCGCGATTGTTCGTTGCAGCGTCGTCACCAAAAGGTTCTGGAAGAAGCACCGTCGCCAGTTCTATCGGCTGCGGAACGCGACCGGATGGGGATGATCTGTGCCGATGCGATGGCTGATATGGGCTATCGCGGCGCTGGTACTATCGAATTCCTCTGGGAAAATGGCGAGTTCTATTTCATCGAAATGAACACCCGGTTGCAGGTCGAACATCCGGTGACCGAGATGATTACTGGCATCGATCTGGTCCGCGAGCAAATTCGCGTCGCCGAGGGCAAACCACTTTCCTACACACAGGATCAGGTGACATTTACTGGCCACGCGGTCGAATGCCGGATCAACGCCGAAGACCCGGTCACCTTTATGCCGTCGCCGGGTACGGTTAGCTGGTATCATCCGCCGGGCGGACTTTATGTCCGCGTCGATAGCGGGCTGTATCATGGCTATAAGGTGCCGCCTTATTACGACAGCATGATCGCCAAGCTGATTGTCTATGGCGCGACACGTGAAGGCTGTCTGATGCGCTTGCGCCGCGCTTTAGGTGAATTTGTAATCGAGGGAATGAAGACCACCATTCCGCTTCATCAGAAATTGCTGGAAGATCCCGATTTCCAGAATGGCGATTACACAATCAAATGGCTCGAAGAGTGGCTGGCACGCGAGAACCCATGAAGCTTGGTCGCCGCGAGGTTGTGCTTGGCCTTGCGGCAATCCCGCTCGCAAACTGCGTGCCGATGCGACCTGACAAGGACGTGCCGTTTATTCCTGCTAGGAAAGCCGCAACGCTTGCACCAGACGATCCAAAGCGGCTGGTGGAGTTGGTCAAGCTCGACCCGTCGATCAAACTCGATATGCGCTATGCCACGACCAATAATTTTACCGGACGCGTGTTGTATTCGGAAGCAAGAGCCTTTCTGACAGCGGCAGCCGCACAAGCGGTGGCTCGCGCCAGCGTCTACGCAAAGGCAGACGGGTTCGGCCTCAATATTTATGATGCCTATCGCCCTTGGCGCGTCACCAAGCAATTATGGGAAGCGACACCTGCCGGTCCAAAGAAAAACTATGTCGCCAACCCTAAGCGCGGCTCCAAGCACAATCGCGGCTGCGCCATTGATCTGACATTATATGATTTGAAGACTGGTAGGCTGGTTGAAATGCCAACCGAATTCGACGATTTTTCCGAAAAGGCACATCGCGATTATGCTGGTGCGAGTGCCAGCGCGATTGCCAATCGCGCCCGACTTCAAACCTATCTCGAGTCGCAGGGATTCATCGGCCTGTCGAACGAATGGTGGCATTTCGATTTCACCGGCTGGGGAAATTATCCAGTAATGGATGTGCCATTTAACCAGATTGCCTGATTTCCGCCGTTCATCAAAATGCTTCCTTTCATGAACATGTATGACAAGTTCAGCTACGCTTCAGAACGACTCAGGCAAAACTGAGGTCAACGCAGAAGCATGGTGCGTCTGCCATTTGGAAACACCCATGAAGAAATTTATCCTGATGACATTGGTCACCGCGACGGCGCTTTCGCCAATGGCGGTTTATGCAGCAGAGGTCGTGCCGACATCGGTTCGCGCCTCGGTTGATATTGATGCAGCTTCCGATTTCCAGCGTGATGAGCGCCGCGAAGAGCGCCGGGCGGCACGCGGCGAACGTCGTGGCGGTGAGGCGCGCGCCGAACGTCAGCAAAATCGTACAGAACGACGCCAAGCCGAGCCTGCGCAAGCTGTACCCGTCCAGACCAACCGTGCTGAACGACAGCGCGATGTTTCCCGGGGCGAGCGCCGCGATGCAAGTCAACAAGGCCGCTATTACGACCGCAATCGCGATGGCAATCTGGACCGTCGCTGGGACCAGAACCGTGATGGCAATCTCGACCGCAAATTCGATCGGAACCGGGACGGACGATTGGACCGCCGCCTCGACCGCAACGACGACGAACGTATTGACCGCCGCTATGATCGCAACCGCAATGGTGACATTGATCGTCGCTATGACCGGAACAACGACAATCGCTTAGACCGTTCGTACAATAACCGCGGTGACCGGTGGAGCAACAACTGGCGCAACGACAATCGCTACGACTGGCGTGGTCATCGCAACCAGTATCGCAACCAGTATCGCCCGGGACGTTATTATTCGCCATATCGCGGCCATAGCTACAGCCGGATAAGCATCGGTTTCTCGCTTGGCTCTGGTTATTATGGTTCACGCTACTGGATCAGCGATCCTTGGGCTTACCGCCTGCCAGCCGCTTATGGTTCATACCGCTGGGTGCGCTATTATGACGATGTCTTGCTCGTTGATTTGCGCAATGGTCGGGTAGTCGACGTTATTCGCGATTTCTTCTGGTAAGCAAAACGCCAGAACAGCAACTAGCCGGGCCGCGTAAGTGGCTCGGCTCTTTTTTTAACTTGTAACATCTGGGCAAGCTGACCAATCTCCCACCCATCGCATCAGGGAGAGAGATAATGTTCCGAAGCATATTGTTCACCAGCATCAGCCTCGCAATGGCCGCGCCCGCTTGCGCCGCGACACAAGCGGTGATCGTCGGCAATCTCATCGCTGATGCTTCAAGTGGACCAACCGGCCCGGCTGTTATCCTTGTCGAAGACGGACGTATCAAGGAAATCGCCAAGGGCAGCACCAACCCCTTTCAGGCTGACAGCGTTGTCGATCTGTCTGCCAAAACGGTAGTACCGGGCCTGATCGACCTCCATGTCCATCTAACCGGCGATCCCGGCGGTGATTTTCGCGACGAAGCCGTTGATCCCGACGAATGGGGCGTAGTTATGGGCGTCAAGAACGCCGCGCTGACAGTGAAGGCAGGGTTCACAACGGTGCGTGAAGCAGGCTCTGCGCAGAACACGGCGTTCGTGCTGCGTCGAGGTACCGCTGAAGGTAAAATCGTCGGGCCGCGCATCATTGCGGCGGGGCCGGCACTGTCCATCGTCGGTGGCCATGGCGATGTTACCGGCTTCCGCAAAGATGTTCTGGCCGCGCTCGACACTGGCTATACCTGTACAGGTCCGCTTGAATGTGCAGAAAAAGTCCGCAAGGCTTCGAGACTTGGTGCCGACGTCATAAAGATTACCGCAACCGGCGGCGTATTGTCGCAGCAGGGCCGCGGGCTTGAGGCGCATTTTACCGATGCCGAAATGAAATCGATCGCTGACACGGCACATTCACTTGGCCTGAAGGTCATGGCACATGCCCATGGAGCGCGTGGTATCGAGGCGGCTTCGGCGGCAGGCATAGACACAATCGACCACGGCACATTCGCTGATGACGCGGCGCTCAAGGTTATGAAGGCAAAGGGCACCGTGCTCGTTCCAACGTTGATGGCATTGGAAGGCGTACGGACCCGGTTGGGCAAGGGCATCTATACGCCTACAGTCGAAGTCAAGGCACGTCAGGCACTAGAAGTGGCAGGACGTCAGGTTACCCGCGCCAAGGCAATTGGTGTCACGATCGCCTTCGGTACCGATGCCGGTGTTTTCGAACATGGGGCCAATGGCGGCGAATTCGCGTTGATGGTCAAGGCTGGGATGACCGCGAGCGAAGCCCTGGCCAGTGCTACGACGATCGCCGCTCAAACGCTTGGTATGGAGAATGAAATCGGCAAGATTGCCGTGGGCTATTCGGCCGACATGGTTGCCGTCGCCGAAAATCCGCTGACCAACATTCGCACTCTCGAAAAACCTGAATGGGTCATGGTAAGAGGGCGCATTGTCCCCTGATTCGGTTTTGGATATGTTGGCAGAAGCACCAGACGCAAAATTCGACCCCAATAACGATCCGGCGAAGCTGGCGCGGATTGGAACGCATGTCACAAGGCGTCTCAACGCCAATCCGCTGGTTCAGCAAGTTGAGCACCCTGATGCGCAGATTTATCTCTACCAGGGTTTCCTAAGTACCGCCGACTGCAAGACGCTGATAGGAAAGATCGACGCCGACGCCGTCCCGTCAACGCTTTACAAAGGTACTGAACAGGCGGGCTTTCGCACCAGCTATAGCTGCCACCTCAACCGATGGGACGCCTTTGTCGCAAAGGTCGAGGCTAGGATGAGTGATGTTCTGGGTATCGACAATGATTATGCCGAAACGATGCAAGGGCAGCGTTACCAGGTCGGCCAAGAATTCAAATCGCATCACGATTTTTTTCACCCCAGCCAAAGCTATTGGGAACAGGAAGGTCCTGCTGGCGGACAGCGTAGCTGGACCGCGATGATTTTTCTCAATGAACCGGAAGAGGGCGGAACGACGGAGTTTCCGCATTTGGGCCTTGGCGTACGACCGCAAGCTGGAATGATGCTGATTTGGAACAATGTGAAGCCTGACGGCACATTAAATTACAAAACACTCCACACAGGAACACCTGTTTTAAAAGGCGTCAAGCACGTCATCACGAAATGGTATCGACAGAATAATTGGCTGGAGATTACCACGGCTAAAACTTGAGCTTGCGTCTCAGGCTTTGTCCAAGACCGTCCTCAGCTTTGTTGCCAGCGCCGCTGCCGTGTAAGGCTTAGCCAGAAACTCGGTGCCCTGATCAAGTACGCCATTATGGACCACCGCGTTTCGTGTATAACCGGTTGTGTAGAGTATTTTGATGCCTGGACGCAGCTTCGATGCTTCATCTGCCATGACCCGACCCGTCATGCCCGGCATCACTATATCGGTAAAGATGAGGTCGACGCGATCATCGCGGGCCAATACCGTCAACGCTTGAGCGCCGCCTGATACCTCGATCACTTCATAACCAAGATCGCGAATAAGCTGTACTGAGACTTCGCGCACCTGCGCGTCATCCTCTACCACGAGCACGGTTTCGCCCGATTTTGCTGTGGGCCATTCGCTTGGATTCACCTTTGAAACATCGGCAACCTCGTCCTTGCCGAGATAGCGCGGCAGGTAAAGTTTGACTGTCGTGCCTTCACCCATTTCAGAATAGATCTTTATGTGTCCACCCGATTGTTTGACGAAACCGAACACTTGGCTGAGTCCGAGGCCAGTCCCTTTGCCGACCTCTTTCGTCGTATAAAAAGGATCAAAGGCGCGCTCGATTACTTCGGGAGTCATGCCAGTACCGCTGTCAGTCACGCTCACGAGAACATATTGACCGGCGGCTACCTCGGAATTGGCGTCTGCATAATTCTCGTCCAAATGGCAGTTATGCGTTTCGATGGTGAGCTTGCCGCCACCACCTATTTCATCGCCTTGCATCGCATCGCGCGCGTTGACGCAGAGATTGAGGATGGCATTTTCAAGCTGGGGAGCATCGATATGCGTCCGCCATAGTCCACCGGCCAAAACCGTTTCGACCTCGATCTGTTCGCCGATAGTCTGCCGCAACAGCTCCGACATCCCGCTGACCAGACGATTGGCATTCACCGGCTCCGGAGCGAGCGGCTGTTGCCGCGAAAAAGCGAGTAGTCGGGCAGTCAGTTGCGCGGCCCTGTTAGCACCCTCTTCGGCATGTTGAATGCTTGCCAATGCCTTGTCCGGGTCGGTCTTCAGTCGTCGTTTTACAATTTCGAGTGACCCCAATACGACCGCAAGCATGTTATTGAAATCATGCGCGATGCCGCCAGTAAGCTGACCTATGGATTCAATCTTCTGCATCTGGCGGACTTGAGCCTCCGCCTTTTCCCGCTCAGCGACCTCTTGCTGCAGCGTTGCGATAGCAGTCTGCAATTCTGATGTGCGTTCTGCAACCTTCACCTCAAGTCCCTCGTTCGCAGCCTTCAATGCCTCTCTTGCATCAATTGCATCCTGGACATCGCTGCAGGTACCGATCCATTGCTGTATCTTGCCGTCTGTGTCGCGCACGGGGGTTGCCCGGCACATGAACCACCGAAAATTACCATCTTCCCCCCGAAACCTATATTCGGCGGCGTAAGGCTGGTTAGTTGCGACCGCCGTTTGCCAGGCTTTTTCTGGAACTTGCCGGTCGTCGCGGTGTACCGTGCGCGCCCAGCCAATACCCAACAATTCCTCATTCGACTTGCCGGTATATTGCTGAAATGCTGTGTTAGTATAGGTAATTTGACCTGCGTTGTCTGTGATGAAAATGAAAGCTGGCGCGGTTTCACTCAGGGTACGGAAGCGCTCTTCGCTTGCCTTGAGCGCGGCCAATGCGGCCCGGTCAGCGGTGACATCAGTCGATACGCCCGCCAGTCCGATAATCTGACCTTCGGCGTCGCGCAGCGGCGTTTTTGTTGAGCGAAACAGCCGCGTCTGGCCATCCGGGCTGGTAAATTGTTCATCGGTTATTTCGGTGGTGCCGCCCGCCATGACGCGCGCGTCGATGGCATCTATATGCTGGGCCTGTGCGCGATCAGGGTTATATTCAACGGTGAGTTTTCCCAGCAGTTGGTCGAGTGACATGCCGATTGTCTCGAGCGTGCTGGGGTTGGCATATGTGATGCGCCCTTCGCGGTCTTTCGCGTAGATGAGGTCTGGGATGGCGGAACCGACCGCTGTCACAATGGCGGCTGCCCGGAAAGCAGCCAAATCAGCCTCGCGCAGCTTTTGTGCCAGATCCCTTTCAGCCTCTAATGCAGCGTTGCGTAACTGCGACCTTGTCGCCGTGATCAGTGTTTGTATGCCGTAGACAATCATACCCAGCATCAACACCAGCAACGCCGCTATCAGCATGTCAGATTTCTGGCGCGCCAGTCTTTGTGCAGCGCTTCGCTCATTGAGAAGGCGGTTTTCAAGGCGATTGATTTCGTCAATCATCGCCTGTGCGCCTGCCATGGACGAATATCCCTCACCTGGCCGGACAAGCTGGACCGCACTGGCTTGGTTG
>JBGSPK010000023.1:0-8601 GCA_041738665.1 Sphingorhabdus sp. | reverse complement strand
CATCATGAACGATGCCATGTCAGGTGGCATGCACCGGCTGTGGAAAGACAAGTTCGTCCGCCGCGTAAAACCACGCGAGGGCGAGGACATCCTCGATATGGCTGGAGGCACCGGCGACATTGCGTTTCGCATGGAGAAATCCGGCGCGCGGGTGACAGTGTCGGACATCAACGAAGATATGCTCGACGTGGGAATGGACCGGGCGATGAAGCGCGGCATCGACAGCTTGATATGGTCGCCGCAAAATGCGGAAACGCTGACCTTCCCGGACAAGCATTTCGATGCCTACACCATCGCGTTCGGCATTCGCAACGTGACGGACATTCCGGCAGCACTTAAAGAAGCACATCGCGTATTGCGCTTTGGCGGGCGGTTTTTCTGCCTCGAGTTCTCGACTGTAGAATGGCCGGGGCTGGCTCAGGTCTATGACGTCTATTCGGACAAGCTCGTCCCCAAATTGGGTAAGGCGATTGCAGGCGACGAAGATAGTTACCGGTATCTGGTCGAGTCGATTCGCCGTTTCCCGGATATGCAGAATTTCAAACGTATGATTGGCGAGGCAGGCTTTGTGCAGACCAAGGTCGAGCCAATAATGGGCGGGTTGGTCGCCATCCATAGCGGCTGGAAGGTTTAATACCGCTCCAGATGACACGGCCCTCCACCCACATCTTTCGCTTGCTCAAATGGGGCCGCATTCTAGCGCGGCATGGCGCGCTGCGCGCCATTGAGGCTGACCGCAATACGCCGCCGCAAGTCAAACGGCTCTGTCGGATCGCGCGTATCGGCACAATTCAGCCCAAGATTCCAGACTATGCCGGTGCTTTCCGGGCGATTGGTCCGGCGGCAATCAAGCTGGGACAGACACTGGCGACCCGACCCGACATTATCGGTGAGCAACCGGCGCATAACTTACTGACCCTGCAAGACCAGTTGCCACCTTGTCCGTTTGAGCTGGTCTATGCTGAGATTAACTCCAGCTTGAACAAGCCCGCCGCTGAGTTGTTCGAACATATCGATCCCGTGGCTGTTGGTTCTGCCTCGATTGCGCAAGTCTATCGCGCCCGTACGACCGAAGGCAAAGACGTTGCGGTCAAGGTCCTTCGCCCCGGCATCCGCGAGCAATTTGCCCGCGATATCGAGACCTATGAATGGGCGGCGGCGCATCTGGAGGCTTTGGGCGGCGAGGCGGCGCGGTTGCGGCCGCAACTCGTCATCGCCAATCTCAAACGCTGGACCTTGCGGGAACTCGATTTGCGGCGCGAAGCCGCGAGCGCGTCGGAACTTCAGGATGCGATGGTCGCGGTTGACGGCTATGCCATTCCAACGATTGACTGGGACCGAACATCCGGTCGCGTGCTTACGCTCGACTGGGTGGATGGAATCAAGATTGCCGATGTCGAAGGCCTGAAAGCGGCAGGGCATGACTTGAACGCGCTTGCAGAGAAGCTAGTGCTCACCTTCCTGCGCCAAGCCATATCAGAAGGCTTTTTCCACGCGGATATGCACCAGGGCAATCTGTTTGTCCGCGCAGACGGCACAATCGTCGCGATTGATTTCGGCATCATGGGAAGGATCAACCGTCAGGCTCGTTTCTGGCTAGCGGAAATTCTCTACGGCCTGACCACCGGCAATTATAAACGCGTCGCCGAAATCCATTTCGAGGCGCAATATGTGCCGAGCTATCACAATGTCGACGAATTCGCGACCGCGCTGCGGGCCGTGGGTGAGCCGACACGCGGCAAGCCAGTGAGCGAATTGTCAGTCGGCCAGATGCTCGACAGCCTGTTCGCAATCACCCGTGACTTCGACATGCAAACCCAGCCGCACCTGCTGCTTCTGCAAAAAACGATGGTGATGGTCGAGGGTATCGCGACGTCACTTAACCCAGATATCAATATGTGGAATGTCGCCGCGCCTTACGTCCGCGACTGGATTCGCGACGAACTCGGACCGGAGGCGGCGCTCGCCGACGGGATCAGGAAACAGGCCGATACGCTGAAGCTCATCCCCGACCTCATCCGACGGTTGGACGAGCAAATCCCCAAGAAAGGCGGAGCACCAGAGGCCCCGCCTTTGCCGCCGGTGCAGCTGGTTTGGGAACGGCGCGGAGGCGGCAATGGCTGGCGCTATTTTGCAGTTGCCACAGCGGCAAGTGTTGCTGGTGCTGCTGCAATGTGGGCGTTAGGATAGCCCCATGACCGAAGCCAAGCGCATCCTTCTGATCGTGACCGGCGGGATCGCTGCTTACAAAGCGCTCGAACTGGTGCGCCTGCTGAAACGCCAAGGCGTTGCAGTGCGCGCAGTCATGACGCAGAGCGCGACCGAATTTGTGACGCCCTTGTCGATGGGCGTGATGACCGAGGATCAGGTTTATGGCGACATGTTCGACCTGAAGGAAGAGCGCGAGATCGGACATATCCAGTTAAGTCGTCAGGCCGACCTGATTGTCATTTGTCCCGCTACCGCAAATATTCTTGCCAAGATGGCCGCTGGCATCGCTGATGATCTGGCAACAACCATATTGCTCGCCACAGACAAGCCCGTGCTCGTAGTGCCTGCAATGAACGTGCGGATGTGGCAGCATGCCGCGACACAGCGTAATCTGAAACAGCTGCGCGCGGACGGTGTGACAATTATGGACCCCGACGAAGGCGCGATGGCATGTGGCGAGTTTGGTCCCGGACGCCTGCCCGAGCCGCCTGCGGTCGCTGAGCGGATTTGCGCGATGCTGGGACGGGGTTTTGATACTACGCTGATTGCCGGACGTGTGCCGTCTACAAAAGCCGGGGCTACCGCGTTGGAATCGCAGCCCGACTTTGCCGACATCAACCACCGACCGCTGTTCGGCAAGCGCGTGCTTGTGACGGCTGGCCCGACGCATGAAGCGATCGATCCTGTGCGATACATCGCCAACCGCTCGTCGGGGCGTCAGGGTTTTGCAATTGCGGCGGCTGCCGCCGACATGGGCGCAGAAGTGATATTGGTGGCCGGCCCAGTTCATCTGGTAACGCCGCCCGGTGTTATCCGCATTGACGTGGAAACCGCATTGGAGATGCAGGCCGAGGTCGGAAAAGCCCTACCCGTCGATATCGCAATCATGGTTGCAGCCGTTGCGGATTGGCGCGCCGTCGATGCACCTGACCAAAAAATCAAGAAGGACGGCAAAAGCATACCGCCGCTCACATTAACCGAGAATCCTGACATTCTTGCAAGTCTCGCTAGGCACAAGCAACGTCCGAAGCTGCTGATCGGTTTTGCTGCAGAGACCGAAAAGATTGTCGAACATGCGCAGGCGAAGCTCGCCAAAAAGGGCTGTGACTGGATCGTCGCCAATGACGTTTCAGGCGACGTAATGGGCGGCGCAAACAACGCGTTCCATGTTGTCACAAAGGATGGCGTCGAAAGCTGGCCCGACAGCCCCAAGGACGTGATTGCCCGCAAATTGATGGAGAAGGTCGCTGATGAGCTCGCCGAAGGTTGAAGTCCGCGTCAAACGCCTGAACCACGGCGCAGGCCTGCCTTTGCCGGACTATGCCAGCAAGGGTGCTGCGGGTATGGATATCAGTGCCGCAGAAAGCCTGACCCTGCGCGTCGGCAAACGCCACGCGGTTGCGACCGGTTTTGCGTTTGCGATCCCCGAAGGCTATGAAGTGCAGGTCCGCCCGCGCTCCGGCCTTGCGCTTAAGCATGGCATCACCTGCCTCAACACGCCCGGTACCATCGACAGTGACTATCGCGGCGAAGTGAAAGTCATTCTCGCCAATCTTGGCGAAGACGATTTCCTGATCACAAAGGGTGACCGTATTGCGCAGATCGTCGTTGCACCGGTAACTCACGCAACGATGACAGAAGTGGACGAAATCGATACCACCGAGCGCGGAACCGGAGGATTTGGTTCTACCGGCGTTTGAAGGAGGACCGACGTGATACGTAAATTTGCCATGATGCCGATGCTGGCGATTGCCGCGATGCTGGCTACGCCGGTAATGGCGCAGGATAATCGCAATGATCGTGACTTTCAGTGGCTGTTCCGTGAGCATCATGGCGATGGTACCGAGACACCGACCGCGATTTTCCTGTCGTGGAATTACAGCAGTGTGATATTTCGCGCATCCTGCGAAAACGGGCGTGGCAGCTTCGATCTGCAATATTATCCCGACGATAGTGTTGGTCAGCGCGGGCCGAACAATATGCTGGTCGCCAGTTCATTTCAGCCGATAAAGTTCGAGCGCCAGGGCAAATCGCGTTCAGCCAGAATCCGGGTGGACGGAGATGCGGTTACCGCCAATTTCGTTGTAGACGATGCGCTGCTGAACATCCTCGCCCCCGGCAGCGAAGAACTGTTGATTATGGCCGAAAATGTCGAGGGCGACCCGTGGTATGTTGGCGAGGCAACACCGCTTTACCAATTAGCGAAAGCCTGCCGTTGATGCTTACCGACCAACAACTCGACCGCTACGCGCGCCATATTGTGTTGCGTGATATAGGTGGGGCGGGTCAGGCCAAATTGCTCGACAGCCATGTCCTGCTGATCGGCGCGGGCGGGATTGGATGCCCTGCCATTCAATATCTTGCTGCGGCGGGTGTTGGGACAATTAGCGTTGTTGACGATGACGTCGTGTCGTTGTCCAACCTGCAGCGGCAAGTGCTGTATAGCGACGCGCAAATTGGCGAGGCCAAGGTAGATGCCGCTGGGCTCGCGGTTTCGCGGCTTAATCCCGATGTAAAATTCCATGCCATCAAGCAACGGATCGATCGCGGCACAGGAACCGAAATCCTGGCCGGCGTCGATGTGGTTATCGACGGCAGTGATAATTTCGCGACGCGGCTTATCGTCAACGACCTTTGCCTTGCCGCCAAAGTCCCGTTGGTAAGCGCCGCAATTGGCCAGTTCCACGGCCAGATCGGCACCTTCACCGGCTGGATACCGGATGCGCCCTGCTATCGCTGCTTTGTCGGCGACGCACACGACCCCGATGACTGCGATGACTGCGCGACCCAAGGCGTTCTTGGTGCGATGTGTGGCCTCATGGGAAGCTTTGCCGCGATGGAAGCAATCCGCTTACTCACCGGCTTTGGTGAGCCGCAAACGGGCAAGCTCCATATCTTCGACGGCATGACGCCCTCAATGCGAAGTATCAAATTGCCCAAAGATCCAGCTTGCGGAAGCTGCGGCTTAGCCGCCTAAAATCTCGTCCACCCATCGCGGCACGATTTCGGTCGCCGGGCCGTGCCTCGCTTCATCAAACCAGTGGCTGCCTTGCGACTGCTCCAGATTGAGCTCGAGTGTCCGCACGCCTTGCGCTCGCGCCTCGCGGACAAATCCGGCAGCTGGGTAAACGGCCCCCGATGTGCCGATGCTGACGAACAGGTCCGCGCGATTGAGCGCGTGGTAAATGTCTTCCATCCGGTAGGGCATTTCGCCGAACCACACGATGTCGGGCCGCAATTGACCGGCAACGCCGCACGCCGGACACGAGGGCCGATCTATCAGCGTCCCGCGCCACACATGTCGCTCATCGCAGGCTGTGCACCAGGCGTTCAAATGCTCGCCATGCATATGCAGCAGACGCTTCGCCCCTGCCCGTTCATGCAAATCGTCAACATTTTGCGTGACTATCAGAAGCCCATAGCCATAGCCATTGTCCTTTGGCCACTCTGCATCCAGACGCGCCAATGCATGATGCGCCGCATTGGGCTCCTTGGTCTGAATCGCCTCGCGGCGCATGTCGTAGAAGCGCAGCACTAGATCGGGGTCGCGCACAAATGCCTCGGGCGTGGCAACATCTTCGACGCGATGCTGCTCCCACAGGCCGCCTTCGCTGCGGAACGTATCAATGCCGCTCTCCGCGCTTACGCCCGCGCCGGTCAGGATTACGATATTGCGAATGTCCTTCATCTCGCCCATGAAGCAGTAAAATCAGGGCAGGACAAGCATATGACGGCAATCGGCATCATCGGCAGCGCTGGGCGCATGGGAGCGGCCCTGGTCGAGGCTATCGACGCAGCAGGGCATACTCATGCGGGCGGTGTTGACCAAAATGACGACCTGGCTGCGCTCGTTGCGGTATCCGACGTACTGGTCGATTTTTCTTCCCCACATGCGCTGGAGGCGACGCTTGACGCCTGTGTCGCCGCGGGCAAACCCATCGTTATTGGCACCACTGGCCTTGAAGAACGCCACCATTATCTGATCGATGACGCCGCGCGCGACATAGCCGTGCTCCAAACCGGCAACACCTCGCTTGGCGTCACGATGCTTGCGGCATTGGTCCGGCAGGCCGCCAGCCAGTTGGCCGATGACTGGGATATCGAAATCGTCGAAATGCACCACCGGCACAAGATAGATGCCCCGTCCGGCACCGCTTTGTTATTGGGCGAAGCCGCGGCCAAGGGCCGTAATACCGACCTCAAAAGCCACAGCGAACGCGGTCGAGATGGCATCACCGGTGCACGCGCTACCGGAGCCATCGGCTTTGCGAGCCTTCGCGGCGGCAGCGTCGCGGGCGACCACAATGTCATCTTCGCCTCGGACAATGAACGCATCGAGCTCATCCACCGCGCTGAAAGCCGCGCGATATTTGCAAAGGGCGCGGTGAAGGCGGCATTGTGGTTGGTGGGGCGGAAAGCCGGACGGTACCGGATGGAGGACGTACTCGGGCTGTGAAAAAGGCCGATATCTTTGAATTTTACCGGCGTCTGGCTGAAGCCGACCCTTCCCCCGAAACCGAGTTGGCTTATGGCAACGTCTATCAGTTGCTAGTTGCGGTGGTGTGTTCGGCGCAGTCAACCGATGTCGGTGTCAATAAGGCGACGCGGAAACTGTTTGCCGAGGTCGAGACGCCAGCGCAGATGGTGGCGTTGGGCGAGGAAGGCCTCAAAGCGCACATCAAAACAATCGGTCTGTTCAATGGCAAGGCGAAGAATGTGATCGCGTTGTCCGAGATACTTGTTCGTGATCATAATGGCGAGGTACCAGCTGATCGCGCCGCGCTTGAGGCATTGCCGGGCGTTGGGCGCAAAACCGCCAATGTGGTGATGAATACAGCTTTCGGTGCGGAGACTTTTGCCGTCGATACGCACATCTTCCGTGTCGGTAATCGTACCGGCCTAGCACCCGGAAAGACCGTGCTGACGGTTGAAAAGGCACTCGATAAAAAAACACCGCAACCATTCCGCGTGGGCGCGCATCACTGGTTGATCCTGCATGGCCGCTATGTCTGCAAGGCGCGCACACCTGAATGCTGGCGTTGTCCGGTCGCCGACCTCTGCCGGTTTAAGCGGAAAACACTTGCACCCAAAACCAAGTCAGGCGCAGTTCAGATAATATAAGTTATGTCAGTGCCCTGATATTGGGAGAAATTCGATGCACAAGTCGCTTTTGATCGTTTCCACGCTCGCAGTACTGACGCTTGGCGCGACTGCGGGTATGTCGGCAAAGAAAGAACCTGCCCCCGTCCGTGCCGTAGGCGAACCCGTAAATTGCGTTTCTTTGCGCAACATACGCTCGACCAATGTCGTCGATGCCAACACCATCGATTTTAAAATGAACGGCGGCAAGACATACCGCAATTCTCTACCTTACAGCTGCCCCGGCCTGAAGTTTGAGGACCGTTTTTCCTATCGCACTTCGACCAATCAGCTGTGCAACGTAGACATCGTTCGTGTGCTGCATGATTATGGCGGGCGCCTGACGGAAGGCGCTGGCTGCGGCCTTGGCAAGTTCCAGCCAGTTGAGAAAATTAGCGCCTCTGACTAGGGGTTATTTTCCCGTCCAGTTTCCGGGCCGTTTTTCAACGAAGGCGGCCATTCCTTCTTTCTGGTCGTCGGAACCGAAAAGGCCATGAAATAATCGGCGTTCGAACAGGACGCCTTGTTGCAATGTGGTTTCAAACGCCGCGTTGACCATCTCCTTGCACGCCATCGCAGCGAGAGGTGCCATTCCTGCAATCGCCTGCGCAGTCTTTACGGCCTCCTCGACCAGTTCGGCGACTGGGACGACTTTGGCAACCAATCCCGAGCGTTCGGCTTCGGTGGCATCCATCATCCGGCCTGTGAGGCACATTTCCATCGCCTTGGCCTTGCCAATCGCGCGGGTCAGTCGTTGCGACCCGCCCATGCCTGGCGTTACCGCCAGCTTGATTTCGGGTTGGCCGAATTTGGCATTGTCGCCTGCAATGATGAAGTCCGCCATCATGGCCAGCTCGCACCCGCCGCCCAGTGCGAAACCGTTTACCGCCGCGATCCACGGCTTGCGAGTTGCCGTAACGCGGTCGTAGCCTGCGAAGAAATTGCTGCCGTACATTTCGGCAAAGGACTGCGATTGCATTTCCTTGATATCTGCCCCGGCGGCAAACGCCTTTTCCGAGCCAGTCAGTACTGCACAACGCTGACTGTCATCAGTGTCGAACTTCGCAAACGCATCAATCAGGTCGGCGAGCACTTGGCTATTCAGCGCGTTCAACGCCTGCGGGCGGTTGAGTGTGATAAGCGTAACTGCGCCGCGCCGCTCCACCAAGATAGTTTCATATGTCATAACGGCTTCCATTCTTCGTCCGGCGGCAAAGGCGCAAATATCGTATTGAGCAAATCATCGGTCAC
>JBGSPK010000020.1:0-11438 GCA_041738665.1 Sphingorhabdus sp. | reverse complement strand
CGTCGCGGCTTTGGCGAAAATGCGGGTAATGTGCTTATCGATGGCGATCGCCCCTCGTCCAAATCCGACGACATCTTCACGATCCTGTCGCGCATTCCGGCAAGTGAAGTCGAGCATATCGAACTAACCGAGCAAGCCGGCGCCGATTCCGAAACACAGGGGCAGGGACAAGTGGTCAATGTCGTGCGCAAGGTTTCGGCAAAAGTCAGCGGCACTTATGAAGGCAATCTGGTGTTCGGGCACCGCTATGGCTTCCAGCCGTCGGCCAACGCGTCGGCCACTTTGCGGCGAGGCAAAACGACCTATGAACTGAATTTCTCCTCTTATTCAGAACGGATTTACGGATACGGCCCGGAGGATTTTAAAACCGGATCCGACGCGCTGACCGAGCGCCGCTACTATCGCGGCGAGGGCGGATATGACGAAGCTGCGATTGGTGGCGCGATCAAGACGCGCATCGGTGGCGCGAAGCTTAACCTCAACGGCCGGGTGCGCTGGAATGATGGTTTCGATCACAGACGTGGCGAGTTTTCCAATGCAGCTGGTGCCAACACCGGCGACGAATTGCTGAACCGGGGCGGCCCGATCAACGATATCAACTACGAAGTAGGTGGCGATATCGAATTCGGACTGGCGCCCAAGCTCAACACCAAGATCATCGGGCTTTATCGAGCCGCCACCGATAGCAATGATTTTACCATCGAAGCATTGCGCGTCGGGGAGCCTGCAGAATTGTTCGAAACACGAAGCCGGAATAAGCCCGCTGAGGCCGTGGCGCGTATCCAGAACGACTGGAGCGGAATAAGCAACCATGCGATCCAGTTCGGCGGTGAAATCGCGTATAACCGGCTGGACGCACGTTTTTCAGCCGCAAGCACGGTCGCCGGGGTAGTTACCGCGTTCCCGCCGTCGGATGTGCTGGTTGAGGAAACCCGCATCGAACCGTTCGTGACCGATGTCTGGACAATAAGTCCGCAATGGAAAATCGAAGCAGGCGCAATTGCGGAATTTTCCAAGCTGACCCTGTCTGGTGACAGTAACGCTGCGCGCCGTTTCAAATTCATCAAGCCACGTGCAATTGCAACCTGGACGGTGAACCCGCAAACCACGCTGGAATTCCGTGCTGATCGGCAGGTAGCACAGCTCGATTTCGAAGAATTTGCAACATCAATCGACGTAACATTGGGCAATCAGGTGGATGTCGGCAACGCGGATCTGGTGCCTGAGAAAGTGACTACTTTTTCCGCGCTCATTCGGCACAAATTCCTCGAACGCGGCAGCATCCAGTTGAAGGGCGATTATCAGTCGGTCAGCGACACGCAGGATCTTGTGCCTGTCACATTACGCGATGCCGCCGGTAACATCACCGCGCAATTTGACGGCGCGGGCAACATCGGCAGCAGTAAAAGATGGAATGGCGAACTTGAAATTACGTTGCCGTTCGACTGGCTAACAAAGCCCGCCGGGATAACCGGCATCGAGGTTAAATATACTGGTCACTATCACGACAGCCGCGTGACCGACCCGGTGACTGGCCTGAAAAGACGCATGTCAAACCGGCCTCTTTGGCATCAGGAATGGGCGCTGCGCCATGACATCGCCGGTACTGGATTTGTATATGGCGTCACCGTAAATGTTCAGGATGCCAATAACGCATATTTCCTGAATGAATTTCGCAGTCAGAAAGACGGGGTGCGGACAAATCTGTTCGTTGAGTATTCCAAATTCAAATTGGGGACTTTGCGTCTGCAATATACCAGCATCCCGGATTTCAGCCGCGACAGGTTCATTTACACTGGAACCCGCTCTGGCGGCACCGTCACGCAGATCGTGAACCGGAAACGCTATCTCGATCCGTTGATTCAGCTGACATTGTCGGGAAAATTCTGACTATTCGCTGCGCAGCGCCTCGATTGGCGAAAGACGTGAGGCCCGAATAGCGGGGTAACCGCCGAACAAGATGCCGATTGCCGCTGAAAACGCGACCGACAGTAGCGCCGTGTCCAATCCGACCGGGGCCGGAAAATCTGCCACCTGCTGAAAGATAGCGGCCGCAACCATTGCGAGTATGAGGCCGATGGCCCCGCCAATCACGCACAGCACGGCGGCTTCGACCAGAAACTGGTTCCGGATGTCGCTGCGTTTTGCGCCCAATGCCATCCGAAGTCCGATTTCCCTAGTGCGCTCGGTAACACTGACCAGCATGATATTCATGATGCCAATGCCGCCGACGAGCAGCGAGATGGAGGCAATCGCGACCAAAACCGCTTGGAAGATTTGTGTCACTTCGCCGGTCGTTTCAGCAATTTCAGTGGTCGTGCGTACGGTGAACGGATTGATCTTTCCTTTGGGCACTCGGTAACGGTCGCGTAACAGGCTCTTGATTTCCTTCTGTCCGTCGAGCAGCGTTTCTTCGTCCTCAAATCCAACGAACAATAAGGTAACGTCGTCCGGCCCTTGCGTCGCTGCGGTCGAAAGCCGTTGGCGGAGCGTTGTTATCGGCACGACAATCTGGTCGTCATTGTCGTTGCCAAGGTTGCTGCCTTTGCTTTCCAATACGCCGATGACGGTGAAGGGCACACGGTTTACCCGAAACGTCTGGCCAACCGGGCTGATGTCGGCAAACAGCTTGTCGGCGACGGTTTGCCCGATAACTGCAACTCGTCCTGCCGAGCCGACATCGCCTTGGGTCAGGAACCGGCCATCGGATGCATTGACGTTTGAGATGGTGCCATATTCTGGCGTGGCCCCAATGGCTTGAGTCGTTGCGCTGCGTCCCGAGGTCACCGCCTGCACGCTGTTGCGGATCTGCGGCGCAACCGCGACCACCCCTGGAACCTGTCGCAGGATTGCCTGGCCATCGCGTTCGGTCAACCTTCCCCGGTCGCTGGGGCGGCGCGGACCGCTGTTGCCGCTGTCGGGTTCTGGCACGACGATTGCCATGTTGGATCCAAGCGTGGCGATCTGCTGCGTCACTGAAACCTGCGCACCGTTGCCCACCGCTACCGCCAAAATCACCGAGAAAACTCCGATCATCACCCCCAAGGTTGTCAGGATAGATCGCATCAAATTGGTGCGCAGCGCGGTCATGGCAATCGCAACATTCACGCCCCAACCGGCGATGGAGGCAAGCAGGCTATTCATGCTGAAACCGCGCGGCGGCGCGATTTCACCGCTGCATCCTCGATGACTTGCCCGTCGCGAAAGACAATCCGCCGGGCTGCATATTCGGCGATGTCAGGTTCGTGGGTGACAACGATCAGCGTGATGCCGTCGTCGTTCAGCTTCTGGAAAATACCCATGATGTCGAGCGACGTCTGTGTATCGAGCGCGCCGGTTGGTTCGTCCGCCAGCACCATCAGCGGATCGGTGACGAGCGCCCGGGCGATGGCGACGCGCTGTTGCTGGCCGCCCGACAGCTTGGCTGGCGTGTTCAGCAACCGGTCGCCCAATCCCATCGCCTCCAGCTTGGCTTGTGCGCGCTCGCGCCGTTCGGTGTACCCCATTCCCCGATAAATCAGCGGCACCGCCACATTGTCCAGCGCGCTTGTGCGGGCGAGCAGGTTGAACTGCTGAAACACAAAGCCGATTTTGCGATTCCGGATCTCAGCAAGTTCATCGCTATCGAGCGTCTTGGTGTCGATTCCGTCGAGCAGTAACGTCCCCGACGTCGGGATATCGAGGCAACCGATCATGTTCATGAAAGTCGATTTGCCTGAACCGCTGGTCCCCATAATCGCAACGAACTCGCCACGCTGGATGCCGAGCGATACGCGGTTGACGGCGTGCAATGTTTCGCCGCCAATCACATAATCCTTTACCAGATCATGCGTTTCAAGCAGCGCTGTCATCTTCGTCCGGTTCGTCAGTCTCTGCCTTTGGCTTCAATGATTTGGTGCGGACAAGGACTTTGTCGCCCGCTTTTATACCCGATATGACTTCGGTATAGTCGTCGCCTTGCAAGCCAATACCGATCTGCTTCTTGGTGGGCCGATAGGCGTCAGCGCCTGCAAGATAAAGCGTCGGGCGCGGTGTTTCCTTTTTGCCGGGTGCTACGGGCTTGTCCTTCGCCGGTTCTCCGCGATCCGCGACCTTCGGGCGGAAGCGCAGCGCATTGGTCGGCACGCGCAGGACATTGGCCTTCGCGCCCGTAATGATCTCGACATTGGCCGTCATGCCGGGCAGCAATTTGCCGTCGAGATTGTCCACGTCGATGATGACCAGATAGCTGACGACATTTTGCGTTTCGACCGGTGCCTTGCGGACCTGACGCACTTTCGCGCGAAAAATGGTATCTGGGTAGCTGTCGACGGTGAAGGTCACATTCTGGCCTTCGACGATCTGGCCGATATCGGCCTCGTCGACCGATGCCTCAACCTGCATCTTGGTGGTGTCGGCGGCGATTTCGAACAAATTAGGTGTCTGGAAACTGGCAGCGACGGTGGTGCCGGGTTCGACCAATTTGTTGATGATGACGCCGCTGGCCGGAGCGACAATGACGGTGCGGTTTAGGTCAAGCCGCGCCGACGACAGTTCCGCCGTCCCCTGACTAATCTGCGCATTGCCGCTTTGCGTTTGCGCCAGCGCGACTTGCAAGGCGTTGCGCGCACTGTTGAGTTTGCTCTGCGCGATGTCGAGGCCTGCCTTTGACACGAAACCGCGCTCGGCCAGCGCCTTTTGCCGCGCAAAGTCCCGCTCCTGAATCTCAAGCTCCGACCGGGCGCGGGCGACATTGGCCACCGTCTGCTGCAAACCGGCACGAGCAAGCGCGACCTGCGCCTCGGACTGCTGAACCCGCGCACGGACGCGGGTCGGGTCGATCTCGGCGAGTACTTGCCCCGCCTTCACCGGCGAGTTGAAATCGACATAGACCTTGGTGACCTGACCCGAAACTTCGGTGCCGACCTTGATGGTATTCAGCGCACGGACCTTGCCGCTGGCCGACACCTTGCGAAGAACTTCGCCGCGGGTGATGGTCTCACTGATATATTCATAATCATGCGGGGTAGGGCGGAGCACGCGATAGAGGACGAACAGCACCAGCAGGGCAATAATCGCCGACCAGACACGATGCCGCTTCACCCATGAACTTATGGTCGTCAGCATATCATCCCGCTCTATCCCCGATGTGGAGTTATGCTGTATATTGAGGGGGATGCGGGATGGCCAGCGGTTATATGGGGGGCGGGTAGCCCGAGCCGGATTTACATTTTAACGCTAGAAAGGGCCATCGGATGAGTGACGCGTGCTATTCCAAACCTGACATTGTGTCCGTTTGATGGATCTTTTAGCGCGTTTTAGTATCGCTTCGGTTAGAAGAACCATCCAGTTGGCGACATTTTCGCCCCGCCTGAAGTCAGCAAGATCGGTCAGGCGGTCGCTTGAATCATCTCCTAGTTGGTGGGCACCACGGAGGGCATGATGAAAAAGACGGCTCAGCAAAATTACCACGACCGGATGCAACGGGTGCTTGATTTTATTGACCAGAATCTGGCCGATGAATTGGCGCTGGATACGCTGGCCGGTATTGCCGCCTTTTCAAAATTCCACTTCCACCGGCAGTTCACAGCGACGTTCGGCGTTGCTGTGCATCGCTATGTTCAGATGCTCCGCATGAAGCGTGCATCCTATCGGCTTGCGTTTCGAAAGGATGACACCGTAACGGACATTGCGCTGGATGCTGGTTTTGAAGTGCCGGAAGCGTTTGGCCGATCATTCAAACAGATATTCGGACAGACGCCTTCCGCGTTTCGGAAGGCACCCAGCTGGGTTCCGTGGTTTGCGGCCTTAGAGCCATTCACCACAGCAAGGAACATACTCATGGAAAATACCTTTACCGCCGACCAAGTCAGTATC
Source organism: Sphingorhabdus sp. (assembly GCA_041738665.1). GTDB lineage: Bacteria > Pseudomonadota > Alphaproteobacteria > Sphingomonadales > Sphingomonadaceae > Sphingorhabdus_B. The sequence goes on along the minus strand of JBGSPK010000020.1, from coordinate 5,582 downwards.
ATCGACATGCCTGCAACTACTGTCGCGTTGATGGAGCATCGTGGCGACCCCGCAAGGATCGGGGACACGATTCAGCGCCTTATCGCATGGCGTAAGTCGGCACGTCTCAGCCCGGCCAAAAGCGCAACGTTTAATATTTTTCACACAGACCCGCTGACTACACCGCCAGCCGACTCGCATATCGACCTTTGCGTCGCAACCGATCAGCCAATAATAGCCCATAATGAAGGACTTCATGCTGGCTTGATACCAGCGGGGCGCTGCGCAGTGTTGCGCCTTAATGGATCCAGCGACAATCTGGAGGCGGGCTTTAACTTTCTTTATCGGGATTGGTTGCCTGCAAGTGGTGAAGAAATGCGAGATTTTCCGGCCTTTTGCCAGCGGGTCAGTTTTTTCCCCGATGTACCCGAACACGAGGCAGTGACTGACCTCTTTATGCCATTGCAGTGAGAACCGAAGTGCTGAGATTTGGTATTCTGTAGTTTGCCCAATATCTGCTCTGGGGTATTGCAGGCTCCCGAGAGTAGTCGGTCCAGGATCGTCTATTTGCGAAATTCAAAACCGAACCTAGCAAACAAAAAACCCGCCGAGATCACTCCCGGCGGGTTTTTGTTTAGTCCTCAGACCTCAGCGAAAAGGCTTATTCTTCCTCGCTGCCGATCTCGATAACATCGTCGATTGCCGCATCTTCGGTGGTCAGGTCATCGGAAATGACCTTGGCCAACACATCGTCACCAATCGCAGCTTCGGGGCCTTGTGCCAGTTCAGCTGCATGCTCTTCTTCCGCCGTTTCGGGCGCAATCAGGCTTTCCTGCAGCTTCTTGTACTGGGCACGCAGCGCGACGTCGCGGCTGGTGGCGGCAATCCGCATGCGGTTCATGGCAGAGCCGGTACCCGCAGGGATCAGGCGACCCACGATGACGTTTTCCTTCAGGCCGGTCAGGATGTCCTTCTTGCCCTCAACCGCCGCCTGCGTCAGCACGCGGGTGGTTTCCTGGAACGATGCGGCCGAGATGAACGAACGCGTTTGCAGGCTGGCCTTGGTGATGCCGAGCAGCACGGGGTTACCCGTTGCATGCGCCTGGCCCTTGGTCAGCTTTGCGTTGATCGCATCCATTTCTTCGCGGTCGACCTGTTCGCCGGGAAGCAGGGTGGTGTCACCGCCAAAGGTGATTTCAACTTTCTGCAACATCTGGCGAACAATCGTTTCGATGTGCTTGTCGTTGATCTTCACGCCTTGCAGACGATATACTTCCTGAATTTCGGCAACCAGATATTCGGCCAGCGCCTCGATGCCCATGACTTCGAGAATGTCATGCGGGTTCGGTGAACCTGCAATCAGGTTGTCGCCCTTGCGGACGAAATCGCCTTCCTGCACGTCGAGAACCTTCGACTTCTGGATGAGATATTCGATGCGGTCGCCTTCTTCCGGGACAATCGCGATTTTGCGTTTCGCTTTATAGTCACGGACGAATTCGACGCGGCCCGAAATCTTCGCGATGATCGCGTTGTCCTTCGGAATGCGGGCTTCGAACAGTTCGGCAACACGCGGCAGACCGCCGGTGATGTCGCGAGTCTTGGCGGATTCGCGGGTCACACGGGCGAGAACGTCGCCTGCCTGAACCTCTGCACCATCCTCGACCGACAGCATCGTGCCGACACCCAGAAGATAGCGTGCCGCTTCGTCGGTCTTCTCGTCGAGAAGCGTCAGACGCGGGCGGAGGTCTTCCTTCTTGGTACGGCTGCCCGCACGGTCTTCGGTAACGACGCGCTGGGCGATGCCCGTTGCTTCGTCGGTCTGCTCGGTCAGCGTTTTGCCGTCGATCAGGTCCTGATATTTCACAATACCCGATTTTTCGGTGATGATCGGCATGGTGAAGGGATCCCATTCAGCCAGACGATCGCCCGAGTTGACCGCATCGCCGTCGGCGAACATCAACGTTGCACCATAAGGCAGACGGTGGATTTCCATCTCGCGGCCATCCTTGTCGACGACAACCAGTTCGCCGTTGCGGGCCATCGCCAAACGCTTTTTGCGCTTGTCGATGATGCTTGGCAGGTCGCGATACATGACCGTACCCGACGCGGTCGCATCAAGGTTCGACTGCTCGTTAAGCTGCGCCGCACCACCGATGTGGAAGGTACGCATCGTCAGCTGGGTGCCAGGCTCACCGATCGACTGTGCAGCGATAACGCCGACAGCTTCACCGATGTTCACCGGAGTACCACGCGCCAAATCACGGCCATAGCAGGTGCCGCATACACCGACCTTCGATTCGCACACCAGCGGGCTGCGGATCTTGAGGGCCTGAATGCCGGTTTCTTCCATCGCGGTGACCATCGGCTCGTCGAGCAAGGTTCCCGACGGGATCAATACCTTGCCATCGAGGCCCATGATGTCCTCTGCCGTGGTCCGACCAAGGACGCGCTCGCCGAGCGAAGCGATGGTCGAGCCACCCTGAACGATCGAGCGCATTTCCAGCGCACGTTCGGTTTTGCAGTCAACTTCGACGATGGTGCAATCCTGCGATACGTCAACCAGACGGCGGGTCAGGTAACCCGAGTTTGCCGTCTTCAGCGCGGTATCGGCCAGACCCTTACGGGCACCGTGGGTCGAGTTGAAATACTCGAGAACGGTCAGACCTTCCTTAAAGTTCGAAATGATCGGCGTTTCGATGATCTCGCCCGAAGGCTTGGCCATCAATCCGCGCATACCGGCAAGCTGCTTCATCTGCGCTGGCGAACCACGCGCACCCGAGTGGGCCATCATGTAAACCGAGTTGACCGGCAATTCGCGGCCATGCTCGTCCATCGGCGACGCTTTCAGCTTGTCCATCATGGCGTTGGCGACCTTGTCACCACAGGTCGACCAGGCGTCGATCACCTTGTTGTACTTTTCCTGCTGGGTGATCAGGCCGTCCTGATATTGCTGCTCGAAATCGGCAACAATCGCTTTGGTTTCGGCAACCATTCCTTCTTTTTCTTCCGGAATGATCATGTCGTCCTTGCCGAACGAAATGCCTGCCTTGAACGCATATTTAAAGCCAAGCGACATGATCGCGTCGGCGAACAATACCGTGTCCTTCTGGCCGGTGTGGCGATAGACCTGATCGATAACGTCGCCCAATTCCTTCTTTGTGAGAAGGCGGTTGACGGTTTCAAACGGGACGCGGTGGCTCTGTGGCAGCGTTTCTGCAAGCAACATACGGCCCGGCGTGGTGTCGAATCGTACCATGCGCTGCGTGCCGTCTTCGTCGGTCTGCGGTACGCGGGCAATAATCTTCGAGTGGAGCGTGACCGCACCGACCTCAAGCGCCTGATGCACTTCAGCCATGTCCGACAGCATCATGCCTTCGCCGGGTTCGCCCTTACGGTCCATCGACAGATAATAGAGACCCAGGACCATGTCCTGCGAAGGAACGATGATTGGCTTACCATTGGCTGGCGAGAGGATGTTGTTGGTCGACATCATCAAAACGCGAGCTTCCAGCTGCGCTTCGAGGCTCAGCGGAACGTGGACGGCCATCTGGTCACCGTCGAAGTCGGCGTTGAATGCCGAGCAAACGAGCGGGTGAAGCTGAATAGCCTTGCCTTCGATCAGGACAGGTTCGAACGCCTGGATGCCCAAACGGTGAAGCGTTGGCGCGCGGTTCAAAAGCACGGGATGCTCGCGGATAACCTCGTCGAGGATGTCCCAAACTTCCTTGCGTTCCTTCTCAACCCACTTCTTCGCCTGCTTCAAGGTCATCGACAGACCCTTGGCATCGAGACGTGAATAGATGAACGGCTTGAACAGCTCGAGCGCCATCTTCTTAGGCAGGCCGCACTGATGCAGTTTCAGTTCAGGACCGGTCACAATAACCGAACGACCCGAATAGTCGACGCGCTTGCCGAGAAGGTTCTGGCGGAAACGGCCCTGCTTGCCCTTGAGCATGTCGGACAGCGACTTCAGCGGACGCTTGTTCGCACCGGTAATCGTGCGGCCACGGCGACCATTGTCGAACAGCGCATCGACAGCTTCCTGCAACATCCGCTTTTCATTGCGGACGATGATGTCAGGTGCGCGCAGTTCAATCAGGCGCTTCAAACGGTTGTTACGGTTGATAACGCGGCGATAGAGATCGTTGAGATCCGACGTCGCAAAGCGGCCACCATCCAGCGGCACCAGCGGGCGCAATTCTGGCGGAATGACCGGAATGACGTCGAGGATCATCCATTCGGGCTTGTTGCCTGAATCGATGAAGCTTTCGACGACCTTCAGACGCTTGATGATCTTCTTCGGCTTCAGTTCCGACTTGGTGACAGCCAGCTCGTCGAGCAGGTCCTGACGTTCCTGCGCAAGGTCGAGGTCCATCAGCATGGTCTTGACGGCTTCGGCACCGATCGAAGCGGTGAACGCGTCTTCGCCATATTCGTCCTGCGCGTCGAGCAGTTCGTCTTCCGACAACAACTGGAACTTCTCCAGCGCGGTCAGGCCGGGCTCGGTCACGATGTAGTTTTCGAAGTACAGAACGCGCTCAAGCTGCTTCAACTGCATGTCGAGCAGCAAGCCGATGCGCGATGGCAGCGACTTCAGGAACCAGATGTGGGCGACCGGCGCGGCGAGCTCGATATGGCCCATACGCTCACGGCGCACCTTGGTGACGGTCACTTCAACGCCGCACTTTTCGCAGACGACGCCCTTATATTTCATACGCTTATACTTGCCGCAAAGGCACTCATAATCCTTTACCGGACCAAAGATGCGCGCGCAGAACAGACCGTCACGCTCTGGCTTGAACGTGCGGTAGTTGATGGTTTCGGGCTTCTTGATTTCGCCGAAGGACCAACTGCGGATTTTTTCCGGCGACGCTATACCGATCTGGATCTGGTCGAATGTTTCGACCTTGGCGACGGGATTGTTGAATTTGCTCAGTTCGTTCATTTTGTATTCCTTATCGGGTCAACGACCCTTGAAATCTTGCAGAAGGGCAGGGGGCGGACTTTCATCCGCCCGTCTCTGCTTATTCCGCCGCCTCGGCAAAGCCCTCGTCGCCTTCGACCAGATCGTGCGCTTTCAGGTCTACGTTAAGACCCAGCGAGCGCATTTCCTTGACCAGAACGTTGAAGCTTTCAGGGATACCGGCTTCGAAGGTATCGTCACCCTTGACGATGGCTTCGTAAACCTTGGTACGACCGATAACGTCATCGGATTTGACCGTGAGCATTTCCTGCAGGGTGTAGGCAGCGCCATAAGCTTGAAGCGCCCAGACCTCCATTTCCCCGAAACGCTGACCACCGAACTGCGCCTTACCACCCAGCGGCTGCTGGGTAACGAGCGAGTATGGTCCGATTGAACGGGCGTGGATCTTGTCGTCGACCAAGTGATGCAGCTTAAGCATGTAGATGATGCCTACGGTTACCTTGCGGTCGAACTTGTCGCCGGTGCGTCCGTCGAATAGGTCCGACTGACCCGAACCATCAAGGCCGGCCAGTTGCAACATTGTCGTCACGTCGGCTTCGCGTGCACCGTCGAACACAGGCGTACCCATCGGCACGCCGGTTTTGACATTGCCTGCCAGCTCGATGATGTCGGCATCGCT
>JBGSPK010000447.1:0-2103 GCA_041738665.1 Sphingorhabdus sp. | reverse complement strand
CGCGTTCTGCACATTATGCCGACCCGGCATTGGCAGCTCTATGCCTTCGATAGTCCGCTGCGAACCATCGCGTGACCGCACAACGACATCGAAGCGATTGCCGCCCGGATGCGGCGTTACATTCTCGCCGCGTATATCGGCCTGCGCAGAAAAGCCGTAAGTGATGATCCGCCGGTCGCGGATTTTGGGCAGAATTGCCTGCACTTCGGGATGATCGAGGCACATGATTGCTGCGCCGTAAAAAGGTACGTTTTCAACAAACTCGACGAAGGCGTCCTTGATCGCGTCGAAATCACCATAATGGTCGAGATGCTCGGGATCGATATTGGTGACGACAGCGATGGTGCCGTCGAGCCGCAGAAAGCTGCCGTCGCTTTCATCAGCCTCGACAACCATCCAGTCGCTCGCACCCAATCGTGCGTTCGAACCATAGCTGTTGATTATGCCGCCGTTGATGACTGTCGGGTCAATTCCGCCGTGGTCTAGCATTGCCGCTATCAGCGATGTCGTTGTCGTTTTGCCATGGGTTCCTGCCACAGCGACGGTATTTTTGAGCCGCATCAGCTCGGCCAGCATTTCGGCACGGCGCACAAGCGGAATACGGCGCTCTAGCGCAGCGTCGCGCTCCGGATTACCCTTTTTCACTGCGGTCGAGGTGACGACGACCGCGGCGTCACCAAGATTGTCTGCGCTGTGCCCGATCATCACCTTGATGCCACGTTTGCGCAAGCCGTCGATCACATAGCTGTCCGCCATGTCAGATCCCTGCACAGTATAGCCCAGATTATGCATCACCTCGGCGATACCTGACATTCCAATGCCGCCAATCCCGACGAAATGAACCGTGCCGATATCTGTCGGAACGCCCTTCATATTCCGGCATCCTTGGCAAGTGCAGGCGACGCCCCGAAATTTTCGGCGCGGTTGGCAGTGGGCTTGATGGTGTGCATGATCGGCGCCTTGCCAAAGGATTCCACCAAGTCGGCAAGGTCGGCGACCGCATTGGGTCGTCCGCAATTTTTTGCGGCCCTGGCTGCATTTTCGAGCGCTCCAGGTTCCAGCGCAATCTTCTGTATTTGCTTGGCCAGCTCAACCGGCGCGAAGTCACTTTGCGCGATTGCTCTAGCGCCGCCTGCCGTCACCATTTCTTTCACATTATAGCTTTGATGATTATCGGTCGCGCTAGGCAGCGGTACCAATATCGCGGGCCGCCCAGCGCAGGTTAGCTCGGCAATCGTCGATGCTCCTGCTCGCGAAATCACCAGATGCGCCCACCCCAGTCGCTCTGGCAGATCGGGCAAGTAGGTTGCCAGCTCAGCCGGGATATCATGCCGCGCATACGCCGCGCGAACCGCTTCGATATCCTCGGCACGGCATTGTTGCGTTACCTGCAGGCGGCGGCGCAGATTGAGCGGCAGACGCGACAGGCCATCGGGCACCACCTCGGACAATATCGTCGCGCCCTGACTTCCGCCGGTCACGAGCACCCGAAAAATGCCATCTTCGGAAAGCGGCGGATAAGGTTGATCGCGCAATGCCAGCACTTCCTGGCGCACCGGATTGCCAACCAGATGCACCTTGTCCGTGTAACTGGGCGATAGCCTTAAAATATCGGGATAAGCCGTGGCGATTGCATTCACCTGCCGTGCAGTAAAGCGATTGACCCGACCTAAGACGGCATTCTGTTCGTGGATGATTGTGGGTACTTTTTCGGCGAATGCGCCAAGCAGTGCGGGAAATGCGGGATACCCGCCAAAACCTACGACCGCGCTCGGAGCAAAGCTGCCATAGAGTCGGCGTGCCATCAACCGGCCCTCAGCAATCGCCTTCACGCCGGGCAGCCAACTTGTCGGATTTTTTGTAATACGACCTGCAGGTAAAATATGCGTCGCGATCCGGTCGGGGCACCCCGGAATTTTCGCGCCCCGTTTGTCGGTGATGAGCGCAACATGATGCCCGCGGTGGAGCAATTCCTGCCCCAATGCGAAAGCCGGAATAAGATGCCCGCCAGTGCCGCCAGCGGCCAGGACGTAATGCCTCGAAATGCTCATGGCATCTGTCCCTTCACCATATAGGCCGACCGGTCAAGATAAGGGTTGCGCT
>JBGSPK010000427.1:0-2537 GCA_041738665.1 Sphingorhabdus sp. | reverse complement strand
GAGATGAACGAGGATGATGTGTTCACCAGCTTCCTTGCGCAATTTTACGAAGACGTGCCGCCCGCGCGGTTGATACTGCTTGACCGCGAGTTGCCCGAGGCGGCCTTGCTGGCGCAGGCGCTATCGGAGCGCGCCGAGCGTAAGATTGAAATCGCTGTGCCGCAACGCGGGGATCGTGTTCGGCTGGTGGCTCAGGCAACACGCAATGCCTCAGAAGCACTCGACCGGCGGCTGGCAGAGAGCACAACGCAGGGCAAGTTATTGCAGGAAGTTGCCGAACTGTTCGAACTCGCCGAGCCGCCAAAGCGGATCGAGATCTATGACAACAGCCATATCCAGGGTACCAACGCGTTGGGGGCGATGGTCGTTGCCGGGCCGGAGGGCTTTATCAAAGGACAATATCGCAAGTTCAACATCAAACAGGCCGCGACTGATGATGATTTCGCAATGATGCGCGAAGTGTTCCAGCGCCGTTTTGCCCGCGCGCAGGAGGACGACCCCGACCGCGACAGTGGTCAATGGCCCGACCTTGTCCTCATCGACGGCGGCAAGGGACAGATGAGCACGGTGAAGGCGGCGCTGGAGGAAATCGGTGTCGACGACGTGCCGCTGATCGCCATTGCAAAGGGGCCGCATCATGGCCGCGAAGGCCGCGAAGTATTCCACTTCCCCGACGGACGCGAATTGACCTTGCCAGTGAACGCACCTGTCCTGTTCTACCTGCAACGCCTTCGTGATGAAGTGCACCGCTTCGCCATTGGCGCGCACCGCAACAAGCGTGCCAAGGCAATCACCGCCAGCTCCTTGGACGAAGTTCCCGGCATTGGTCCATCACGGAAAAAGGCCCTGTTGATGCACTTCGGGACCGCAAGAGCAGTGCGCGGTGCGAGTCTGGAGGATTTACAGAAAGCGCCAGGAGTGTCGGCGGCGGTGGCCCAAACAGTATATGACTTCTATCACGAAGCGCGCTGACAGATTAGCAAACGATTGCTGCCCCGATATGTTGCAATTGAGTCACAGAAGAGCCGCAAACTGACGGAAATACGTAATTCTTTTGGTATGTTTTGTTAAATTCTTCTAACTAAAGCTAGAGTTCGGATCTCGGTCCGAAGTCTATCTCCCCCAGCGGCTCGACCGCAAAAAGTCTTAAGAGGAACATCATGAAATCGATCCATATGCTGCTTGCCAGCGTTGCGGTGCTTGCTGCGCCGACCACTGCCGTTTTTGCGCAAGAAGGCGAAGTCGTTCAGGACGAAGCTGCCGTACCCGCCGAAGAAGTCTATTCGGACAATGAAATCATCGTCAGTGCCACGCGCCGTGATCAGGCTGCGCAGGACGTGCCGCTAGCCGTCAGCGTTGTCGGCGGCGAGCAACTCGCCAACGCAGGTGTCGTTGACATTCGAGGCATCCAGCAGCTCGCACCTTCGCTGAAAACAACAACCGGTCAGTCGTCAGCGACTGGTGCAGTACTCTCGATCCGCGGTATTGGTACTGCTGGCGACAACCCCGGTTTTGAACCTGCCGTCGGCGTGTTCATCGATGGTGTATTCCGTTCGCGCGCCGGTGTGGCGCTCGCCGAACTGCCGCCAATCGAACGCGTCGAAGTGCTACGCGGTCCACAGGGCACATTGTTTGGCCGCAATACATCGGCTGGCGCGCTGAACATCACGACGCAGAAGCCGAAGTTCGAACTCGGTGGTTATGTTGAGGGAAGCTATGGCAATCTTGACGAAATCGAAGTCAAGGCAGGTATTACCGGCCCAGTTTCAGAGCAACTCGCGCTGCGTCTCGATGGCGGCTATCACAAGCGTGACGGCTATATCACCGACGTCAACAGCGGCAGCAAGATCAACAATATCGACCGCTATTTCGTACGCGGCCAGGCATTGTTTGAAAACGAAGATGTCAGCTTCCGTCTGATTGGCGACTATGCGAAGACCGATGAAGTCTGCTGCGGCGCGGTTAATACGCTGAGCGGGCTTCAGATTTTCCCGGGCATCGATACAGGTGCGCAATCTGGGCTGGCGCTAGTGGCAACGAATGTCATTCGCAGTTTCTCTGCGAATCCAGCGCTTGGCGGCGCAGCGGGACGGGTTGGCATCCCCGCCTTTACGCGTGGAAGCCGCAACATGGCAGTAACGCCAGGTCGCGATTTGAGCGAGAAGGTCAAGGAATGGGGCGTTTCGGGCGAGCTGAACTGGGATTTCGGCGCAGCGACTTTGACCTCGATTACCGCCTATCGTGACTGGGACGCGCGGCGTAACCAGGACATCGATTTCTCGGGCCTCGACCGCGCCTATCGCGACAATTACCGCACCGGTATCAAAGACTTCACACAGGAAATCCGCCTTCAGGGTACCGCGTTCAATGACAGCGTTGATTGGCTTGTCGGCGGATTCTATCTGAACGAGAAGCTGACGCTGAACGATACTATTCGTTTCGGCAGTCAGGCTGACCAATATGTTGATGGTGTAATCAATGGCCTGACACGAAGCACAACTTTGCCTACCGGCTTGCAATTGTTCGGCACATTGGGT
>JBGSPK010000403.1:0-5273 GCA_041738665.1 Sphingorhabdus sp. | reverse complement strand
ATCTGCATGCGGTTTGGGCCATAACAGGCAATCCCGACTTGACAAAGCCTGCTCGCACGGTTGTTAGGCGCGCTTTCCACAGCTTTTTTGAATTGAGTGACCCATGCACGCTTATCGCAGCCACAAATGCGCCGAACTCCGAGCCGCACATGTCGGAGAAACCGTCCGCTTGTCAGGTTGGATCCATCGCAAGCGTGACCATGGCGGCGTACTTTTTGTCGATTTGCGCGACCATTATGGCATGACGCAGATAGTCGCTGATAGCGACAGTCCGGCTTTGGCGATCCTTGAGGGGCTGCGCGTCGAGAGCGTGGTTACCATTGACGGTGAGGTAAAGGCTCGCAGCGCTGCGACGGTCAATGCCAATTTGCCGACTGGTGACATTGAAGTATTTGCACGCGGCGTGACCGTATTGAGCAAATCCGAAGAACTACCACTGCCAGTCGCGGGCGAACAGGAGTATCCCGAAGAAACCCGTCTGAAATACCGGTTCCTCGATCTTCGCCGTGAAACGCTGCACGCCAATATCGTCAAGCGCACGCAGATCATCCGCGAAACGCGCAGGCGGATGGAAGATATCGGCTTCACCGAGTATTCGACTCCGATCCTGACCGCGTCCAGCCCCGAAGGCGCGCGCGATTTCCTCGTGCCAAGCCGAATCCATCCGGGCAAATTCTTCGCGCTGCCGCAAGCGCCGCAGCAATATAAGCAATTGCTGATGGTCGCAGGGTTTGACCGCTATTTCCAGATCGCACCGTGCTTCCGTGACGAAGACCCGCGCGCCGACCGCCTGCCGGGCGAATTCTACCAGCTCGATCTCGAAATGAGCTTCGTCACGCAGGAAGAAGTCTGGGACACGATGGAGCCAGTGATGGCTGGCGTCTTCGAAAGCTTCGCCGACGGCAGAAAGGTGACGCCAGCCGGCGAATTTCCGCGCATTCCACATGCCAAGGCAATGCTCGACTACGGTACCGACAAACCCGATCTGCGCAACCCGCTGATCATTTCCGATGTTACTGACCATTTCAAGAAATCCGGCTTTGGTTTGTTCGAACGGATTGTTGAAGGCGGCGGCGTTGTTCGAGCCATCCCCGCGCCAAAAACCGCTGAAAAAAGCCGCAAGTTCTTCGACGAGATGAACGAGTGGGCGCGCAGCGAAGGCCATGCAGGCCTTGGTTATGTGACTCGCAAGGCTGGTGAATTCGGCGGGCCCATTGCGAAGAACCACGGCGAAGAAGGCATGCAGGCGCTTTATGATGCCATCGGTCTAGGCCCGGACGACGGCTGTTTCTTCGCCGCTGGCAAGGAAGAGCAGGCTGCCAAATTGGCTGGTGCCGCTCGCACCCGTACCGGCGAGCAGCTAGATATCATCGACAAAGAGAGCTTCCGTTTCTGCTGGATCATCGACTTCCCGTTTTACGAATGGGACGACGAAAATAAAAAGGTCGACTTCGCGCACAACCCTTTCTCGATGCCGCAGGGCGGTCTGGAAGCGTTGCAGACGCAAGACCCGCTCACCATCAAGGCCTATCAGTATGACATGGTCTGCAATGGCTATGAATTGGCTTCGGGTTCGATCCGCAACCAGCATCCCGACCTGATGGTCAAGGCGTTCGAGCTCACCGGTCTCACGCAGGCTGACGTCGAGGAACGCTTCGGCGGCATGTACCGTGCGTTCCAATATGGCGCACCTCCGCATGGCGGTATGGCGGCAGGCGTCGACCGGATGGTCATGCTGCTCTGCGGTGTTCAGAACTTGCGTGAAATCACGCTGTTCCCGATGAACCAGCGAGCCGAAGACTTGTTGATGGGTGCGCCGTCGGCCGCTGAGGCCAAGCAATTGCGCGAACTCAGCATCCGCGTGGTCGAACAACCGCCCAAGGCATAATTGTCCCTTTATCGAACGTTTCCGTCAGTCGCCTTGTTTTGAAGGCGATTAGGTGCTGAAACGTGCGCATGAAAATAGACCTCGCAGATTATGAAACCGGCCAAAAATATGACGGTGATTATGACGAAGACCTGAAAGCACTTCAGAACCGTCTCGCCGAACTGCAATCGCTGCATATCCTGCACAAGGCACGGACCTTGATTGTCGTCGAAGGCTGGGATGCGGCTGGGAAGGGCGGGGCGATCAAGCGTCTGACCGCGACACTCGATCCGCGTTATTATCAGGTCTATCCGATTTCTGCGCCATCTGCAGAGGAAAAGGACAAGCATTTCCTCTGGCGTTTCTGGAACAAGCTGCCCGGCGCGCAAGAAATTCATATCTGGGATCGCAGCCATTATGGCCGCGTATTAGTCGAGCGCGTTGAAGGCTTTTGCAGTGAGGCCGAATGGCGCCGCGGCTATGACGAAATCAACGAATTCGAATCGCGTCAGGGCGAGATCGGTACCAAGATCATCAAGCTGTTTCTGCATGTGACCCAAGAAACGCAAGATAATGTGCTAACCGAGCGGCTCGATGACCCGGCAAAACGCTGGAAGGTGACAGCGGAAGACTTTCGCAACCGCGAAAAGCGTGAAGAGTATCTCGACGCGATGAAGGATATGTTCAAGCGCACAGATACGCATTGGGCGCCGTGGACGGTGATCGATGGCAATAACCAAAAGGCAGCGCGGATTGCATTCTTGAAGCATGTTGTGAAGGAAATGGAAGCCACCGTGCCGCAGGAATTTCCGGCGGCTGATGTGGAGATTGTTTCAATGGCTACGAAATCTCTGGGCTATTCGCCCAAGGGGTAGTCGATTTCCATCACTTCCCATTCTTTCGGGCCAGTGGGCAACGACACCGTCTTTACATCTCCGACCCGCGCGCCCCGTAAAGCGCGGGCCATCGGTGAGTTCCAGCCAATCCTGCCTTCGCCTGCTGCCGCTTCATCGTCACCAACCAGGGTGATCGTGCGGTGAACGTCATCAACATCGGCAATCGTAACCGTAGCTCCAAAGAATACCCGGCTGCGATCTTCCTGTTTGGACGGATCCAGCACCTTCGCCACTTTCATTTTTTTTGAAAGCTGGCCCAATTCGCGGTCGATGGCGCGCAGTTTTTGGCGGCCATAGATATAGTCGCCATTTTCGCTACGATCGCCATTCCCAGCGGCCCAATGGACGATTTCGACTACGGCAGGCCGGTCTACGGCAAACAGCTGCTCATATCGCTCGCGCAGAGCCGCGAATCCGGCGGGCGTAATCGGGTTGGTGCGCTCCATCGGAGCAGCCTATGTCAGCCCGGAGTCGATTTGCCCAGATAGGTGCTAAGCGGTGTCGCCGAACGGACGCGTGCTTTTTCAGGATGGAGATGGTCGTACATCACGGCATTTTCGAGCACGCGATACACATAATCCCGAGTCTCGCTGAGCGGGATTTTTTCGATCCACTCCATGATGCCAATCTGGCCCGTGCGAGGATCGCCATAGACTTTCAGCCACTTGTTCACGTTGCCGGGCCCGCCATTGTAGGCCGCAATCGCCAAAGGATAGCTGCCGCCATAATAATCGAGCATGCGTTGAATGTAGGTTGAGCCCAAAGCAATATTATAATCCGTGTCGACCGTGAGCGCTTCGGGTCGGTAGGCCATCGAAATCTTGCCGGAGGTTTCCCGCGCCGTCCCCGGCATGAGTTGCATCAATCCTTGGGCGTTGGCGCGGCTTACAGCGCGTTGGTCGAACTGGCTTTCCTGCCGCATTATAGCGTGGGCCAGCGTCCAATTATGACTCTGCGACGCAGGCACATTAACCGTTGGATAGCCGTTCCCGAGCAAGTCGGAGTAGCCATAATAGCGAGCGGTGCGGCCTGCCATAACCGCCAGATCAGGACGGTTAATCTTTTTCGACAGACCTAAAGCTGCTGTAAAATCGGCCGGCGTTTTTGCATTGCTTGAAATAGCACGCAGGAAATTGCTCTGGTCCCTCCAGCTGCCATATTTTGAAGCCAGTGCCGCTGCCATATATACCGCCGGCGTGCTTCCCGCTGAAAGGGGAGGCGGCGTCACCGCAACGCTGGGAACGCGTGGTAAAGGACGGCGCAACTGCTCCAGCGAAAGTTGCCCGAAGAAGCTTTCATAATAATTGGCTGCCTGCTCATAAAAACGCGTGGCGCTAGTCTGGTCGCCACCTCTGGCTGCGGCCTTGCCGGCAAAATGGAGGCCCTTCGATCGCGTTTGCGGCGACTTTGCAGCGTCGGCATACATGCTGAACATCTTGACAGCATCACGCGGACGGCCAAGCCGTTCGAGCGCAAGTGTCCCTGCCAGCCAAGCCAGGCTGGTATAGCGATCACGTGTCGTAAGGTCCTGATTGACCATGACAAGTCCGGGGGGTGGCGCATCATCGATCCGAGAGGCGATGCGATAGGCTACATCATATTGGCCGTCATTTGCGGCACCTTGCGCGTGTGTCAGCAGCAGTTGGTACCAGTCTTTGAGAACTGGGGCTGGTGCCACCAAGTTCGCGCGGTTGGCAACCAACTCGCGTGCGGCGAAACTGTTGCCCGATGTACGGAGAGAGTCGGCGCGTGCGGCCAGCAAGCTGGCTTCATTATTCGCAGACGAGCCAGCTTCTTGCACTTTCAAGGCAGCGTCCGATGCGTTCGTCCTTACCGCGAGTGCGGCGGCAAAGGCAGGCCTGCGATTTGGCGAAGTATAGGCTATCCAGCGCTCGGCAGCTCGGCTGGCGCTGGACCATAACAAACGGTCGACGCGGGCGTCGTGGTCGGCCGCAGTGAACTTGTTCCCGGCAATACGAAACAGCCGCGTTTCATCGTCGTCCGTTAGCAGTCCGCTGTGCCACGCATCGCGTGCCGCGATTTCGGCGCGTGCTTTGTCTCCAGTCGCGTCGAGTGCAATTGCGAATTTGGCACGCCCGGCGTTGGTCAGCGGGGGCAGTTTGTCGAAATAGGCCACCACTTGGCTGGGCGAATAACTGAGCGGATTAATTGCCTGTTCGGCGTTCTTGCGCATGTCGTCGGCGTTCGGCCAGTCAGGATAGGCCATCAGGAACGATGCATATTCTCCGAAGCTATAACTGGCAGACTGGCTAAGCATCTTCCACCGTTGCAAGGCAACCGGGATATTGCCCTCGCTGGGATCATATTGCGCAATCGGCGTAGGCAGCGCTTGGGGCCGCGAAGACCCAGCTGGAACGGTGCCGCCGGTCCCACTTTTCCACACAACCTCCGGTTGTTGCTGTGCCGCTGCTATCGACGTAGCAGGAAGAATCAGCATCGATGCTGAAATGAGATGCTTTACCATGCTGGACATATTATGTGCCCCATCC
>JBGSPK010000374.1:0-3960 GCA_041738665.1 Sphingorhabdus sp. | reverse complement strand
TATGAAAAAGAATCGGGTGTGGGGGCAAGCCCAATATTGGTGCGCCATTCCGACTTTATCAATGCATGCCGGTGAATTGCGACCCCATCGGTAGGCATGTAGGCTCTCCTCTTTCCCGCAAAGAGGAGAGCATATTTTTTTGTCAATATCTACAGTTATTTAGCGGCGCCTCTGTGCGTGTAGAGACACCGCCAATCGATATTATTCCCCAGTCGGGAAGCCGCGCTTTTTCATGATATATTTCACATCAGGGTCGCGACCACGGAATGCGCGATAGGCTTCGATCCGGTCCGACTCATTGCCTGTTGCAAGCAACATGGAGCGGAACCGCTCTGCTGTTTCCTTGTCCCAGACATCACCTTTCTCGGTAAACGCCGCCCACGTGTCGGCATCCATCGTTTCCGACCACAGATAGCTGTAATAACCCGCAGAATAGCCGTCGTCGGCAAACAGGTGATTGAACTGCGGCAGGCGGTGGCGCATCACCATTTCCTTGGGCATACCGATTTCAGCGAGCGTGTCACGCTCGAAAGCAGCCGGATCCGCAACCGGGGTCGACCGGTTGTGCAGCTTCATGTCCAGTATCGCGCTCGACATATACTCAACCGTCGCGAAACCCTGATTGAAGGTGTCGCTTGCCTTGATTTTCTCGACCAAAGCGGCCGGAATTGGCTCGCCGGTTTTGTAATGTTTCGCATAGGTGTTCAGCACATAAGGTGTCAGCAACCAGTTCTCGTTCACCTGGCTTGGATATTCGACAAAATCGCGCGGCGTTCCACCGAGACCCGGCCATGTGATGTCGTAGTTCAGAAAATGAATGGCATGGCCGAATTCATGGAACAGCGTCGTTGCGTCGTCGATGCTGATCAAGGTCGGCGTACCATTGGCACCGGGAACGAAATTATTGTTGTTCGAAGCCAATATGATGTCGTTCTTGCCACCCAATTTATGCTGGCTGCGATATGTCGTCATCCATGCGCCGGAACGCTTGCCCGCGCGCGCGAAGTTATCGAGATAGAAAAGTCCAATGACCTTGCCATCGCGCTTCACTTCGAATGTCCGTACCTTGGGCTCAAACACCGGAACAGTACCGGTGTTCTCGGTAAAGGTCATGCCATAGAGCTTGCCCGCCGCATCGAACATCGCCGCGACCATATTGTCGAGCTGGAAATATGGCTTAATCGCTTCCTGATCGAGGTCATATTTCGCCTTGCGGACCTTTTCAGCGTAGAAGCGGTAATCCCAAGGCTCGATGGTAATCTTGTCGGCATTGGCGATAGCCTGCATGTCGGCAACTTCTTCCTTCACCCGCGCAGTTGCCGCGGGCCAGACCTTCATCATCAGATCCATCGCCTTGTCGGGGTCTTTGGCCATCGTATCGGCCATGCGGTAATGGGCATGCGTCGGAAAGCCGAGAATCTCCGCGCGGTCCTGACGCAGCTTCAGAATTTCAGCGATTGTCGCGTTGGTGTCGTTGGCATTTTTATTGTCGCCGCGCTTGGTGAAGGCACGCCACACCTTTTCGCGCAAATCGCGGCGGGTCGAGTTTTCAAGGAATGGCTGGACGGCAGAGCGTGTGTTGACAATCGCCCAGCCGGTTTTGTCCTTGGATTTCGCCGCCGCTTGCGTCGCTGCAACATAGCTTTCGGGCAAACCTGCCAGTTCGGCCTCGTCGGTCAAAAGAATATAGGTTTCTTCGTCAGCCAGGACCTTTTCGGAAAAAGTCGAAAATTTCTTTGACAGTTCTGTTTCGATGCCGATGACTTGCGCTTTCTTCGCAGCGTCGAGCAAAGCGCCGTTGCGAACCAGGCTTTCATAGCTCCGCTCCAACAACCGCATTTGCTTGGCATCCAGATTTAGCGTCGCGCGCTGGTCGTAAAGATATTTCACGCGCTGAAAATACCGCGCGTCAAGCGTGAGCTCGGAGAAAAAGGCGCTGACCTTGGGTTCCCATTCGCCCTGGATTTTCCGGACTTCGGGATTCGACAGGTTGGATGAATGGACGCCCCAAATCGAGAATAATCGGCCGATTTTCTGGCCCGAAAGTTCGCTGGCGGTTATGGTATTCTCAAAAGTAATCGCCTCCGGCTTTTCCAGCATGGCTTCAAACTCTGCCTTGGAATCGTCCATCGCAGCCTGAAAAGCGGCGGGAAATTGGGACACCTTCACCTGATC
The DNA here is from genome assembly GCA_041738665.1 of Sphingorhabdus sp. GTDB lineage: Bacteria > Pseudomonadota > Alphaproteobacteria > Sphingomonadales > Sphingomonadaceae > Sphingorhabdus_B. The sequence continues at coordinate 1,785 of JBGSPK010000374.1, read as the reverse complement.
CCAAGGGGGGACGCCTTCATAAGGTCCGGTCCACTCCTGTAGCAGCGCGGGTTCGACCGACTTTGCCACCTTAACATCCTTCGCATGTGCAACCGCAGTCATGGCAACTCCCGATAATAAAAGCGCTGCAGCGCTCGCCAAAAATTTCCCCGTTTTCACGCATCATACTCCTCAAATTTCCTAGGCCATAAACGGCCTTGTGATGAACCGGCGATTAGCGCCTTCAACCGGACCACGCAAATAGCCAGTTTGGATAAACTCAATAGGTCCGGATTGGATCAAAATTTTAAGCTATCGTTACAAATATTTGGTGATTTTGAAAGCCGAGGCAGTAAGTCATTTAGCAGGGAGATGTGCCTTGGGAAATAAGGACGATGATTTCGGATCGGCTGATCATCGCCGAACTGCGATGATATTGGACGGTTCGCCGACACGTCAGTCAGAACTTGAATCTTTGGTTCGGTTGGCTGGATGTGTGCCGGTTGCCCGAAATGACGAGCATGCAGCCGATTATCTTCTGGCTGATCTTTCCTCCGAAACGGATCTGCTCCCGGATTCCTTATCCAAAATAGTGCGATATCTCAGTCTGCATCGCAGCATAGCGTTGGTGTGGATAGATATGAACGGCCTCGAAGCGGCCTATGCCGCTTTGCCACAAGGGCAATGTCATTTTCTGGTCAATACCGATGACGTCGAAGCGATGCCAATTTTGGCAGGGGCATTTGGACGGGGCGGCATGGACCGATTGCACGACAGGGACCGCGGAGTCGAGTTCGGCTCGTTGCACAGGATTAGCGACGAGCTGGTGGAGTTCGCCCGGACACTGGCACGGATGGCGGACTCCGAGCAAAAATCCGGCTTGTCGGACAGGCCTGTGTCGTTCCGACCGGCTCCTGCTGGGGGCTTCCAGGCTTTCCCGACCACGCTAACGACATTAGCGGGACAATCGACGCCAAAGCCTTGCGCGACATCATCAAGACGCGCCGGTTGCGTGATCGCTACTTTGAAGCAGATCTTTTTGCCGACCCTGCTTGGGACATATTGCTTGATTTAAAAGCGGCTGCGCAGGAGGGGCAAAAAGTGTCTGTTTCGAGCCTGTGCATTGCCGCTGCGGTACCGCCCACAACCGCGCTGCGCTGGATAACGGCGATGACCGAGAGCGGTATGCTCGTCCGGCGGCAGGACCCGGACGATGCACGGCGGGTATTCATCGAACTGTCCAACGAAACTAACGCCAAGTTGGACGATTATTTTGCAGCAACCGCATCGCGTCCGGGGCAAATTATCTGATAGCACTTGCCAAAGCCGCCATGCTTTGGCAAAGGCCGCGTTCCCTACGGGGGCGCTTAGCTCAGTTGGTAGAGCATCTCGTTTACACCGAGAGGGTCAGCGGTTCGAGCCCGTTAGCGCCCACCATTTTCAGATGCGACCTGAAAAAGGAAAAGGCAGATGGCGTTCATCGTACAGAAAGCTTTCCAAGCGCAAATTTGGCGCATGAGGGGTTTATTTCTAACTGTTGGCACTGGCATCATTGTGTTGGCCGCGGGCATGTCGCCTGATGCCGCATTTGCCCGTGAAACCGATCAATCCGAAGCTGCTAATTGCGCCGACCCAAAACACAAGCACACCGTTGTGCGCCCACTCACCGAATCGGTACCGATTCGCAAAAGTGAAAAGGTGCGCGTTCGCCGCATATTGATGTAATCAGTCTGCCTCGCGCAGCAGTTTCGCCATTTCCGCATCATCCCACTCTACACCGCCTGCCACGCGCCATATTTCGCGGCC
>JBGSPK010000365.1:0-6969 GCA_041738665.1 Sphingorhabdus sp. | reverse complement strand
CATCGGCGACACCGTCTATGTCGGCCCCGAAGCCGAATTCTTCATGTTCGACGATGTGCGGTTCGAAAACAGCTACAACACCAGCTATTACAAGATCGACGACATCGAACTGCCGACCAACAGCGGCACCAAATATGACGCTGGCAATATGGGCCACCGCCCGCGCGCCAAGGGCGGTTATTTCCCCGTTGCGCCGGTCGACAGCTGCATGGACATTCGCGGCGAAATGGTTTCGACCATGCTCGAAATGGGCCTGCCCTGCGACAAGCATCACCATGAAGTTGCCGCCGCGCAGCACGAGCTTGGCCTGACCTTCGGCACGCTGACGCAAACCGCCGACCGGATGCAAATCTACAAATATGTCGTGCACCAGGTCGCGCACGCTTATGGCAAGACCGCAACCTTCATGCCCAAGCCGATCAAGGAAGATAACGGCTCCGGCATGCACACTCATCTTTCCATTTGGCAGGGCAAGACGCCTTTGTTTGCTGGTGACGGCTATGCGGGCCTTTCCGACATGTGCCTCTATTTCATCGGCGGGATCATCAAGCACGCCAAGTCAGTGAACGCATTCACCAACCCGACCACCAACAGCTACAAGCGTCTGGTACCCGGTTACGAAGCCCCCGTTCTGCTCGCTTACTCGGCGCGCAACCGTTCAGCGTCGTGCCGAATCCCATATGGCGCAGGCGCGAAAGCCAAGCGCGTGGAAGTCCGCTTCCCCGACGCGATGGCCAACCCGTATCTGTGCTATGCGGCGTTGTTCATGGCCGGCCTCGACGGTATCCAGAACAAGATCCATCCCGGCGAAGCCATGGACAAGAATCTCTATGATCTGCCACCGGCAGAGCTCGCCGAGGTTCCAACCGTTTGCGGTTCATTGCGCGAGGCCCTCGAATGCCTCGCCGCCGACCACGACTATCTGCTCAAAGGTGACGTATTCACCAAGGACCAGATCGACGCCTATATCGACCTCAAGATGGAGGACGTCGCCCGCTGGGAAATGACGCCGTCACCAGTCGAGTTCGACATGTACTACAGCTACTGATCTTACGCATCGGATCAGAAGCTGAGGCCCGGTGGTTGGGGGACCGCCGGGCCTTTTTGTGGTGTGAGTTCGGTAAAAAAGGGCCCGGCGGTTTAGGGCCACCGAGCCTCTCTCATAACGTGACGCGCAATTTAGTAAGCGCGCGCTTGGCGCCATTCGCGGTCGAGACGCGTGGTCAAACGATCCAAACGCCGCGTAACGGTGTTTTCCTCACGCTGGGTGAAGCGGCCATCGCGGTTGAACATCTGGTTCTGGCCTTCAATCGCTCTCAACTCGTTGCGCGCATATTGCGCGTCGGCGCGGTTGATACGGCGTGCCTGAACGCCCGAACGGACATATTCGCGCAACCAGCTGATCCGCGTGCCGATTTCCGTCGGCATCTGGTTCATGTCATCCTGGCCGTTGCCCGGACGATAGTCGGTATTGTTGTTGCCATAGCCGTTATCACGCGTCGCTACCCACTGGCCGCGTGCATCATAATAGCCATAGGCCTTGCCCGCACGCCAGCGACCATTGCTGTCGTAATAGCCTGGCTGTTCGACCGAATTCCAGTTGCCATTGGCCTCGCTGGCATAGCCGGTGTCACCTGCGATCCAGCGGCCACGCGAGTCATAGCGACCACGTGTCGGGCCTGCGACCCAGCGACCGTTGGTGTCGTAATAGCCAGTTGCCGTGCCCCCGACCCAACGGTTGTTGCGGTCATAATAGCCCGCCGAACTTGCAGGTACCCAATGACCGTCGCGGTCCAGATAGCCGTTGCCATCATTGTTGCTGTTCGATGCTACCCAGCGGCCATTGTCATAATAGCCGTTCGGCTGGCCTTCGACCCAGCGCCCATCGCGATCATAATAGCCGCGAGCTTCGTTTTGGCTAATCCCTGTCGCATGCCAGCGACCTTCCTGGTCGTAATAGCCATAAGCGCGGTTACAGCCACGGTCCGACGATTTGGTGACCTGGTTGCCAATAACTGCTCCGACAACCGCACCGATAATGGTGCCTTCGGTCTTGTCGCCACGTCCTGCGATTACGTTTCCAAGCAATCCGCCCGCGCCAGCGCCAGCCACAGTACCGATGATACGGCCCGAACTGTCGCGGCGGCAACCGTCATCCTGTGCCATTGCGACCGAAGGTGTGAGGATGGCGAGCGCGATGCCCGCCGTAAACAAGCTACTTTTCATGATCATTCTCTTTTCGTTGGAAACCTTCTCTGCGACATTAATCACTTCACTGCACTAATGTTCCGCTTTGCCGCTGTAGCTAAGCCCTTACCGGCAAGGTATTTGGATTCAGGTTTTGCATGCTCCCGGCATCGGCCACACTTTCCACCGCACGATGCCGTCGCGCGCCATTGCTGCCCGCAAGTTGGGATATTGTGCACTGTCAAAGGTGGGATTGATCATGAACTGTAACAGCGTTTGGAGCCGTCCCTCACGGTCGAGTATCTGTAACACCTCGGCAGCCTTGGCAGGGTTGCCCATGATATGTTCGGTTTGCCATTTGTCGATCAAGTCAGGCTTCGTCGCCTCCATTCTCGTTCGCACCTCACGCGCCCGTGCGATGTCGCCTTCGCCGCAGGCTTGTCGCAATTCGGCAAGCATCCTGTTTTGTGCGGGCAACTCCGAATTTACAATGGCGCCCATCAGCTGCCGGGCTTCATCTATCCGCCCGGCCCAGATCATTGCACGATGCCCCTGATATTTCATCATGACATTGGCAGGTCGCAGCTTAATTTGCTGCCGTGCACGCAGCACAGCCGCTTCCGGCTGCATTGCCATCACGCCTATTGTGATCGCGCGCGAACGCGGCTCGCGCGCTTCGACGGACAGCGTATGTATCCGTTCACCGGCTCGGGCGAGCCATTCATGCTCATTCGCATAAGCGGCAAATTCTGCCATATCTTCCCAAGCATCTATATCGCGCGGGCGAGCCTTCAGATAAAGCGCCATCAGCCCATGCGCATTGCGCAGCTCCAAGTTCATAACGGCTTTTGCTGCACGATATTTCAGTTGCTGGATTTCGTCGGCGCTTCCGGCAATAGCTCGATCAACGCGAAGCATATATTGCGTTTGGCGCTCGCTATCGCTGGCACCCGGTCCGACAACCGAGCCGTTGATGCGCGTTTGCTTGCCGAACCATTTCTGTGCTGCATGCCAGTTAGCCTCGGCGAAATCGGGATCGAGCGTGCGCGCCTTTTCATAAGCCTTAATTGCAGCAATCTCAGCGTCACGCCCGCCGGTTGCGTTGCCAAGCTGATCTGCTGCCAGCCCTTGCAAATAGGCCTCATAGGCTTCCACCGAGCGCGTACCCGCCGCTACCATTGCCCGCAACTTGCCCGGCTCCATCACTGTTTTCAGCGCCGACGCGATGCGGAATGCAATGTCTTCCTGGATCGAGATGACATCACTGGTAGGGCGGTCGTAGGTTTGCGACCAAAGCTGGCTTCCGTCGCTTGCGCGCACCAGCTCGGCCGTGACACGCACGCGATCTGCAACGCGGCGTACCGAGCCATCCAGAATATGTGCGACCCCCAATTCATGCGCCTTCTCTTTCAGTTTTCCGTCGCGTTCGCGGAAATTGGCAGAGGTAAGTTTCGATACCACATGAAGGTCGGGCGTACGGATCAGCCGGTTCTGTATTTCTTCGGTCAAGCCGTCGGCAAACCAACGTTGATTTGCATCGGCCGACAGATCCCGAAATGGCAGGACGGCAACTGACTTGGGATGGATAGACGTTGCCGCGCTCGCTACCGACATGTCGCGCGAAAGGGAGGGAATAAGCAGCCAAAGCAGCGCAGCAGCAAGTGTGGCAGCGAAACCGCCGACGATCCAACTTCTCCGCGGTTTTTTTGTTGCGGATTTCCGTGGTGCAGACAAGGCCTCAGCCAATCGCTCGTCAGTTGCCGCCACAGGCAACATAAACCGGTAACCGCGTCCATGCACTGTTTCAATCAATATGGGCTTTCGCGCATCGTCATTCAGCGCTTGGCGCAATTCCTTGACTGCCGTCGTCAGTACCGATTCCGATACAGCCAGCCCATTCCAGACACCATCAAACAACTCATCTTTTGTAACCAGCACCTGTGAATTTTGCATCAGCAATTGCAACAGTGCAAAGGCTTTGCCGCCGATATGCGCTGCGTCATTGCCAATCCACAACCGCTCGTCTCGCGTATCGAGCTGAATTGCGCCGCTTATCAAAAATCTGTCTGACGCCACGGAATCACGTCCAAATCCATAAGGGCCAATGCCTGTTGCATCGCCCGGGCTGGCCCCGCCTCATAACTTTCTCAGAAGTTTCCCGCCTTCTAACAGCGGATATAGCGCAGTCCAAAGGCGCAGAAAACCGCTAAATTCGTTACAGTTCTTAGTCGAAATTTAGCAGCGCAAGAATTCAGCAACATTTCACAATCGCAACAGGACTTTGCTTCCGCTTGACGACCACAATTCAGGTCGCGGTCGGGATAACAGAACGGGTCGCTCCGCGCCGTCGTCCCACTCAGTTAGCAAGGAATATGAGAATGTTAAACTCCCCCAAAAAACAATCCGGCACGCTCAGGCATCGCATGGCTGTCATGATAGCTGCAACTTGCATCTCCGGCTTGGGCATCAGCGGAATATCCGCGATGCTTTCTGCTCCGACATATGCCTCAACGCCGGTCGAGCCGAGGACAAAAATAGTACGCTATCGCGACCTGAACCCAGCGAGCGATCATGGCAGGAATGTTCTGGACCGTCGCATCAGTAGGGCTGCCAAACATGTTTGCGACGACGTTGGCGTTAATGCTGTCATACACCACAGAAAAATTCGCGCGTGCGTCAAAGCAGCGCACAAGAAGGCTTGGTCCAGCGTCGAACAACGGATGGGTGGTTACCAGCAAGCTACCCAACTAAGTAATTAGCTATCGCGAGGCGACCCGGGGGCGGGACAAATATCACCCGCCCTCCCCTTGGGGCCACACAATATGTGTGGCCCCTTTTTTTCCTGCATTGAAGCTTTGTCCCGGACGGTTATGGTAGAATGCTTTCAACAATTGCCGATGTAAGGGTCCTAGATGAAAATTTGTGCAATCGGTTTTGCCGTCATCTGCTCGATCGGTGCCCCGGCTCCGCTATTTGCTCAGCTATCCCAGCATGAGACAAATATGGCCGCAACCGTCGATGCGGAATATGAGCGGTCGGTGGCACTTCTCGAAAGGCTGGTGAACCAAAATTCGGGAACCATGAATTTCGAAGGTGTAAAAGCCGTATCAGACATGATGCGCGCCGAGCTCGAACCGCTGGGGTTCAAGGTCGAATGGATAGACATGGCGAAGGCGAAACGATCCGGGCATCTGGTCGCCAACAAGCCGGGAAAAAAGGGTACTAAAAAGCTGCTGCTGATCGCACATCTTGATACGGTGTTCGAGCCGGATTCTCCGTTCCAGAAATTCACCCGAAATAAGGTCAGTGGCAAAGATGAAGCGGCAGGCCCTGGCGCCGGCGACGATAAGGGGGGGATGGTCGTGATCGTCGCAGCCCTGCGTGCAATGAAGGCCGCAGGTACGTTGAAGGACGCCAATATTGAAATCCATATGACGGGTGATGAGGAGGATTCTGGTGATCCGATCGAGATTACACGCGCTCCTCTGATCACTGCGGGAAAAACCGCCGACGTGGCGCTGGATTTCGAGGGCTTGGTTATCGATGAGGCGCGCGACATGGGGTCGGTCGCGCGGCGTTCGTCGAACAGCTGGAAACTGGAAGTAAGTGGCAAAACGGGCCACAGCTCGCTTATCTTCAGCGAAAGCTATGGCGACGGTGCCGCGTTTGAGCTCGCGCGCAATCTCCACCGTTTCCGTACCGAATTGCCCGAGGCCAATTTGACATTCAACGTCGGTATCATTGCAGCCGGTCAGGAGGCGGCGCTCGATACCAGCGGGATCCGTGCGACCGCTGCGGGCAAGACCAATATCATTCCCGGTATCGCCATTGCCCGCGGTGATTTCCGCACATTATCCGAAGCGCAGACGGCGCGTGTAAAAGCAAAGATGCAGGATATCATCGTCAAGTCTGCACCGCTGACTTCCGCAAAAATCTCTTTCGAGCCCGGTGCCTATCCTGCAATGGCGCCGACCGAAGGCAACGCAAAATTGCTGGCCAGACTGAACGCAGTCAACCGCGATATGGGGCTTGCGGAGATGCCCGCGCTGGATCCACTAAAACGTGGCGCAGGGGATATCAGCTTTGTCGCCAATGACGTGGATGGGCTTGCCGGACTGGGCACGTTCAGCCGCGGCGACCACGCCCCCGGTGAGACCGTGGACCTAGACAGCATCAAACGGCAGGCGAAGCGCGCCGCGATTTTGATGAGCCGGCTCTCACGCGAGAAGCGATGAAACTGAGACGCTAGCCTGATCTGTTCATCCACGCGCCAAAAAGAAAGGCGACCCGAACGGATCGCCTTTCCCAAATGTCGATTTGATTAGACGTTCGGGCTACCGGCCCTCACGCGCTGCCTTGCCGAATACGCGATATTGTTCATTGCCGACAAAGCCGAACCGCGTAATGCCGCTCCGCTTCACCACAACAAGTGCCTTGTCGACTGTGTCATATGGCGCAGTCGGAGCAGGCTGGAATTGCAGCTCTGGTTCCGGGTTCATTGATGTAGTCTGAACCAGATAGGACTCAACTTGCTGCAGCGTTACCGGCGTACCGTTCCACTGGATCGTGCTGTCCGGCAAGATGATGATCTTGTTTATCACCGGATCAATTGGAATTTCCGGTGGGGGTGCATTTGGATCATTGACCGGAAGGTCGATATTTACGGCGTGCGAAACCGGGGGGATGGTGATCATCAGCATGATGAGGAGAACGAGCATGACGTCGATCAACGGCGTCGTGTTCATTTCCATCATCGGCTGGCCATCATCTTTACCGCCACTC
>JBGSPK010000356.1:0-2528 GCA_041738665.1 Sphingorhabdus sp. | reverse complement strand
TGACCGGCTCGAATGGCTCGACCAGTTGCACCGGATGGCGCTGCGCGACAAAGCACCGCTCTTGCTGCGCGCGCATGAGGGCGAGGCCGATGCCTGGATGCCCTTGATGCAACTGGCTGGCGGACAATATGGCGCACTGGCGAACTGGTATAATTTTACGTGGCGACCGATTTTTGGCGGTGCTTATGACGAAGTCACGCGAATGTCTCTGCTCCGCCAACTTGCATCGACAGCGAGTGGTCGCACGCGACGACTGACACTGGCGCCGGTGCCCGACGAGGATGGATCGGCAAGCCAGATTGCCGCCGCGTTCGAGGCGGTGGGCTGGGTCGTCGAAATGACCGCATGCGACGAGAACCACTATCTTGCACTGAACGGCCGATCTTTCGATCAATATTGGGAGAGCCGCCCCGGACAGCTTAAAAATACCGTCAAACGCAAGGGCAAAAAGGGTGTGGTCTCGGTCCGCATCGAACGCGATTTTTCGGACAGTAGCTGGGCGGATTATGAGCGGGTCTATGCGAAAAGCTGGAAACCGCACGAGGGCAGCCCGGAGTTTTTGAAGCAGCTGGCGCAACAAGAAGGCGCGGCAGGAGCTTTGCGGATCGGGCTTGCCTACATCGACGGCCAACCGGTCGCCGCGCAATTTTGGACCGTGGAAAACGGTGTCGCGCTCATTCACAAGCTGGCGCATGACGAACGGCATCTGGAATATTCGCCGGGGACATTGCTGTCCGCCGCGTTGTTCCAGCATGTCATCGATATCGACCATGTCGACGAGATCGATTTCGGTACCGGCAGCGACGGATATAAGCGCGACTGGATGGAAAAAGTGCGTCCGCGATACCGGATCGACCTGTTCTGGCCGAACCATATCGCCAATTGGCCCTTGATTGCCCGCGTACATTTGCGGCAGATGCGCCGCAACGCCGCGTGAGTTGAAAGAAAACAATGTCCGATAAAATTGAAAATGCTATCCGCGAGCTACTCTCCGATGTGCTTGGCCTGACAAAAGCGCAAGTGACCGCAATGGATGACGAATCCGAATTGTTCGGCGCGTTGCCCGAACTGGATTCGATGGCGGTGGCTGGGTTATTGACCGAAATGGAAGACCGGCTCGACATTGTTATTGATGATGATGAGGTCGATGGCGAACTGTTCGCGACCTTCGGCAGTCTGGTGGCATTCGCAAGGGCCAAGGTTGCCGGGTGAGGACGCAGCCTGTCCATCTTTCCTATGAAACGGGCGGACATAGCGAACATTGCCTGAGCTTTGGTACAGTCGACGCAACCCGTACGATATTGATTGTTCCGCCGCTGTTTGAAGAAATGAACCGGACGCGGCGGATGTTGGTTGAAGCCATGCGCGCTCTTGGCGAGCAAGCTGTGCGAATGCTGCTTCCCGATCTGCCGGGGTGCAATGAAAGTTTGGCCTGCATGTCGGAGCAAACATTATTGGACTGGCGAAATGCGGTGACCGATTGCGCCAGCCAGCTATCCGCAACTCATATCGCCTCTATCCGCGGCGGCTGCCTGATTGACGATGCTGCCAACCTGCCTTTGTGGCGGCTGGCGCCTGCGAAGGGCGCGTCCTTGCTCAAGTCAATGCTTCGAACCCGGATTGTTGCCGATAAGGAGGCGGGGATTTCGACAACGGCCGAACAACTTATGACGGCGGCGAAATCTGCACCCCTCGACCTCGCGGGTGTTTTGCTCAGGCAGGAAATGCTTGCGGAACTGGATATGGCGCTGACTTCCATCACAACAGGCATCCACGAAGTCGCACTTGCCGATATTGATGGGACGCCGCTTTGGCTGCGCGCCGAACCCGGCGACGATTCTGCGATGTCCGCCGCCATTGCCGCCGACCTGAACCGCTGGAGCGCATCATGCGGCGGATGATCGATTTTGACTGTGCAGGCGACCATTTGGCCGGAACGCTAGATCCCGCCGCCGGGACAACGGGCTTGCTGATTGTGAGCGGCGGCAATGAAATTCGCAGTGGGGCTTATGCCGGACAAGCCGCGATGGCATCCTATTTCGCCCATAAGGGCTATCCCGTTTTTCGCTATGACCGTCGCGGTGTCGGCGATAGCGGGGGCGCTAACCGCGGATTTGAAGGCAGTTCGGAAGACCTTGCCGCCGCCGTAATGGCATTTCGCAAAGCGGCTCCTCACATCGGGCATCTGGTCGCGTTCGGCAATTGCGACGCGGCTACCGCGCTGGCCCTGTTCCATGCTGGCGGGGCAATCGACACGCTCATCCTTGCCAACCCATGGGTTATCGAAGCAGCGGCAGGCAATGACTCACCAGCACCGCCCAACGCGGCGGCCATTCGCGCACGATATTGGGCACGCCTAAAAAATCCGCGCAGCCTGCTCGACTTGGTGACCGGCAAGATAGACTTTGGAAAACTCGCAGGCGGGATTGCTCAAGCAGCACGCAGAGAAGAAGCAAGTGGGCTTGCCCGCCGGTTGGCCATTGCCCTTTCGGAATGCCACAAACCAACGCGCATACTGATTGCCGCGC
>JBGSPK010000307.1:0-6686 GCA_041738665.1 Sphingorhabdus sp. | reverse complement strand
GTTCCGCAGTTCGAATTCCATCAACCGCTTTTCTTCGGCATTGGCGTGCAGCTTATGTTGGTAGCTGTGGTGGGTATTGCCGCCCTGATCCTTCGAACGGTATAGCGCAAGGTCCGCACTGCGCATCAACAGTTCGACGGTGCGCCCGTCTACCGGACCCAAAGCGCTGCCTATGCTTGCCCCGATATAGAGGGTATTCTGATCGACTTCATAGGGTCGCGACAGGCTGTCAATAATCCGGTTCGAAAGCGTGGCGACATATTTGCCGTCATTAGCGTCCCTGATGACAACCGCAAATTCATCGCCACCCAAGCGTCCGCAAAGTTCGTTCTCGGACATGATAAGCTGCAGTCGGCGGGCCACTTGAGCCAACAGCCGGTCACCTACCGGATGGCCCAATGTATCATTCACGGCCTTGAACCGGTCAAGATCAATCATCAGGAACCCGCAACGGCGGCGCCATTTATCAGCTTCGGTCAAAGCTTCGGCGAGTGTTTCGGTTAGCTGGAGACGATTAGGGAGCCCCGTCAGCGTATCGAAGCGCGCAAGATGTGATATCTTGTCTGCGGACTCTCGCTGCTCGGTCACATCCGAACCTACACCCCGAAATCCGAGAAAGGCTCCGTCCTCCGCATGTCTCGGAGATGCCGACAGTTCCCACCATCGGGTTACGCCTTTGAAGGTAACCGGCACAATCAGATTGCTGAAAGATTCGCGCTTTTTCAGCCTATCGGCCAGATCGTGTAGCGCGTCTGGATATTGTCCTTTTTCCCAAGCATCGCCCGCGATCAATTTCAACAGGGGCTGCCCCTCGATAGCCTTGGCGTCTTCACCAAGCGCATAAGCGAAGCGCGGCGAAACGTGCGTAGCGCATCGTGACGTATCAGTCTGCCAAAGCCAATCTGCTCCGCTGTCCTCGAATTCACGCAACAGTAGACTGACCGTTTCCGACTTTTCCTGGACGATGCTGTTTGCCACCTCGAACAATATCTGCGCGCGTGCAGAACGCAGGCATGCCATGATTAACAGCGCGCCGATGCCTCCAGCGGCCACAGCCAGATAATATCCGCCGTGATAGACGAAGCCGAGCCCAGCGCAAAAGCTGGTTATACCAATGAAAATCGTCGCCGCCATCGGTGCGGTCGGCAAAAGCAGCGAGGCATAGACCATCATGCCAAGCACAATCGACCACAGCCCTAGCATTTCCATTATCGTGCCGCTGGTTCCCATGAAGCCGAACGCAGATCCCCACATTGTCGCAGTAATTGCGGAATGTGTATTCAGCCGCCGGACGTCTTCGCGATTGAGTTGGGGCCGGTCCCAAACCCATTTCGTTCCGAATTGGTGAAAGGAATAGAGATGAAACCCTCCAAAAAGCGCAGCCCATGTGGTCGTTGCCCAAACCGGTGCAATACCGCGGTACATCAATATCGCCATTATCGCGCAAACCAGGTTCAATCCGACCCGTAATGTCGTACGCTGACGCATGCTGCGTGCCTGAATTCCGCGCATCACATCGCCGTCCAGACCTACAGGTTCGACAAGACCTAACAACGCCTTGAAGGACAGTTCGCTCGGCAGCTCAAGATACATTTCTTTTTTGGTCACTCGTCGGTTGTAGTGACCGAACCTTACCCAAAGGTAATCAGCGGCATCGAAATGCGGCAAGGCGATGTAAATTTCTCAAGGAAAATCAACGATTGCGACGCTTTACCGGATATTAACCAACTAATACGATGCAATCGTTTTCTAAGGACAAAGAATTCAGCGCGCTCAGGCGGCGATTGCGTACGGTTGAATCTCACCAGACAAATACAGGTTACGCGCCTTCGCGCGGCTCATTTTGCCCGAGCTGGTACGCGGTAATGTGCGAGGCGGAACAAGTTCAACCACGCAGTTCATGCCGGTAACCGAGCGTACCTTGTCGCGGATCTGCTCGCGCAATTTTATGCGCTCTGCCTCGTCGGTCGTGCGGCACTGGACGAGCACCGCCGGGGTCTCTTCGCCGCCGGGCGTAGTCACCGAAAACGCAGCAATATCACCCGCCTTGAAACCCGGAAGCTGCTCCACAGCCCACTCAATATCCTGTGGCCAGTGGTTCTTGCCATTGATGATAATCATGTCCTTGGCGCGTCCGACGATGTAGATATAGCCATTCGATAGATAGCCCATATCGCCGGTGTCCAGCCAGCCATCGACCAAGCATGCGTCGGTCGATTCCTTGTCGCGGAAATATTCCTTCATCAGTGATGGCCCGGTGCACCACACCTTTCCAATGGTTTTGTCAGCCAAGGGACGCCCATTCTCGTCGCGGATCTCGATGGTCATGTCCTTCACCGCTTTGCCGCAATTAACAATTGCGCGATAACGAGTGGGCCGGTCCGCAGCGCCAGCATGGCCTGTCAGTTCGGTTTCCTCTACCAGCTCGACCTGGATGCCCTCACCTGGCGGCATGATCGACACCGCCAATGTGGTTTCGGCCAGGCCGTAGCTGGGCAGAAACGATAACGCCCTGAACCCCGCGTCACCGAATGCATCGACAAACGCCTGCATCACATCGGGCCGGATCATGTCCGCGCCGTTGCCCGCAAGTCGCCACTTCGACAGGTCGAAACGGTCATTAACATGGCTCTGGCTCGAAATTCGCCGCGCGCAAATGTCATAGCCGAACGTTGGCGAGTAACTGATAACCGTGCCATCGGCAGCGCTGATCACATCCAACCACGCCAACGGACGACGAGCAAAGTCCTCCGTCTTCATGTAATCGGTCGACACTTGGTTTGCCACAGGCGAGAGGAAGCAACCAACCAAGCCCATGTCATGATACCAGGGCAGCCATGATACACAGCGGTCGCTTTGCTGCACTTCCATGCCATGCGAGTGGGCAGACAGATTGTTGAGCAGCGCCTTGTGGGTAACCGCTACACCATGCGGGAAACGGGTCGAACCACTGGAATATTGCAGATAGCAAATCTCGTCGGTGTGTGCAGGTGGCAGTTCGGCCTTGAGCGCTATACGGTCGCCGAAACTTTCCCAGTCGATGCCCTCAACACCACAATTGGTTGCAGCTTCCCCGGCCATTTCGGCCAGTTCGGCGGGATAAAAAAGAATTTTAGGATCGCAACTCTTCAGCTGAACCGACAGCTGGTCCACGTAGCTTTCCTTGCCCCCAAATGATGTCGGAAGAGGCAAAGGCACCGGCCAGGCGCCAGCGTAAATGCAGCCAAAAAACAACGACGCAAAATCGGTTCCGGTTTCGGCCACCAGTGCAATCCGGTCGTCCTTGCGTATCCCGTGGCTGATCAGGCGATACGCCATTTTCAGCGCATCTTCGCGCATTTCGGAATAAGGATAGGGCCGCGCCAATGCGCCGCGCATGTCATGAAAATTGAGCCCACGCTTGCCGGTTGCGGCATAATCGAGCGCTTCACCCAAGGTTGCAAAATCGGAAAGGCGACGCGGCAATTCATCCTGCGTCGGCGTGCTCACGAGTTCGCTCATATATTATCCCATAGCTTCCGGGCCAAAAGCTTGCGACCAAAGGCCCGATGTTACATTTTTGTTATGCTCAGGCCTTACGCGCCGATACCAGTTCAAAATTCGACCCGACTGTGGCAAGAATAGGGCGTGAAAAATGGGTCATCCGCCAAAAAGCCTGCGCCACCGCTGAATGAAGAGCGACTGCGCAACCTGGCGCTGCATTATGTCGGCAGATATGCGACGACGCAGGCCAAGCTCGGGACTTATCTCACCCGCAAAATTGGCGAACGCGGATGGGACGGAGAGCGACGTACGGACGTCGCCGCGCTGGTCGAGCAATTTGCAGAATTGGGCTATATCAACGATGCACAATTCGCCGAGGCGCGCAGCCGTGCCTTTGTTCGGCGCGGTTATGGCGAACGGCGATTGAACGAAGATTTGCGGAGCTCCGGAATTGGCGATTCAGACGCTGTTCCTGCAAAGGAGCATATGGCGGAGAGCATGTTCGTCGCCGCTGAAAACTTCGCGCGGCGCAAGCGTCTGGGGCCGTTTGCCAACGCACCTGCACCGCCCGAAAAACGCCAGAAGCAGCTGCATGCATTCTTGCGCGCTGGGCACGGGTTCGAGGTTGCGAGGCGCTTTGTGAATGCCGAGCCGGGAGAAGTTATCGAAGAAGAATGAGGTACGTTCGCGAATGAAATTCAACGGATTCGCGCGTAATTCTGGCGTCACTGGAACCAAATGCACCGCTGCGCGATTTGCTATTCGACCTATTAATTTCAGGAGCAGAAAATGAAAATTCTCATGGTTCTTACATCGCATGATCAGCTTGGCGATACCGGAAAAAAAACAGGCTTCTGGCTGGAGGAATTTGCCGCGCCTTATTATGTTTTCCATGATGCCGGGGCCGATATTACGCTCGGCTCGCCCAAGGGCGGTCAACCGCCGCTGGATCCGAAAAGCGATGAGGCGGAAGCGCACACACCTGCTACCGAAAGATTCAAGAAGGACACAGATGCGCAAGCTGTACTGGCCAGTACGCACAAGCTCGCTGATATCGATGTGAGTTCGTATGACGCAGTTTTCTATCCCGGTGGACACGGGCCGTTGTGGGATCTCGCCGAGGAAACACACTCGCTATCGATTATCGAAAAAGCAATCGAAGCCGGAAAACCGGTCGCCCTGGTCTGCCATGCGCCGGGCGTGCTGAAAAACGTCAAGGACACCAACGGCAAGTCGCTCGTTAACGGGAAGAAAGTCACTGGCTTTACTAATAGCGAGGAAGAAGCGGTCGGTCTGACCGACATTGTGCCGTTTTTGGTCGAAGACATGCTGAAACAAAACGGTGGGATATATTCCAAGGGCCCTGACTGGAGCGAATTCGTGCTCGAGGACGGCTTGCTGATTACCGGCCAAAACCCCGCATCGTCGGAAAAAGCGGCGCAGATGTTGCTCCAAAAACTGGCGTTACAACCCGCTTAGTCGTAAACCCGATCTGCCGTTGCCACCGCTTCCGAAGCGCGCAGCGCGGAAATGATCCGCATGAGGTGCGGCAGATCGTGGACCTCCAGATCGACCTCGAACGTATGAAACTCGACATCGCGTGCGGTCATCCGCAGGTTGATGATGTTTGCCTTATGATAGCCGAAAATTCCAGCGATTTCGCCCAACGTCCCCGGGCGGTTGTGGATGATGACACGCAGCCGTGCCGACGCGCCCTCACTGCCCTGTCCCCAGCTTAAGTCCACCCAGTCAGCATCGACGCCGCTCGCGAGACGATCACATTCGATAGTGTGGATCTCGACTGGCTGGCCGGGCAGACGTAAACCAACGATACGGTCGCCCGGGATCGGGTGACAGCAATCGCCGAGATGATATCCCACGCCAGGGGTCAGCCCGCGGATTGAGATGGCGCGTTCCTGGCTGGGGAAATCGCCTTCCACGCCATCGACATCAAAGCCCGGAACCAGCGCCTCCATCAACGCGCGATCATTAATCTTCCCTGCGCCGATGCGGTGCATCAACTCCTCATCATCTTCGAGCTTCAGCCGTTTCACCGCCGCATCAAGCGCTTTTTTGCCGATCTTGGCGGGCATGCGCTCGGCGATTTCGTCGTAAAGCTTGCGTCCGATGGCGACCAGTTCATCGCGCTCCCTATGCCGCACATGCCGGCGGATTGCGGCGCGCGCTTTGCCAGTGGTAACAAAGTTCAGCCACGTGGGCTGCGGCTCTTGTGCTTTTGATTTCAGGATTTCGACCATGTCGCCATTGTTGAGCTGTGTCCTGAGCGGCACATGGCGGCCATTGACCTTCGCCCCAACCGTCTTGTCGCCAAGATCGGTGTGCACCGCATAGGCGAAGTCGACCACAGTCGATCCTTTGGGCAGCTGATGTAAGGCGCCCTTAGGCGTGAAAGCGAAAATGCGGTCTTGATACATCGCCATCCGCGTGTTTTCGAGAACGTCTTCGGGATCGTGGCTGGTCTCGAGAATTTCGATGAGGTCGCGCAGCCACCCGGCCTGACCGTCCGGTGTGCCTGCCTGCTTGTACGCCCAGTGCGCGGCGAACCCATATTCCGAACTGCGGTGCATCTCCTGACTGCGGATTTGTACCTCCACGCGCATGTTTTTGGCGAACATGATCGTCGTGTGGATTGATTTATACCCATTGCGCTTGGGCGTCGAAATGAAATCCTTGAACCGCCCCGGCACCATCTGCCAGCGGCGGTGGAGCACGCCCAGCGCGCGGTAACAATCTTCCTCGCTCTCCGTAATAACCCGGAAAGCGTTGATATCGGTCAGCTGTTCGAACGCGACATGGCGTTCCTGCATTTTCTTCCAGATCGAATAAGGATGCTTCTCGCGGCCGGAGATTTTGATCTTCAGCCCCGCCTGCTCCATTTCCCAGGCGATGGTCTGGTTAATCTGGTCAATCTCGACATCGGCCTTTTCGCGGATCTGTCTCAGGCGGCCGGTAATGGTCTTGTAGGCGTCGGGCTCAAGCTGCTCGAACGCAAGCAACTGCATCTCGCGCATATATTCGTACATGCCGATCCGCTCGGCCAGCGGCGCATAGATGTCCATCGTCTCCTTGGCGATGCGGCGCCGCTTTTCGGGGCTTTTGATGAAATGCAGCGTCCGCATATTGTGCAGCCGGTCGGCGAGCTTGACCAATAACACGCGGATATCGTCCGAAATCGCCAGCAG
>JBGSPK010000298.1:0-14774 GCA_041738665.1 Sphingorhabdus sp. | reverse complement strand
GTCGCGGAAAATCTGGTCTGCAATCATCTGATGAAGATTGCGGTGGGTTGCACAAACGACACGGACGTTGACCGGGATTGATTTACGCCCGCCGATACGCTCGATTGTGCGTTCCTGCAGAAACCGAAGCAATTTAACCTGTAATGGCAATGGGATATCGCCAACCTCATCGAGGAATAATGTGCCGCCATTGGCAATCTCGATCTTGCCCTCGGTAGTTTTGATGGCTCCTGTGAAGGCGCCTTTTTCATGACCAAAGAGTTCGGATTCAAGCAGATTTTCCGGGATCGCACCGCAGTTTATCGCTATAAACGGCTTATCGGCCCGGTTGCTGGCATTATGCAGACCGCGCGCCAGCAATTCTTTGCCGGTACCGCTCGCGCCAAGAAGCATGACCGAAACATCGGTTGGCGCTACCCGCTCGATGGTCCGCGCGACCTTGACCATTTCGGGCGATCCAGAAATGATCGATCCCAATAGCAGTTCGCCGTCGGCATTCGGCTGTTGCAGCTGCTCATTCTGCAACTCCAGCTGACGCACATGAAAAGCCCGTTTCACAATAAGGTGAAGCTCGTCGATATCGACTGGCTTCTGGTAAAAATCCCATGCCCCTGCCGATATCGCGCGCAGCGCGCTTTCTCTAGCGCCGTGTCCAGAGGCTACGATAATCTTGGTATCGGGTTTGAGTTTCAACATCTCGTCAAGCACTGCAAACCCCTCGCTCACGCCATCAGGATCTGGTGGCAGGCCGAGGTCAAGTGTGACCACATCGGGTTCTTCCGAACGCAGCAACGACATAGCCTCGTCCCGGTTGGCGGCGCAAAATACCTCAAAATCCTCGTACGACCATTTCAACTGCTTCTGCAGGCCGAGGTCATCTTCGACAATGAGCAGTTTTTGACGTACTTCGGTCATTTTCATGCGGCCTCTTCCAGAGAATGTTGCTTGTCGCCCTCTTTGGCTATTGGCAGCAGCAGGGTGAATGTCGTGCCTTTGCCGACACGGCTGTCGACGCGCAGCTGCCCCCCCATCGACATCGCCAATGCCCGCGCCTCATATGCTCCAATGCCGAAACCGCCCTCTTTTGTGGACTCAAACGGCTTGAACAGTTGATTGGAAATAAATGCCTCGGTCATCCCGACCCCATTGTCGGTGATGTTCACAGCGACATCATTGCCTTGAGTACGGCAGCTAATGCGGACAGGTGAGCCGTCAGGCGTCGCCTCGATCGCGTTTTGCACGAGATGACCGATTATCGTTTCCACGCGCGCGGGGTCGGCAGTCGCGAACAATCCTGGGCGAAGTTGGGCATCGATGGGGTAAATCAGCCGCTTTTCATGCACCGCCTTCATCACCGCTTCGCCAATATCGACCGGAACCGGGAGCGCATGCCGGGATTTGTTGTGTTGCGACAGTCGTGCCAGCAACTCGTTCATCTTGTCCACCGACGAGCGCAATGTTTCGATCATGTCGGCACGAAACTCCGGCTTTTCGGCATGCCGCTCTGCATTGCGCGCCAATATGCTCAGCTGGCTCACAAGGTTTTTGATGTCGTGGACGACAAAGGCAAAGCGACGGTTGAACTGTTCGAACTGCTGGCTTTCGGCCAAGGCCTGCTGGCTCGCGGCTTCAGCCAGATAGCTGGCCAGTTGCCGTCCGACCACGCGCAGCATGTCCAGATCTTCCCAGTCAAGAGCCCGCGGCAAACGAGGACGCGCGAGAACCGCAAGCCCGGCAAGTTTGCCGAAATGCACCAGCGGTACCACCGCCCACGCTTGCGTCTCGTCATAAAGCCATTGCGGCACTGCACGTGGATCGCAGCGCTCGTCCGTCCCTGCGCGCACTTCGTCCATCGACAAAATATGCCCGGTCGATTCAAAAAATGGCATGGTCAGCGACGTAACGCAGTGCGTTGGCACGTCGGCTGTCGCCCAATTCCAGCGCGCCTGCAATGTTAGCCGTCCATCTTCATCGGGCACCAGCAACAACCCCCCGGGACTCTCGAAAATATCGGCCAGCGATTTGACCACGCGCTCATAGAAGGGTGCAGCCTCTTTCGACGGAAATCCGATCGTGTCGGCAAACCGCATCCATTCCGAGCGGTAGTCGTAGCGATGCTGGAAAAAATTCTTGGCTACGACAACGTTGAGCCAGCTTCTGAAACGGCCCGACGGCAATATCAGTAGTGCCGCCATCGACATACCGAATATGACGGTTATCTGCGCTAGCCGGATATATGTGCCGCCGACCACTTCGAGTGCCGTGGCAATCAAGACCATGCCAACCAGATACACGCCGATGGCAACCAGCGAGACCGACTGGAACGCGACCGAACGCGATAGCCTGATACGCCAGCTGCTGTTGCGCCGTGCTGCCATGACAAACACGGGCGCGAGTATAGCGGTCGCAAAACCACGTGTAGCAATTAACTCGATCGACGAGGCCGATGTGAGGTAACTGATAGTGTACTGGTTGAGGTCATAGGTCCACATCGCGGCGAGCGCGGCCATCGGCAGGCTGACGCCCCATCGCGTTTCGGGGGCCGAAACCGTATACAGATTGTGCACCAGCACCAGCGCCCCCACAGCGTAAATCATCCGCAGCGTTAACGTTGTCTGTACCGCCACCTTGGCCATCAGGCCACTGGATTGAAGCATCACGATTGCCGCGTCGCTTAATGGCTGAAGCAAAAGCACAACCAGCAACACGATGTATATCATGTTGATCGTCCGCGGCTGCTCTTTACCTTCGCCGCTGCGCAAAAGGAGAAACATGAACCCCAGCCAGACCAGATTTCGGGCAGTTTCTGCAAGCAGCGCCGCCTGGTGCAGCGGACCGAATATCGTCGCCGTTATTCCCCAGAGCGACGTCAGCGCCATCGCCGCGATAAGGATGACCTGCTGCCGATTGTTCGAGCCATATTTGTGGAACAACCAAATTGCCAGCGCTGCATAAGCAAAGCCGACGGCAGCGTGACCCCAAAAGCTGATCGATGAAAGCAGCATCTCCACTTATCGCGCCCCTTCCGGCCACAATACCACACGGATAGTTTGCAGCAGGATCAGCAAGTCCAGAAACGGCGTGTAGTTTTTGGCGTAATAAAGATCATATTCCAGCTTGTGCCGGGAATCGTCGATAGACGCGCCATAAGGATAATTAATCTGCGCCCATCCGGTAATGCCGGGCTTCACCATATGCCGCTCAGCATAATATGACAGTTGCTGTTCGAGGTCGGTGACAAATTCCGGCCGTTCGGGACGCGGACCGACAAAGCTCATTTCGCCCTTCAGCACATTCCATGTCTGTGGGAGTTCGTCGATCCGTACCTTGCGGATTAGACGTCCTACTGTGGTAATTCGCGGATCGTCCTTCGACGCCCACAACGCCTTACCTCCAACCTCCGCATCATCGCGCATCGAACGCAGCTTTACGACGCTATATGGTTGTCCGAAAAGGCCAACGCGAGTTTGCCTATAAAAAGCCGGGCCTTTGCTCTCAAGCTTCACCACCAGCGCAAAGATCAAGATGATCGGCGCAGTGAGCAACAACAACGCGGTGCTGGCGATGATATCGAACAGCCGCTTGGCGATACCAGATAATCGCCTGCCCGAGGAAAAGCCGTCAGAGAAAATCAGCCAGCTTGGGTTGACGCTATCGAGATCGACGCGGCCGGTCTCACGCTCAAGAAAGGTCGAGATATCGTTGACGTGAACACCAGTGGTCTTGATTCGCAACAAATCGTCGAGCGGCAATGCGTTGCGGCGTTCCTCCAGCGCAAGCACGACTTCGCTCGCGCCCATCTTGACCACAAAATCGGCAAGGTTGAAAATCGCGCTGCGGTTGATTGCCTCGGGAATAGAGCGCTTGTTTTCGTCCATCGCAATATAACCGACGACAACGAAACCTGAGCCCGGCTTTGCCTCCAGGTCCTTAATCCGCTGCGCCCGCCGCCCTGCCCCCAAAACCAGCAACCGTCGTTTGAAACTTTCGCCCCCGACCAGGCTGCCGAGCAGCGCCCGGCTTGCGGCCAGATAAACGAAGGCCAGCACCATCGCGTAGAGCGAATTGGATCGCCACAGGGTCATGCCGGGCAATGCAAAAGCCATCATCGACTGGAAAATGACGCCGAGCGACACTGCTACGAGCAAACGGGCAATCGCAAAGCGCAACGACTGCAACGCATCCGGCCCGTAAACACCCACTGCCATTGCCGCGACATGGACCGACGCAGCAAATGTGAATAGTTGGCCGAAACGGTTACCGATATAATCGACATGCATGTCAATCTGGTGCGCACGTATTACCCATGCGGTCTCGGCCGCTGCGACAAGCAGGCAAAAGTCGATTATCGCGAGAAATAGCACCGCGTGCGGAATATAATGCTTGAAAAGCCTGATCATCGCCGAAGTTCACCCGCCATGTCGGAATTTTTAACGGTGAAAGGTAAAGTGTCGATTAATTTTACACTTCGACTGCAAACTAATGGAACAACGGCCTTTTTTTGAGATTTGACCCTTTTGGTCAGTTCGGCGATATGACATCCCCAACAAAAGGAATAACAGTGCGCATAACCCCTATCATATTATCAGGCGGCGGCGGCACCCGGTTGTGGCCAATGTCGACACCGCAAACGCCAAAACAGTTTCTGGCGCTGACTGGCGAGCACACGATGTTCCAGCTGACCCTGCAACGCGTGATGGACCGAGCACGCTTTGCTCCGCCAATCATCGTAGCCAACGCCATGCATGGCGAGATACTGGAGGAGCAGCTTGCCGCTATTGGCATCACCGACGCGACATTGCTGCTTGAGCCCTGCGCGCGCAATACCGCACCGGCGATTGCGATCGCCGCGCTTGCGCTCGACGACCCCAAATCGCCGATGCTAGTAATGCCCAGCGACCATGTCATCGCCGACACAAACGCATTCGATGCCGCGACAGCTGCCTTGCTGCCATTGGTAGAAGATGGATGGCTTGCGACCTATGGCATCACACCGACTGGCCCCGAAACGGGCTATGGCTATATCCAGATGGACGCCGAGCAGGCCGCCGGCGTTAACGAGGTAAAACGCTTCGTTGAAAAACCCGATGCCGCCCGCGCTGCTGAAATGATCGCCAGCGGCGACCATGTCTGGAACGGCGGAATCTTCCTGTTCCGCGCCGATGTTTACTTAGACGTGTTGGCCGTCCATGCACCCGACATGCTCGCCGCCGCGCAAGTCGCGATGGACAAAGCCGAACGTTACGACAACCAGATCCACCCTGACGCTGCTGAGTTCGCCGCCTGCCCGTCGGACAGCATCGATTATGCCGTGATGGAAAAGGCAGAACGCGTCGCCGTAGCGCCAGTCAGCATGGGATGGTCTGACGTCGGCAGCTGGGATTCGCTGCACGAAATCGGGACCAAGGATGACGCCGGCAATGTCACAACCGGCGCCGTCCGCATCGATGCAAGCAGCGGCAACTTGATTCATGCCGAGGGAATCCGGATATCGCTGCACGGTGTCGACGACCTGATTATCGTCGCAAATGGCAATGAAGTCATGATCATGCCTCGCGGGAGCAGCCAGAAGGTTAGGGATTTCGCGACGGAATAGAAGGAATTCTATCCCTGTTACAACGCGGCACCGTAAAAATTCTTCAACTGGAAACCTGCCTAGGCGACAGTCCCATGGAATGTGAGCGGCAGCGGCAGGCTGGCGCGCCACGTCGCAACGGGACCATCCGCAACGCGCTTGGCGTCAAGCAGGTGCAACTCTGTCTTACGCGCTTTTAGATTAAGGGTTGTACCCATCAACCAGCCGTCGCGTTCACCTGCACCCTTTCCAACAAAAAGAAACTCCTCGACCAGCTGATGGTCGCCAAAATCGAATTTGTCGTCGCGGCCCTTGCTCCAGTCCCAATTCGCAATCGCATGCGGGAACGGCGTTTGGCGATAGCCGGTGACGTGCGTGGTAAAGCGCCGCGCCTGCCCGGCCATGCGCTTGTCATTTGCAGGAAATTCAGCAGCAACGCGCGCCATTTGCATTTCGGCTTTGCCATCGGGGCGCAGCACGAATTGAGTCAGCATCGGCGTGGGTGCCTTGATATGCTCGCCGCGCAACAATGCCGAAGCCGCCAGCTGACCGAAAGTCGGGTTGGCTTCAATACATCCATCGAACCGGACAGTGCCGTCTGTTTCCTCCCAACCGTCCGCTAGGTGGAAAAATGCAAAAGCCGGTAATTCAAAAACGCGGCGTTTCGTCAGATCATTCTTGTCGATCAAAAGAACCCGTGTGCCAAGCTCTGGCTTCCATTTCATCGCGGTCGAGAGCGGGAATTTGAAGCCGTCCTGTACCCACGGCTGCATGACGATAATTAAATGCCGAGCCGTAGCGGTGAAATCGTGAAAATAGCTGTTGCGGTCGAGCGGCACCATTTGGGCATTGGCAAGGCTGCCATCGGGATTGAGCTTCCACAGGAACGTACCTTTGCCGTTGCCGCCCAAATTCCAGACCGTACCATCTGGCTCGACGCGCGGATGGGCCAAGAACGGCATTTGCTTCAAGTCGCGACGATATGTTTTGAAGCCTATGGTTTCGAGTGTTTCCGAGTCCATCATCACGGGCGATCCGCCTTCCCACAACGCCAGCAATTGCCCACCAGATACTATAACGCTGGTATTGGCAGCATTGGTATCATCGGGGCCGTTGACAATAGCCCCCGGCCCACGCGCCGAACCGAAGCCCGGCTGCACCATAGCGTTCAGCTTGGTCTCCAGCCGCCTTTTGGGTGTATCGACAAAGCGCGCGGCCAGCGTTGCCTTGCCATCGCGCACCCGAAACTTGCGTACTAACCCGTCGCCGTCGAACCAGTGCCCTGACGCGCTGCCGCCGCGCCGGAACTTGGCGGGCCCGTTGCGATAAAGCGTCGTATTGAGTCCTGATGGGACCTTGCCCGAAACAAGGCGCAACACCTCCTCGGGTATGTCAGTGTCGATATCGGCCACGCCCAATGCCCAGCCAGCAGGACTGGCCCCGGCCAGCGCCATGTCTGGCGTGATGACCGCGGCTGCTGCGAGAAGTCCCGTGCCCATAAACTGGCGGCGGTTGAAATCAGTCATGGCAAATACTCCGGCTAAAGCTGATCACTGTATGATGATGCTATGGACGTTGGCACCGACCTTCACGTCGAACTTGGCATCGGCCCACTTCGCCGGCCCCATATTGCCTTGCGCGTTGTTGGAAAACGCGAACGGCTCGGTCGGCATACCATAAGGGTTCGTGCCCATCTTGCCGTCGCCATCGACATCGTGAAACAGCTTGATGGCGTAAGTACCGGGAGCCAGCCCTTCGATCATCGCGACAACTTCAGCCTTGTCTACGCTGACCATGAGCGGACGTACGGGCGCAGCTTTGCCGTCATATGCGGCTTCGCTATCAACCAGCATACCCATGATAGAACCCTGCTTTTCTTCAATTCCGGTGAAGTTAACGGTCAGGCTGCTACCCGCATTCTGCGCTATGGCTGCGGCGGAGAAAGAAGCGCCTGCCATTGCAACAGCGGTTAGGATGGATTTGACGTTGTTCATGCTACTTGCTCCTGTTCGGTTGTTTGCTAGGAATGACCAACCAATGACGGCGAGCCGGCAGACGCTCAACGCCCGATACGCAGGCGACAGGGATCCTTTCGTGACATGACCGAAAATGCCGTTCACGATACGCGAATGACAGGCGCGACTTCGTCAAAGGAGGCTAGCTTCGGCGCACGGCACAAGCGCGGTTTTGTCACCGCTGCGATTGTTGGCTTGTTGCTGACGTTTGTTGGCGCATTGGAGACCGGCGAACTGCCATTTCTGCTGCGTCTGGCCTATTGGGAAATATTGATGCTCTCGGGCGCGATGATCGGGCTTGGCGTTTCGGAGTCTGTTGAGAAATGGGGGCGGTTGCGGACGCGTCCTTGGGCTGAAATGCCGATGATTGCGGTTCTCATCGCGTTGCCATTGTCGTTGATGGTGGTGGGCACGAGCGGCCTTTTTTTCGAATCAAGACCGCCTTCGCTAGCCGCGTTTACTGTCATGTTCGGTATCACATCCGCTATCAGCCTCGCGATGACCGCACTCAATTATATGCTGCGCTGGCCAGCGACGGAAGTGCCCGCAGCACAGACCACAGACAGGGCTGCATCTCCACAACATACCGATCCGCAGCCAGCTGCGCGCTTCAACGACCGCTTACCGTTGCCCTTGCGCAGCCGACGCGTCATAGCTCTCCAGGCGGAAGACCATTATCTGCGCGTCCATCTCGAGGATGGCGGGACTACGCTGATCCTTATGCGCCTGTCCGATGCCGTTGCCGAATTACCCGCGAATGCAGGCGCGCAAACCCACCGCAGCTGGTGGGTGGCAAAGGACGCAGTACGCGGAGTAACGAAAGCCGACGGTCGCGCCACCTTGATGTTGGTCGGCGCATTGGAAGCGCCAGTCAGTCGCTCTTTTTATAAGATATTGAATGATGGCAGGTGGTTCAGCTAATCCCGGTCAAAAGCAAAGGGTGACATCCCTCGTTCGCGCTCGTTGAAAACCAGTACCCGGCCCGCCGGTGGCGCGCTGCGTTGCGGACATTCCGGCCGCGTGCAGGCGGGGCAGCCGAGGCCGATGGGCGTTGCCGCTCCGCTGTTCAGGTACACTCCGCGTGCGGCCGCCAAGGGCGCGGCGAGTTTTGCGTCGAGGCCGAGGCAGATCGCAAACTCTGCCTCCACCGCGCCGCTGACTGCGGTTTGCGGGTGGACGGTACGCGATAATGTGAACCAGCGGGTGCCATCTTCCAGCTCGACAAGATGCGGCATCAATGTACCGGGGCGGTCGAATACATTATGCACGTGCCACAATGGGCAACGGCGTTCAGTTTCGACCAAAGGCGATGCGCTGGCCCCTGCATAGCGTTTGCTGCTTTGCCCCGCGCGATCGATACGAAGCATGAAAAATGGCAATCCGCGCTGGCCCACGCGCTGTAAGGTGGTGAGACGGTGAGCGACTTGTTCGAAGCCAGCACCAAAGCGGCGTTGAAGCAGCATGATGTCATATCCCGTTGCCTCGCACGCGCGCAGAAACCGGGCGTAGGGCATCATCACGGCGGCGGCAAAATAGCTGGTCAGGTGGCGGCGGTAGAGCCGTTCGCCCGCGCGTTCGGCAAAGCTTGCGCCAGCGACCAAAGCGTCGATTTCGACCTTTGCTTCGAGCATAGCGAGTTGAAACGCAGCCGCGAACGTGCGGCTGGCGGGGTCGAGCAGTTCGGAGAGTTGAAGTTGTCGCGCATGCAGGTCAAGTCGGCGGAGGTGTCCAGGCATGACGTCGAAGGGCAATATGCGGATGCTGAGCTGATGTTTTACCCGCAACCGTTCCGTAATCGCGGCGTACAGATCAGCGTTGCTGAGCCGCAGTTCGTCAGCAAGCGCTTCGGCCTGCGCATCGAGGTCGGCGAAATGGTTACGCCAGCGCTCAATCTCCCGGCGTGCTGACGCTATCGCTTCGGGTTCTACCGTTGCACTGGCCGCGCCGCCGCTTCCACCCACTACGCGGTCAAACGCGCGCGCGAACGCTTCGGCTGCGTCGGGGCTAACGGCGAACCATTCTTCCACCTGCGCGCGGTCGATATTGAGGTCTGCAAACATCGGGTCGGATAGTCTGCGCCGGATTGCCTCGACCCCACCACCCGGCGTGGCTCCGGTCAGCGTGCGCGGGTCGAAATCGTAGCGTTCGGCCAGTTTCAGCAGCAAAGCCGCAGTGAGCGGACGCTGGTTACGCTCAATAAGGTTGAGGTAAGAGGGCGAGACGGCCAGCGCTTCGGCCATAACGGCTTGAGTCAGGCCATTGGCCCTGCGGATGCGGCGGACGGCATGGCCTGCGAAAAGCTTTTGCTCTGACATAAGTAGTTTATGTCATATATATGACAACATTACAAGTTTTTCTGCATTTTGTGCGACGCACACACAACAAATATTACAAAACAGACTCGCCTTTCGGCCTGCCCCTCGGCATTGAGGGTGCCAGAAACGAAATCTTCCCAAGGAATTTGTGAATGTCCTATCAAGACCAAATCGCCGCCACCGGCAAACTCATCGCAGCGCAAAACGGCACATGGGACTCGATAAGCCCTGAGTCAGTTGCCCGGATGCAATTGCAAAATCGCTTCCAGACGGGCCTCGACATTGCCCGCTACACTGCAAAAATCATGCGCGACGACATGGCAGCCTATGACGCTGACCCCGCGCATTACACGCAGTCGCTTGGCTGCTGGCACGGCTTCATTGCCCAGCAGAAGATGATTGCTGTCAAAAAACATTTTGGCACCACAAAGAAGCGCTATCTCTACCTCTCAGGCTGGATGATCGCCGCATTGCGCAGCGAATTCGGCCCTCTGCCTGACCAATCAATGCACGAAAAAACCAGCGTTCCCGCGCTGATTGAGGAACTCTACACCTTTCTGCGTCAGGCAGATTCGCGTGAACTCAACATCCTGTTCCGCGATCTGGACAAGGCACGCGACGCTGGCAACGTCGGAGCAGAGGCTGAACTGATGGGTAAAATCGAGAATTTTGAAACCCATGTCGTTCCGATTATCGCCGATATTGACGCAGGCTTTGGCAATGCCGAGGCAACCTATCTGCTCGCCAAGAAAATGATCGAAGCAGGTGCCTGCGCGCTGCAAATCGAAAACCAGGTCTCGGATGAAAAGCAATGCGGCCATCAGGACGGTAAAGTCACCGTTCCCCATGAAGATTTCCTGCAAAAAATCCGGGCCTGCCGCTATGCTTTCCTAGAGCTTGGTGTGCCAGACGGCATTATCGTTGCGCGTACCGACTCGCTTGGCGCTGGCCTGACCAAGCAGATTGCCGTTTCAAAAGAAGCCGGTGATTTGGGCGATCTTTACAACAGCTTCCTCGATTGTGAAGAAATCGATCCGGCCACTGCACAAAATGGCGACGTTATCCTGAACCGCAACGGCAAGTTGCTTCGTCCCAAGCGTCTGCCTTCGAACCTGTTCCAGTTCCGCGCAGGCACGGGTGAAGACCGCTGTGTGCTCGACTGCATCACCAGCCTGCAAAACGGCGCAGACCTCATCTGGATCGAAACCGAGAAGCCACATATCGAACAGATCGCAGGGATGGTCGACCGCATCCGCGAAGTCGTTCCCAATGCCAAACTCGCTTATAACAATTCGCCAAGCTTCAACTGGACGCTCAACTTCCGTCAGCAGGTTTTCGACGCCTGGTCGTCAGTTGGCAAGGATGTATCGGCTTATGACCGCGCAAACCTGATGAGCGCGTCTTATGACGAGACCGACCTCGGTATTGAAGCCGACGCTCGTATCCAGAACTTCCAGCGCGATTCTGCGAAGCGTGCCGGTATCTTCCATCATCTGATAACATTGCCGACCTACCATACAGCAGCGCTCAGCACCGATAACCTTGCGAAGGATTATTTCGGCGAGATGGGCATGCTCGGATATGTCGCTGGTGTCCAGCGCAAGGAAATCCGTCAGGGCATCGCCTGCGTGAAGCACCAGAATATGTCGGGTTCCGACATTGGTGACGACCACAAGGAATATTTTGCCGGTGAAGCCGCACTAAAGGCTGGCGGCAAGGACAATACGATGAACCAGTTCGCCAACGCGGCCTGATCGGAGAACAAGACGATGAGCGAACCTCCAAGAGCCAGAGCTGTGTTGTCGACCGAAGATCTGACCCTGCTGCGCCAAGCGCTGGTGTTCTATCTGGAAGAAATCAAAGACAAGCCCGAGTCAGTCAAATTCGCTCGATTATATCATCGCCTGGGCAGTGCTGGCGGAAAATAGTCTACACAATTTCTTTGTTTTCCTGGGGAGGAAAACACCTATCCGCCGGCAGAGATGTCGGCGGATTTTTTGTATATGCAATTGCTTCCATCGCTAATATTTTATTAACGGCCCTTTGCTACCGCATCTCGGTACGATGAGCGGACTGCAAAATGGATAACATTCAAAAAGCATTAATTACTGTACTAGGGGTAGCAGGCATGATCGCAATGCTTGTGCCGGCAAAGGATCCCATTGCCTCCACCTCCTCACAACCGGTGGCAGTTGTGCAGCCGGTCGAGATTGCCTCTGCGCCAGTTGCCCAAGCACCGGTTGCTGCGCCAATTCCGCAATCCGACAACGAGCAGGAAAATAGCTTGGAAATTGGTCAGCCCGCGATTGACGGTAATCCTATCCAGCCCGATTTTGGAATGCCATATGGCGGTAGCGCGCCCGAACCTGTCCCATTTCCCACATATGATTTCAATAACTCGAATGGCGCGGTCGCGAACAATCCAGCGACATTGCCCAGTCCTATTCCACAGGCAGGGCCTTACCCACAGCCTTCTAAGGAAGACTGACGGCAAAGCCGCATGGGTTGTCCGTCTTTCAAGCTTGGCTTATGAATCGCTTAGGCAATAACAGGGGATCAAACGCCGGGTGTCATCAATTCCATCGCACCAGCAGTCATCGCCTCTGTGGCAGTGGCAATTACTTTTTCTGCGTCGGGTGCCCAAAATGGCGAATGTAGTGATGGCAAACCCTTGCCTGTCTTCTTCGCTTCGTCATATTCAGCCTGTGGAACGCCGCCCACCCAGAAGATCAGGCTTTCAACGTTGGCCTTGTCAGCTCGGTAAAATTCGCTGAAATCCTCTCCGCCCATGACGGGCGGCGTCGAGATCACACTCCTTTCACCAAAACGCTTTTTGAAAAGCGCGGCCATGCGCGCGGTTAGCTCAGGCGTATTATACGTCGCCGGCGTGAATTCGTTTTCCGCAATTGTTACTTCGGGCATTTTGTCATCGGGCACGCCCGCCGCCATAGCTTCAGCCTTGGCAATGCGGCGGATGCCATCGAGCAGTAATTTGCGCGTTTCATCGGAATAGCTTCGAACAGTCAGCAACATTTTGACTTCATCGGAAATAATATTATGTTTTGCGCCGCCTTGAATGCTGCCGACGGTCACCACCGCAGCGTCTTGGGGGTCGACCTCACGGCTGACCAGAGTTTGCAAAGTGCCAACGATGCGGCTGGCGATGACGATCGGATCCTTGGTGGTTTGCGGATAGGCTCCATGACCGCCCACCCCTCTCACTTTTATGTCGACCGTATCCACGTTGGCCAGCGCAAACCCCGATGAATAACCGATTGCGCCTGCCGGAAATTGCGCTGCATCGTGAAATCCAAGTACATATTTGGGTTTGGGAAAGCGGGTATAAAGACCGTCCGCCAGCATGGCGCGGGCACCCGAACCGATTTCCTCGGCTGGTTGCAGGATCATCACCAATGTACCTGACCATTTGTCTTTATTCGCAACCATTTGCCGCGCCGTGGCGACCCACGCCGTCATATGGGTGTCATGACCGCACGCGTGCATGACACCGGTTTCAACGCCTGACTTGCTGACACCCTTTACCTTCGATGCATAGGATAAGCCGGTTTGCTCGATAACTGGCAGTCCGTCCATATCAGCACGTAGCATTACCACAGGGCCCGGGCCGTTTTTAAGCACGGCAACTACGCCGGTTTGTCCTACTTTTTCGGTGACCGTAAACCCAAGCCGCTTTGCTTCGGCTGCAAGTTTGGCAGAGGTGCGGAATTCCTGAAAGCTGAGTTCGGGGTTCGCATGCAGGTCGCGGTATAGTTCCATCAGTGACGGCATATCGATTTCGATAGCCTTGCGAACTTCCTCCGCCTGTGCAGGTGCGCTCAATAATGCCGCCAGCGCGACTGCACCCAGAAACTTTTTCATCACTCTGCTCCCCAGCAAGTTTGTTTAACGCTAACCCAGCCTTATTGCGCCGTCCATCCCCCATCGACAGAAAGATTAGTGCCGGTAATTGCACTAGCTTCATCACGGCACAGAAAAACCGCCAGTGCCGCGAGTTGCTCGACTTGAACGAATTTCTTCTGCGGCTGATTTGCAAGCAATACGTCGTTAATAACCTGATCGCGCGTTAGCCCACGCGCTTTCATTGTATCGGGTATCTGATTTTCAACGAGCGGGGTCCAGACATAGCCAGGGCAAATATTGTTCACTGTAATGCCCTGCGTCGCGACTTCGAGCGCAACAGTTTTGGTAAAACCGGCCAGTCCGTGCTTCGCCGCATTATAAGCCGATTTGAAGGGCGAGGCGACGAGGCTATGCATCGATCCGGTATTGATGACCCTGCCCCATCCTTTCGCTTTCATGGCGGGCAAAGCAGCCTTTGTCGTATGAAAGGCCGACGACAGGATGATCGACAGGATGGCATCCCATTTGTCATCGGGAAATTCGTCGACAGGCGCGACATGCTGAATGCCTGCGTTGTTAATCAAGATATCCGGCGCGCTGAGTTTTGACGTACAATCAGCAACCATCGCGCGGATTTCCTCGGGCTTTGTCATATCTGCGCCTGAATATCCCGCACCACCGCCGCTTGCTAGCGCGAGCTCGGCCACATAGCCGTCAATTGCAGCCCGATCGCCAAATCCGTTGATCATGACATTGACCCCTTCCGCGGCGAGCGCGCGCGCATAGCCAAGGCCGATGCCGGATGTCGAACCTGTAATGAGGGCAGTTTTTCCTTTGAGGAACATGAAAGTGGGCCTTTGCGTTGGGTAGGACGTTTAACTGTTACTTGCGCTTTTCGGCGTGAACGGCAATGCTGAAATTATAGAAATCAAGGAAGAATCGCCATGCGTCTCGATGATCTGGATCCAAGCAGCAACGTCAATGATCAGGGCTCCGGTGGTGGCGGTT
>JBGSPK010000287.1:0-5853 GCA_041738665.1 Sphingorhabdus sp. | reverse complement strand
CATGATCAGCAGTTCCATCAGATTGTCGTTTGCCGGGTGACTGGTCGACTGGATAACAAACATATCCTCACCGCGAACATTTTCGTGGATTTCGACGAAGATTTCATTGTCAGCAAAACGGCGGACGCTGGCATCGGTGAGTGGCAAGCCGAGATAATCAGCTATGCCCTTGGCCAGAGGAAGATTGCCATTGCCAGTCATCAATTTCATGCGCTTGTTTCCCGAAAATCCCACGACCGGATTCGCCAGTCGCTCTAGCGATGCGGGACCGGCCTGACAATCGGCTTGCCGCGCAGGGTTGTGGACAATAGACAGATATGATGACCGACCAGCTTACGATAGCGATGGCGCAGCTTAACCAGCGCGTTGGCGACCTCTCCGGAAATGCAAAGGCCATGCTTGAGTGGCGGGCAAAAGCGCCGGGCGCGGACTTGATTGTTTTTCCCGAGCAGCAGCTAATTGGCTATCCGGCAGAAGATCTGGTCCTCAAACCGGTATTCGCGGCGCGGGCTGCTGCCGAGCTGGCGGGGCTCGCAAAAGCGACGGCGGATGGCGGGCCAGCCATGCTGGTGGGGTCGATCTTTGTTGACGATGGTGCGCTCTACAACGGAGTTGCCTTGCTCGACCGCGGACGGATTACCGCTGTGCGCTACAAGCATGAGTTGCCCAATTATGGCACTTTCGACGAAAAGCGCATTTTTGCGGCAGGACCATTGCCCGAACCCGTTGCGTTTCGTGGCGTGCAACTGGGTTTGCCAATTTGCGAGGATGGGTGGCTATCGCCGGTATCGAAGCACCTGGCTGAACGCGGCGCAGAAATACTGATTTCGGTCAATGGTAGCCCGTATGAAATCGACAAGGATGATCGCCGCCTCGAAGAAGTATTCGCGGCGCGCGTTGTCGAAACCGGATTGCCCTTGCTGTTTCTCAACCGTGTCGGCGGGCAGGATGAACTGGTGTTCGACGGAAGCTCATTTGTATTGAACGCAGACGGCACCGCTGCGCATCACCTGCCCGATTGGACCGAAGAGTTGCGGGTTACGCATTGGAAGCGGGGCGATGCTGGTTGGACATGCGACGGCGACGAATTGGCGGCATGGGAGGATCATCCTGCGGACATTTACAGTGCAATGATAGTTGGCTTGCGCGACTATGTGGAAACCAATCGCTTCCCCGGCGTCGTTCTCGGGATGTCGGGTGGCATCGACAGTGCGATATGCGCCGCAATCGCGGCTGATGCGCTGGGACCCGAGCGGGTTTGGTGCGTCATGCTTCCCAGCCGCTATACCAGTCAGTCTAGCTTGGACGATGCAGCTGAATGTGCGGCAATGATTGGCTGCAGGCTCGATACCATTCCTATTTCGCCTGCGGTTGAGGCATTTGACGCCATGCTGTCAGGCAGTTTCGCCGACCGCGAAGTCGACATTACCGAGGAAAATATCCAGTCGCGCATCCGCGGCGTGACCTTGATGGCGTTGTCGAACAAATTCGGCCATATGCTGATGACGACGGGGAACAAGAGCGAGATGAGCGTCGGCTATGCCACTATATATGGCGATATGGCAGGCGGCTATAATCCGCTGAAGGACGCTTACAAGATGACGGTGTTCGCCATTTCCGAATGGCGTAACAAGCACAAGCCACGCATTGGCTTGGGTCCCGACGGGCCGGTTATACCCGAAAACATCATTCACAAGCCGCCCAGCGCCGAATTGCGGCCGGATCAGAAGGACAGCGACTCGCTTCCCGAATATCCCGTGCTGGATAAGATGCTGCACGCGCTGGTTGAGGAAGAATTATCGGTCGATGAGGTCGTCGCGCGCGGATTTGATCGCGATGCCGTGACCAGAATCGAACGCTTGCTATATATCGCCGAGTATAAACGCCGGCAGGCACCACCCGGGGTAAAGCTCGGCACCCGTAATTTCGGTCGTGACCGGCGTTATCCCATCACCAACGCATTCCGCAGCGCCTGATGTCTGTATCGATGAATATACTTGAATCAAATATGTGATAGTATAACATAACTAATGCGAGGTGAGTCTGGAGTGGTTCGTTTGCATTGGCTGCTCCGGCCTCCTTGCCCAGACACGGGAGAGAGGAGACCCGATATGAGTTATGTAAGCGAGAACAAGCGCGGCAATCCGGCGAGCATGGGTGCGGCAATTTTGGTCAATGGTTCGATCATATTGGCGGTGGCATTGTCGCCTTTGGTGGTTCAGCCGGAAGGACCGCGAAAGCGGATAATTGCCGATCCGATAAACTTGCAGCCGCCACCTGAACCCAAGGTCGATACCCCGAAGAAAACCCCCGAAATAGAGCCCATTTTTAAACCCAAGCAGATTGTCGAAACCCTGCAGCCACCTAAAGCAGGGCCGACTGTGACTGAAAATGAAACAGGCACCGGCACGATTTTCGATGGCACCGGCGGCGATGATGACGCGACCGAGATTGTCCGCGATGTGCCAAAGCCGCCGATGCCGATATTCAAAGCGGCGTTGCGCGATCCCCGATTCGCCCGTGATTTTCAGCCGGACTATCCGCTGGGCAAGTTACGTCTGGAAATCGAGGGAACGGTGACCGTGCGCGTGCTGGTCGGAACCGATGGCCGCGTGCGGCAGGTTCAAATATTGAAAGCCAGCGATGCCGATTTAGCCAAAGCCACGGAAAAACAGGCATTAAGGGCATGGCGGTTCAAACCCGCGACGCGCGACGGGTTTCCCGTAGAGGATTGGCAGACCCTGACGGTTCGTTTTGACATCAACTGAACACGTCAACGGGCGCGGCATGAATCCGGCACTGGAAATCATGTCGCACCCACCCTATTGAAAGGCATGTCCTTCTTCAAAGACGTCTCTTTTCGCTCGGCGGGCTCCGACCTTGTCGGCTTTCTGCGAACAACGGGCAATCACAGCCCGTGGCTATTCCTTGCCGCCTGCGTGCCGACGGCGA
The DNA here is from genome assembly GCA_041738665.1 of Sphingorhabdus sp. GTDB lineage: Bacteria > Pseudomonadota > Alphaproteobacteria > Sphingomonadales > Sphingomonadaceae > Sphingorhabdus_B. Next base: position 2,901 of record JBGSPK010000287.1, on the reverse strand, counting down.
TTATCATCTACACCTTTTATCTGGACACACTCGAAAAGGCCAAGCCACCACCGCGAACGGTCACCTATTTTGAAAGCTGGCCTGCCACGCGCAGCATAGAAGAGTCAAAGGCGTGGATTGCGGAGCGACAGAAGAAAAAAGATGAATTTCGCGCCCGCGAGAAAGAGGCATATAAAGCCTTTGGCCGTGCCGTCGGGATGGATGTCGAGCGAATTGAGCGTGAAGCGAAGGCAGAACACCGCGCCAGTGCCGTTCAGCCCGGAGCGACGAAATAAGCGCGCCGGACGACCGCCGCTTCATGCAGACCGCGCTGGCGCTAGCTGAGCGTGGTGTGGGCCAAACGGGTAATAATCCGTCCGTCGGCTGTGTGATTGTCAAAGACGGAATTGTAGTCGGTAGAGGCTGGACGCAACCGGGCGGCCGACCGCATGCCGAAGCAATGGCATTAGCGGCAGCGGGTGACGCAGCGCGCGGCGCGACTGTCTTCGTAACGCTGGAGCCTTGTGCGCATGAATCGATGCGCGGACCAAGCTGCGCGAGCATCTTAATCGACGCATCCCCGGCTCGCATCGTTGCGGCGGTACAAGATCCCGACCTACGAACGTCCGGCGAAGGATTCGCGATGTTGCGCACGGCGGGCATAGAAGTTGTCACCGGAATATGCGCCGACGAAGCGAAGCACGCTCTAGCAGGATTTTTCTCACAGATTGGGCGTGATCGACCTTTTGTAACACTAAAGCTTGCGACTTCGCTTGATGGCAAGATCGCGACGGCCGACGGTACAAGTCGCTGGATCACCGGCGAAGCAGCGAGAGCCCATACACATTTGGAACGGGCGAGGTCCGACGCAATATTGGTCGGGGCAGGGACCGTTCGCGCTGACAAACCGGCACTCGATGTACGTTTGCCCGGCATGGAAAACCGAAACCCGCGCCGGATTATGTTAGGCAGTGGCGATCAGCCGAATGGATGGACAGTCATTCGTTCTCCAGAAGAAATCAGCAAGCTTGATTGCAACAACTTGCTCGTCGAAGGCGGCGCGATAACGGCGTCGGCATTCCTGCGCGCCGGGCTGGTTGATCGGCTTTTGCTTTATCGTGCGCCGATTTTGATAGGCGCTGGCAAAGCATGTCTTGGCGACATTGGTTTGATCAAGTTGGATGACGCACATGGACGCTGGCATCTTTCTGACACGCGCCGCCTTGGCAATGACCGCCTCGAAGTCTACGAAGCAGTGAAATAGACCAGGGGCCTCAACTTCATGTTTACCGGAATCATCACCGACATCGGCACCATCATCTCGGCGGAAAAGCGCGGTGACCTGCGTCTGGTCATCGCTTGCGGATATGACCTAGATAATGTCGCAATCGGCGCGTCGATCGCTTGCTCGGGCGTTTGCCTGACGGTTGTCGAAAAGGCTGAAGGCTGGTTTGCAGTCGACGCTTCGGCAGAAACCGTCTCGTGCACCGCATCGGGAATGTGGCATAAAGGGACAAGGCTTAACCTCGAACGGGCGCTCAAAGTGGGCGATGAACTCGGCGGACATATCGTCACAGGGCATGTCGATGGCGTCGGTCGGATTGTCTCAAACGAACAAATTGGTGATAGCTGGAAAGTGACAGTTTCGGCCCCCGCTGCGCTTGCGTCTTACATCGCGGCCAAGGGATCGATTACTGTCGATGGCGTCTCGCTCACGGTTAACGACATATCGGATCAGCCCGACGGCACCGCGCATTTCATGCTGAATATCATCCCCCATACCGCCGAAATGACGACACTGAATGACCTAGCCGTCGGGCGCGAGGTCAATCTCGAAATCGATGTCCTAGCGCGTTATCTTAAACGGATGGAAGACCTGCGCCCGCGTTAGAAGGGCAGCCAGCGCTGTTTCTTCGAAAATTTCATATAGCCAACATTGGCACCCAGCCGTAGCCCTGCGCCAACGCGGATCGGGATAAGGACTACATCGTCGCGGCGCATATAGCTGGCGTTAAAACCACCGACTAAATAAGCCACGCCTTCGCCCGATGGGTAACGTTTATAAATGTCTTCGGTGTCGTAGAGATTGTAGACAAGCACAAAGGTGCTGCCAGCGTTGGCGCCTGCATCAAGACCAATAGAAGGCCCCGTCCAATACACCGGCTTCTGCCCCTCTACTTTGTGATTGAGCGTGCCAGAGCCGTACCGTAATCCGACGACGAACGCACCGCCGCCCTCGCGGCCTACGATATAAGCATTGGGCCGACCCTGCTTTTTCAATATGTCTTCGATCAGCTTGCCAAGACCTTGCGCACCCTTGCCGAACACGCCTTCAGCAGCACCGATCAAATCGTCTTCCTGATACGTGTTTTGGGTTGAAGGTGTAACCGGGGCGGCGCTGTTGTCCTGAACGGTGGGGGACGCTCCGTCGGTAGGGACACCGTCTTGCACCGTTACATTGTCTTCGGCTGGCGGGTTGGTGACAGGGGGAGGCGTACCGAGATCGGCGTCGATCGCCTCATTGGGGTCGACATTGGTAATTTGTGCGCTGCTTGGGGCAGTGGCGAACAAAGCGACCGCAAACAAGAGCGACAGCCGTTTCCAATATACCGCAAAACCCTGCTTTTGAACCGACATGTGCATCACGCACTTCTCCCAATATATGAGGCGAACCATATGAATCTTGCGGATGAGCGCACAATGAACGGGCGACCACCCGAGTCCTATTTGCGTCAGAATGAATCGCCAGAGTGAAGAAACCGCCAAATTTGTCGTCAGTGCGCTGCCAGCGTCAATAACCGTTGCAGCCCGCGAAACGCGCCGCTATAGGCCCCCGATGCCAAACGCGCTGGAGACGTGGGTGAGTGGCTGAAACCAACGGTTTGCTAAACCGTCGTACTGGTAAATCCGGTACCGAGGGTT
>JBGSPK010000277.1:0-2736 GCA_041738665.1 Sphingorhabdus sp. | reverse complement strand
GGCGGTAAAGCACGCTGCTGAAAACCCGCAGCTGCTTTTCTATAAAGTGCAGTCAAATGCGTATAAATATAGCTGGGCACTTATCCCGATTTCGGTGCCGTTTGTTTGGCTGCTGTTTTTTTGGCGACGTCGATTCAAGATGTTCGATCACGCGGTATTTGTGACTTATTCGCTTACATTCATGATGTTATTGGGCATAATATCGGCAATATTTATCAATACGCCGACATTAGAACCAGTCGGGGGTATTTTGCTGGCATTCTATCCGCCAATTCATATGTATAGGCATATTCACCATGCTTATGGGACCTCCCGATTTGGCGCTTTCTGGCGGATGTGCGTGTTGTCGGTTTTCGCAATGACTGCGTTGACTTTATTTGCAATGTTAGTCGTCACTCTCGGTGTCACCGGCTAAAAGTCGCAACTTTATTTTCCCGCTTTTGAGGAACGGCGCGACGATAGTGGCCATCTTCGCCTGTCGGCTATTTACCAGCGCGCGGTTGAAGAAGCTGTTGGCGATCACGTCGGCGATTTGCAGCCCGGCAAAGGCATGGCTTACCGCGAGCGATGCGGAGCCCAATGGACCCACCAAGCGACCCACCGAATTGCGTACGAGCGCCAATGTCTCCAAACCGTAACGGCCATCATCGATTATGACTTCGTTGCAGTCGAATTCCTGCCCAACCAACATAGAGCCGATGGCGTCGTCGAGCAGCGCCGAATAAATCGCGATATCCTGATCGCCGCGATCCTCGCCCTGCTCTGGCTTCAAAGCGGAGATGGCAATGCCCACTACGGCGCGCCAGTCTTCAGGTTCGAGCAACTCGAAAAACAGCGCGCGCTCGGAGAGGTCAATCCGGCTGCCCTTTAATTCTCCTCTAAGCCCTGTGACCTCGCGAAACCGCATCAAGACCGCATCGGCGTCTTTTGCAATCATAGAAACAGCCGCAAGCGTCATCACGCCTCGACCGATGCCGCCGGATTCGTCACAATATATTGTCATTACACCGGCAGCCTAGCGGCGCGTCATTTGCAAGGATAGCGCTTCTTCATCAAATCTGCCGTCGCCGTAGTAATACTGGTCTTCTGACGCTCTTCGACAGAATAGCCCTTTAGATGCTTCATCAGGTCGTTTGAATTGAATGTGGCCTTGGCCGGAGGGCAACTATGTGGGGGTCGTTTGTTGGCGGCATCAGACTTTATCATAGACCGATATTTGGTACCTGCAGCGTCTGCTTCTGCTTTGAGAACACGGATATCGGATGACATCAAAGCCATCATACCCTTGGCCTGCAGCTTTTCAGCTTTCGCGAGGAATGTCGCAACGCTCATATCTCCGGGTCCCGCATTGGCTGTTCCCGCAAATAAACAAGCTACCAACCCGAACGCTAAAAATTCTCTCTTGCTGGTCACAATCGCCCCTTTTGCTTAGTAAAAACAGGTGGATATTGCTCAGACAGTGAATGCGATATTAATCACCCACGTACCGGTACAACGCCAACGATACGCCGTCATACGCACGAATATGCATTGTCCGAAACTAGCAGGGAAAGCGTCGGATCACTATTTCCCGCCACGCTTCACGCACTGTTTGCGTGCGACGGCGCTCCTGCGGAATACGGCTGAATTCTGCAATGAACTGATCTGCGGTCAGCCGGTATTTTTTGGGCGCACAGAATAAAGGATTACCCGCGGCGCGTGCGCGTTCATTTTCTGCTTTTACCGAATCCGCTGCAGCTTCGAAGACGCGCACCATCGGCTTCAAATCTTTCGAGAACATCGCTGACATACCCTTCTTTTTCAGCGCGAGCGCTTTAACAAAAAAGGTGTCAGCATCCATGGCCCGTGCAGGCACCGCGCATAGTACCAACGCGCCGCTTGCGATAAGCAGTGTGTATTTCATTATTCTTTGCGACCTCAACTCTCCTTAACTGGCTTAAGGCGATGAGGTTGCAATGGATAGCTGAAAATTATGCCCCTTGAGGTGTAACTCCGCCGACCGATGTCGTTTTGCCACGTCCGGCTTTAGGTATGGCGGTGCCGATGGTCGGAATGCTTGAAGGCTTGGCAACCGCGCCGTCGTCGCGTTCAAACTTGCCGGTCGCGAGCAGTTGCGTGATCTCGTCCCCAGACAGGGTTTCGAACTCAAGCAAGGCATTGGCCAAAAGATGAAGTTGCTTATTATGCTTCTTCAACAAATCGGTTGCCCGCTTGTGACCGCCTTCAACCAGCTTTCTTATTTCTGCATCGATTTTTTTGGCGGTCTCGTCCGACATGGCTGAACGTTGCGACATGCCGTAGCCAAGATACCCGTCCTGGCGCTCTTCATATTGCAGCGGCCCCATTTCGTCAGACATGCCCCACTGGGTAACCATGTCACGCGCAAGGCTGGTGGCGTATTGGATGTCGCTCGATGCACCAGAGCTAACCTTGTCATAACCAAAGATCAGTTCTTCGGCGACTCGGCCACCCATCGAGACCGACAGGTTTGCGTGCATCTTGTCGCGGTGATAGCTGTAATTATCGCGTTCTGGCAGGCGCATGACCATGCCAAGCGCGCGACCGCGTGGAATGATCGTTGCCTTGTGAATCGGGTCGGAAGCGGCTTCGTGGATCGAGACGATGGCGTGACCAGCTTCATGATACGCGGTCATTTTCTTTTCATCGTCGGTCATGACCATCGATTTGCGCTCGGTCCCCATCATCACCTTGTCTTTGGCGTCTTCAAACTCCTGC
>JBGSPK010000266.1:0-2925 GCA_041738665.1 Sphingorhabdus sp. | reverse complement strand
CAACCAGTTGAAAGCCCTTGCAATGGCCATGGGCGGCGCCACCGTCGCTGCGGTTGCAACGATGTTTGTGCCGGTCGGTATCTTCGAAAGCCTTACTGGATCGACCGGGCTTTCAGAACTCGTTCCTGCGGCAGGCGCGCCATTGGGCGACAGTGCACGCGCGCTGATCGCGTTTGGCGTAGGTGCCTTTACCTTGGCAATACTGTCATATTTTTTGCTCCGTCAGGATAAAGAACCAGCGTCGGCTGCCGCTCCTTCGGTTCCGGCTGCGGAATGGGCGAGCGACGTTGAAGCTCCGTCTTTCAAAGACCGTCTGGCGCGGATCAAATTGCCATCGGTCGTACTGCCGAAAATGCTTTGGGCAAAGGATGAAGGCGACATCACCGAATTGGCTGACCTGCCAAAGCTACGCAATGGCGACAGCCATCCGGATGCCCCACCGCGCCGCCCGCTCGTTGCCTCGCAAGATTTGCCCATTCTTGACTTGGTCGAGCTGCGGGAAGCCCCGAACGAACCGGACCTGGTGCCAATCGAAGGCGCCGAGGCTGCGGAGGAGATTGTCGGCTCCGAGCCTGCGGATCCTGCTCCGATACGATCTGAACCTATCAGCGTCGATAATGTCGAGCCGACTTTAGCTGAAATGGTGGCTCAGCTTGAGGCAGCTGTTGCTGAACGGCAAAAGCAACTCGCCGAGTTGGAAGCTGTTGCTATCGAACTTGCGGCCAGCCGCCCCATCATCCAGCGCGGAAATGTCGAAGAGCAGCTCCTGCCAGAAGCTGAAATCGTCGCAGAGCCGCATTCCGAGCGCCCGCCATTAGAAGCGGTGCCGTCAGCATCGGTGAAGGATGACGACATGGACTCGGCTCTCACCGCTGCCCTTGCGACGTTACACCGCATGAACGCGACCGGCCGCTAATCATCCAGTAATAAAGCGTCGACCATCAGGCGACCCGGATTTTCGCCTGATGCCATTTCAATGACCGCGATGTCGGCCACCAACTGGCCGCTCAACTCAAACTCATGCTCGGGAAGGCTCTGTGTAATTCGTGTCACGAATTCGGCATTATATCCGCTGTGCAAAATTGCGGAAATGCAGATCTGAGAGCCGGAAAATGTAAGACTGTGCCAAGGCCGTTCGTGGATAACCGACAGCGTAGCCTGCGGCAAAAATTGGCGCAACGCGCGCAACAAGCCATGTGACTTTGCGCTGCTGCTCACGCGACGTCCCTGCTTGATTGAGGTCCTCGGGCATGAGCAGCCATGAACTGGCGCAGTTTTGCCTCCATTTCGGGCCGGATTTCGCGGCCCATCCGCATATCGAGCACCAACCGCGGATCCTGCGCTGCCAGCCTGCCGAATTTGGTCGGCGGCAATTCCTGTTCGCGCAAAAAGCGTTCGACGAGGCGGTTGATATGCATGACGTCTCCTCCGGCTGCGATTCGGTTTTACTTGCCCGAATCAAATAGAACAAATATGGAACATTTGTGATAGGAGAAATCCTACATGTCTAGGAAAATTCTAACCGGTCCGGAGGAATGATGGTTAACAAAGGTCCAGAAGATCCGCGCGTTGCACTGGAACGGCTCATTGCCGACAACAACGAAGATTATGCAGGTCTGTCGAAGCTGGTCGGTCGTAATGCCGCCTATATCCAACAGTTTATCAAACGCGGCACGCCCAAAAGATTGCCTGAATTAGAACGCGGCATCTTGGCGCGTTATTTCGGCGTGGATGAGAAATTGCTGGGGGGCTTAGCCTCGCCTTCGGCAAAAACAGGATTGCGCCTCATACCCAAATTGGCGGTAGGGGCCTCCGCCGGACCGGGCGCGATTAACGATGCCGAGACGTTAGCAGGCAAGATTGGCTTCGACGAGAAATGGCTCCGCAAGCAAGGGCTGGAGCCATCAAAGCTCTCGCTTATCCGTGTGGACGGGGAATCGATGGCCCCGACGCTCAACCACGGAGATGACATCATGGTCGACAATAGCGCGGCCGCCGCCCCTTTTAGGGACGGTATTCATGTCATCAGGCTGGACGATGTGCTGATGGTCAAGCGGCTGTCGAAGGGACCGGCGGCGCGGCTGTCCGTCCTGTCCGACAATCCTGCCTATCCGGACTGGCCCGATGTCGACGGTGCGTCGGTGGCGATTATCGGAAGGGTGGTATGGGCAGGGCGACGCTTGTGAAGGCTTGCAAGCACATCGCCCAGCCGCCACATACGCATTATGTCGAATGTCACTTCCAGCATAACCAAACAGCCGCCGCTTAAGGCCGCGATCATTCCTGTCACCCCGTTGCAGCAGAATTGCACATTGTTCTGGTGCACCGAGACAAACAAGGGGGCGCTGGTCGACCCCGGCGGGGATTTGGACAAATTAAGGGCAGCGGTCGCACAAACTGGGGTGGAGCTGGAAAAGCTTCTCGTCACACACGGCCATCTCGACCATTGCGGGCAGGCGGGTATGCTGGCGAAGGAACTGGGGCTGAAGATCGAAGGTCCGCAGGAAGAAGATCGTTTCTGGATCGCGCAGCTTGATGACGATGGCCCGCGCTGGGGCATGGAGGCACACACATTTGAACCCGATCGCTGGCTGGAAGATGGTGATACAGTGACCGTCGGCAATCTGACCCTAGATGTTATTCACTGCCCCGGACATACGCCGGGACATGTGGTATTTTATCACGGCCCGAGCCGCCTTGCGATTGTCGGCGACGTGCTGTTTCAAGGTTCAATTGGACGCACCGATTTTCCGCGTGGCAACCATGCCGACCTAATCAATGCGATTACCCAAAAATTATGGCCGCTCGGGGATGATGTGACCTTCATCCCCGGCCACGGTCCAACCAGCCAATTTGGCTATGAACGGCAACACAACGCCTTCGTTGCCGATGATGTGCTGGCCGCGCGTTAAATCACAGAAGAGT